>NZ_JBFABA010000020.1:0-94219 GCF_040640115.1 Micromonospora sp. NPDC023644 | reverse complement strand
CGGCGGCGCGGCCGGCGCGGCGGTGGACGCCGCGCCGGGTCGTCGCCACGCCGGCCGCGCTGGACCACCCGCACGGCCGGCGGATCGCCGACCGGGTCGAGGCCCTGGGCATCGAGGTCGAGCGGCTGCGCGCCAACCGGCTCACCGGCGTCCGCGGCGGCACCGAACGGGAGACGTACGCGCGGGCGAAGGCGACGATGGCGATCGTGGTCAGCCCGCCGTCGCGCCGGCGGCTGCAACCCATCGCGCCCAGCGCGGACTGGCGCGTCGACCTGGCGGAGGGCTGCCCGGCCCACTGCCAGTACTGCTACCTGGCCGGCTCGCTGTCGGGGCCGCCGGTGACCCGGGTGTACGCCGACCTGGACGACATCCTCGCCGGCCTGGCCGAGTACGCCGGGCGGGGGACGGTGACCAGCCGTGACGCCGCGCGGGCCGGCGAGGGCACCACCTTCGAGGCGTCCTGCTACACCGACCCGCTCGCCCTGGAGCACCTCACCGGCAGTTGGCGACGGGCCGTGGAGCACTTCGCCGGCTGGGACGCCCCGGTGCAGCTGCGCTGGACCACCAAGTACGCCGACGTCGACACGTTCGTCGGGCTGCGCCACGCCGGGCGCACCCGGGTCCGGTTCAGCGTCAATTGCCGGTCGGTCAGCGAGCGGTTGGAGGGCGGCACCGCCCCGGTGCCGGACCGGCTCGCGGCGCTGCGCCGGCTCGCCCTCGACGGCTACCCCGTCGGGCTGACCGTCGCGCCGATCATGCCGCTGCCCGGCTGGCGGGAGCAGTACGGCGAACTGCTCGACGCGGTGGCCGACGCCGTCGCCGGGGTGCCGGAGCTCGACCTGACCGCCGAGCTGATCACCCACCGGTTCACCCCGGGCAGCAAGGAGGTGCTGCTCGGCTGGTACCCGCGCACGAGGCTGGAGATGGACGAGTCCGCCCGCAGCCGCAGGTACGGCAGGTTCGGCGCCGTCAAGTACGTCTACCCGCGCGACACCATGGCCGAGCTGCGCGCCTGGTTCGACCGGGAGGTGGCGGTCCGGCTGCCGGCCTGCCGGGTCCTGTACTGGACGTGAGGATGCGCTACGGTCGCGACCGTGGCCCTGATGCGCTGTGACTTCCACTCCGAGGCCCTCGGTGTGAGCACGTCGATGACCGTGATCCTGCCGCAGCGGACCTCCTCGCAGATCGGCATGACCGGCAGCGCCGGGCAGGGCGCCCCGCCCGTGCTCTACCTGCTACACGGCCTGTCCGACGACGACACCATCTGGCTGCGCCGCACCTCGATCGAGCGCTACGTCGCGCCGCTCGGCCTCGCCGTGGTGATGCCCCAGGCCGGGCGCAGCTTCTACACCGACGAGGAGCACGGCAACCGCTACTGGACGTTCCTCAGCAGCGAACTGCCCCGGGTGTGCCACGAGTTCTTCCGGCTCTCCGCCCGGCGGGAGGACACCTTCGTCGCCGGCCTGTCGATGGGCGGCTACGGGGCCGTCAAGTGGGCGCTGCGCGACCCGGGCCGGTTCGCGGCGGCGGCGAGCCTCTCCGGCGCGCTCGACGTGGTCAACCGCCGCCACCACCCGACCGCGCCCCTGGACCCCGGCGTCTGGCACACCGTGTTCGGCGAGCGCGCCGCGATCGGCAGCGACGACGACACCGTCGCCCTGCTCGACCGGGTGCCCGCCGCCGACCGGCCGGCGCTCTACGTCGCCTGCGGCACCGAGGACTTCCTGTACGACGACAACCTGACCTTCGTCGCGGCGGCCCGCGAGCGGGGCGTCCCGCTGACCGTGGACTTCTCCCCCGGCACGCACGACTGGGCGTACTGGGACGCGAAGATCCAGGACGTGCTGGCCTGGTTGCCGCTGCGCACCGGCGACTGAGCGGCCGGCCCCGGGCTCCGGCGGTCGGGCGCCGGGCTCAGGCTCAGGCGCCGACGGTGCCGTCGACGCCCTCGCGCAGGAGGTCGGCGTGGCCGTTGTGGCGGGCGTACTCGTGGATCAGGTGCAGCATCACCAGCCGCAGCGACACGTCCTCGCCGGACCTGGCGTGGTGGCCGGTCACGTCGAGCGACTCCGCCTCGCGCTCGATGCGGCGGGAGTGCGCGACCTCCCGCTGCCAGGCGTCGAACGCCTCGGCGCGGGTGGCGCCGCTCGCGTCGTACGCCACCTGGTAGTCGCCGGAGTCCGACCAGACCAGCGGGACGTCCTCGCCGTCGATGGTCCGGCGGAACCAGGCCCGCTCCACCTCCGCCATGTGCCGGACCAGGCCGAGCAGCGACAGCGTGGACGGGGGCATCGACTGCCGGCGCAGATCCTCGTCGGAGAGCCCGTCGCACTTCATCGCGAGGGTCGCCCGGTGGTAGTCGAGGAAGGCGCGCAGCATCTCGCGCTCGTCCCCCGTGACGGGCGGCCCGATCCGTTCGGTGGCCACGGCTCACTCCCCTCCCGCGACGGCGGGGTCGCCGTCCGACGGTTGCCCCGCTCGAAGGGCCGGAACCCCTGATCCTGCCCGACGGCGCCGGGCCGTGGCGGGCGGCCTCCGCCGCGTCCGACCTCGTGCCGGATCGGGATGACGCGAATCGACCGGTACGCGGGCGGCTGTCCTGTTTGTTCGGTCGTGCTCCGCTACGGTGGCTAGCGAACCGCCATTTTGACGAAATTCGTCGTTGTGGAACGGTTATTTGACGAGTTTGCCAAGGTCTATGGACAGGAACCGGCGGCTCTCGTAGGGTCTCACCATCTTCCGATGATCCTGGAGATGACGTGAACACTGCCGCCACGGAAATTCCCGCCACCTCGGCGACCGAGCTGCACGCCGCCGCCACCGTGGTGGACGGAAGCACGGTGATCGAGCTCAGCGACGCCCACCTCGACCGGATCCGGCGAGGCGGGGTAACCGCTGTCAACCACACGGTCACCAGGCCGTACGCGGACACGGTCACCGCCCTGCGGGAGGTGAACCGGTGCCGCCGGTGGATCGACGAGCACTCCGACGACGTGCTGCTCGCGCTGACCGTCGCCGACATCGAGCGGGCCAAGGCTGAGGGCAAGGAAGCCGTCATCTTCGGTCCGCAGGACACCGAGATGATCGGCGTCGACCTCGACCTGCTCGGCACCTTCTACGACCTCGGCGTCCGCATCCTGCAGCTGACCTACCAGCGGCAGAACCTGCTCGGTGCCGGCTGCGGCGAGGAGACCGACTCGGGTCTGACGCACCGGGGCCGCCGCTTCGTCCAGGCGATGGACGAGCTGGGCATCCTGGTCGACGTCTCGCACTGCGGCGAGCGCACCGGCCTGGACGCCATGGAGGCGTCCGCCAAGCCGGTCGTCGTGACCCACTCCTTCTGCGACGCGATGTCGCCGCACATCCGGGCCAAGTCCGACGGTTACCTGCGCAGCCTCGGCGAGCAGGGCGGCGTCATGGGTATCACCACCTTGTCAGGGTTCCTCTACTACCCGGACGACCCGTCCCGGCGTCCGGATCTGGCCCGCTTCGTCGAGCACGTCAGCCGCGTGGTGGAGGTGGCCGGGATCGACCACGTCGCGATCGCCACCGACTACGACGAGACGTGGACGGAGCCCATGCGGATCGCGCAGTTGAAGTCCATCGCGCAGTCGAAGTCCAAGGAGCAGCAGAACCTCCTCGGCGACTTCGGCTGGACCGAGCGCCGGGCGATCGGGATGGACGACGCCGCGGACTTCCCCAACTTCACCGAGGCGCTGCTGAACGGCGGCTTCTCGCCGGCAGACGTGACCAAGATCCTCGGCGGCAACTGGCTTCGGGTCTACGGGGAGACGTGGAAGCCGGCCTGACCTGTAAGCGCTGATTGTGACACCAGCCAAGGAGACCCATGCGAACTCGTGTTTTGACCAAACTGCTGGCAGTGGGCGTCATCTCGGCGCTCGCCGCCGGCTGCGGAGGCGGTGAGCCTCCGTCCAAGAACAGCGGCAGCAGCTCCAACGACGGCCTGAGCGGCAACGTCCGCCTCCAGGACGAGTCGCAGCCGGCAGGCAACCCGAAGTCCGGCGGCCGGCTCCGGATCATGATCCGGCTGGACGCCAACGAACTCGACCCGCACCGCATGTCGGAGACCTCGGCCTTCGTCATCAACGAGCAGATCTACGAGTCGCTGGTGCAGTCGTACCGGGGCGAGATCAAGCCGGCGATCGCGGAGTCGTGGGAGCAGAGCGCCGACGGCCTGACGGTGACGTTCAAGCTGCGCGACAACGCGGTCTTCCACAGCGGGCGCAAGGTGACCGCGGCCGACGTGAAGTACTCGATCGAACGGATCAAGGACCCGGCGACCCGGGCGCCACGGGCCCGTAGCTACGAGGGCATCACCGCGGTCACGGCGCTCGACGAGCGCACCGTCGAGATGAAGCTGGCCAAGCCGAACGCCGCCATCCTGACCCTGCTCTCCACCGCCGCCTCGTCCGTCGTGGACCGCACGGTGGTCGAGGCGGGCGGCCTCAACGGCAGCGTCGACGGCGGCAGCGGCCCGTTCAAGATGGCCTCGCGGGTCACCGGCCAGGCCATCAAGCTCGACAAGCACGCCCAGTACTGGGAGCAGGGCGTTCCCTACCTCGACGGGATGGACTTCACCTTCAACCCGGACGACAACGCCCGCGCCGCCGCCGTGCGCAGTGGCACGGTCGACTTCCTCTGGCGTCCCGCGCCCGAGTTCATCGACGCGCTCAAGCGCGACGAGAAGCTCAAGTGGTACGGCGGATCCGGGTCGCTCTCGCTGCACCTGCGGCTCAACACCTCCAAGGCCCCCTACGACAACGTGAAGGTCCGGCAGGCCATCTACCTCGCGCTCGACCGCCAGGAGATCCTCAACGTGGCCAACTCCGGCTTCGGGACCGCGCTCAACTCGGGTTACCTCCCGCCGGACCGGTTCGGCGCGGTGAAGGAGCCGATCTACGGCAAGGCCGACATCGAGAAGGCCAAGGCGCTGCTGGCCGAGGCGGGGTTGCCGAACGGCTTCGAGGCCAAGCTCATGGTCATCGCCACGTCGGCGTTCCAGGTGCGCTCGGCCGAGGTGGAGCAGCAGCAGCTCGCGAAGATCGGCATCAAGGTGACGATCGAGTCGGTCGAGTCGACCATCGCCGACACGAAGACGAAGTCCGCCGACTTCGACATGTACCAGTCGGGCTTCGGTCTGACGTACGACCCGGACGAGCGGTTCACCGCCAGCTTCCTCCCCGGCGGCGGCCTGAACTACGGCAACTGGACCGACAAGGAGTACGAGACCCTCGTCGTCCAGGCCCGCTCGGAGATGGACAAGGACAAGCGCGCCGCGCTCTACCAGCAGGCCGAGAAGATCCTGGCCGAGCGCGGGCCGGTGGCCATGACCTTCCTGAACGCGGACTTCGACGTGGTGCAGAAGGACGTCATGGGATACCAGGGCGACCCGACACCGACGTACCGCTTCTACCGGCACATCTGGCTCGACCGCTGACGCGCCGTGGCGGGGGCGCCGACCTCCCGGCGCCCCCGCCACCACCCGCAAGACGACGAAAGGCAGGCCCATGACGTCCGTACCGCTGACCGACCGCTATGTCATCGCCGCCCGGCTCAAGGGCTACCTCAACAAGCACGGCGAGTCGGTGGCCCTGCTGACCGAGGCGCTCGAGCTGGAGCCGGGCAACGCACGCCTGCTGCGCTTCCGTGGGCACCGGCGCATCTCGACCGGCGACTACGCCGGCGCCATCGCCGACCTGCGCGCCGCGGCCGACCAGCTGCCCGGTGTCGAGGACGAGTACGAGATGTACCAGCCGGAGGTGGAGAAGGACGTCATCAGCCTGATCCTCGGCCGGCCCGAGCAGGTGCGCCCGCAGCACCTCACCGACACCATGGCCGCCCAGGACCCGGAGGCCCTCGGCCGGTACAACGCGACGCTGCACGCCGGCATCTGGTACCACCTCGGGGTCGCCCAGTACCTGAGCGGTGACTTCGAGGGCTGCCTGCCCAGCTTCCGCGCGGCCGAGGAGGCCTCGCGGCACCAGGAGGGCATCGTCGCGTCGCAGGACTGGCAGTACATGGCGCTGCGCCGGCTCGGCCGCCCGGCCGAGGCCGAGGAGGTGCTCGACCGGTTCCGCAAGATCACCCTGGTCCAGGAGGACCACCTGGTCGGGTACGAGGGCCGGATGCAGCTCTACACCGGCGACATCACCCCGGAGCAGCTGTGGGCGATGTGCGACGGCAACGACCTGAAGACCGTCACCCAGGGTTACGGTCTGGGCAACTGGCACTACCACCAGGGCGACATCGACAAGGCCCGCGAGGTCTTCGACGGGGTGCTGCGGACCGGCGTCACGCACGCCTTCGCCTACCTGGCGGTCAAGGCCGAGTACGCCAACAATCCCGACTTCGCCGCGGCGGCGACGACAAAGGAGAACTGACGATGGCAATCATCCGTGCCGAGATCGGCAAGCGTGACCAGGAGACCAAGAACGCGATCATCGCCGAGCTGACCGACGTGCTGGTCAAGTACGGCTCGCCGCGCGAGAACACCCACGTCCTGCTCTACGAGGTCTCGTACGACAACTGGGCCAAGGGCGGCCTGACCTACAACGAGCGGAAGAAGCAGGCGCAGGAGTCGTCATGACCGTCGCCACCGGGGGACCACACGTCCTCATCACGCCGAACCTGGCCGAGCTGCTGCCGCAGCTGCGCGAGCGCTATCCGCAGTGCCGGTTCACGTCGGTGCCGGAGGACGAGCCGGTACGTGAGGAGTACCTCGACGCCGAGGTGATCCTGCGCAGCGCCATGAACGAGGACACCTTCGACGAGCTGCTCAGCAAGTGCGACGGGCTGCGCTGGATCCAGATCACCGCCGCCGGGTTCGACTGGGTGGGCGGCGACATCATGCGCCGCCGCCTCGACGAGGGGCTGGTCTACACCCGGTCCGGGAACTCCTACAACGTGCCGATCGCCGAGTACATCATCGGCGCGGTGCTCCTGCACCAGCGGGCGTTTCCCGAGCTGCGCGAGGCGCAGGAGCGCCGGGAGTGGGTGCGCATCGTCGGCCGGGACCTGATCGGCAGCACCATGCTGGTCTTCGGCACCGGCGGGATCGGGCGGGAGGTGGCGTGGCGGGCCCGGGCCCTGGGCGTCACCGTGATCGGGGTCAACCGGGCGGGTACGCCCGCCGAGGGCTTCGACCGGGTGGAGTCGTTCGCCGACCACCTCGCGCTGCTGCCCGAGGCCGACTCCGTGGTGCTGGCCATGCCGCTGACCGACGAGAACCGGTACTTCTTCGACGCCGAGCGCTTCGCGGCGATGAAGGAGACCGGCCTCCTGGTCAACGTCGGGCGGGGTGCGCTGATCGTCGAGGACGCGCTCGTCGACGCCATGCGCCAGGGCCGGATCGCCGGCGCCGTGCTCGACGTGTTCGAGGAGGAGCCGCTGCCCCCGGACCACCGGCTGTGGGGTCTGCCCCGCACGACGGCCACCCCGCACACGTCGTTCCGGGGTTCGGGCAACCTGCAACGGCTCTACGCGGACTTCTGCGCCAACTTCGACCTGTACCTGGCCGGTGAGCCGCTGACCGGCACGCAGCGTCAGCCGGAGCTGGGGTACTGACCGACCCACGTCGAAGAGGCGGCGGCGCACCCGGACACGGGTGCGCCGCCGCCTTCGCGTCGTGCCCGGCCGCCGCGCCCGGCGCCCGGGGGACGTGGCGCCCGATGTCGTGAACGGCTCGGCTCGACAGGGCGCGGCCGTCTCCACCTCGTACGTCTGCGGCAGACACGCGGGCGGCCCACCCGGTCGATCGGGTGGGCCGCCGGCGTCGTGCGGTCGGAGTCGGGGATCACCCGATCAACGAGCGGGCCGCCGCCAGCACGTCGTCCTCGCCCAGCAGCACCTGGTCGGCGGCCGGGCCCAGGGGGACGTAGCTGTCGACGCTGTTGACGCGGGAGATCCGGCCGGTGAAGCCGCCGTCGACCAGGGCGGCCACCACCGCCTCGGCGACGCCGCCGCTGGCGCGGCTCTCGTCGACGACGAGGACCCGCGAGATCCCGGCGAGCGCGGCCCGCAGGCTCGCCGCCGGCAGCGGCGACAGCCACTGCAGGTCGACGACCCGGGTGCTGACCTGCCGTTCCCGGGCCAGCGTCCCGGCCACCCGCAGGCTCATCGGGACGCCGTTGCCGAAGGTGACCATCGCCAGGTCCGTGCCCTCGCACACCGTCCGCACCTGGCCGAGCGGGTTCTCCGTCGCCGCCCAGTCCGCCGGCTCCGGATACTCGGCGAGCCAGCCGCCGTCGCCGTCGGCGTGCAGGTCACGCCGGTGGTAGAGCGCGATCGGTTCCAGGAAGACACACACCCGCCCCTCCTGCTCGGCCAGGGCGAGACACTGGCGCAGCAGGGCGGGGGCGGTGGCCGGGTGGGACGCGACCGCGAAGGCCAGGCCGGGGATGTCCCGCAGCACCGCCACCGAGTTGTCGTTGTGGAAGTGCCCGCCGAACCCCTTCTGGTAGGCCAGGCCGGCGATCCGCACGACCATGCCGTTGGAGTACTGCCCGTTGGAGAAGAAGCGCAGAGAGGCGGCCTCGCCGCGCAGCTGGTCCTCGGCGTTGTGCAGGTAGGCCAGGTACTGGATCTCCGGAATCGGCAGCGTGCCGGCCAGGGCCCCGCCGAGCGCGACCCCGAGGATGGTCTGTTCGTCGAGGAGCGTGTCGAAGACCCGGCTGGCCCCGAAGGCCTTCCGCAGCCCCCGGGTGACACCGTAGACGCCGCCCTTGCGCGCCACGTCCTCGCCGAAGACCTGGGCCTGCGGCCAGGTCAGCAGCGCGTCGTGCAGGGCGGCGTTGATCGACTGGGCCAGGGTGAGCGGGCCGCGGGACTCGGGGGGTCTGCCGCCGAACACCCGCTCCCGCCCGGCACCGGCGCGGCGCGCGGCGGCGCTGACCGGGCCCACCCGGCGGGCGGTCAGGGGCGCGGTCACCGCCGCCGGGTCGTCCAGCCGCCCGACCCGGCCCAGCATGAGCCGGGCCTGGTCCATCACCTGCTTGCGGGAGTGCTCGTAGCGGGTGAGGGTCTCGCCCGGGTCGAGGAGCCGGCGCCGCGCGAGCAGGGCCGCGGTCGCCAGGATCGGGTCGCGGGCGTGGTCGGCGAGGATCTCCGCGCGGGTCCGGTAGGCCAGCTCGGCGTCGGAGCCGGCGTGGCCCATGAACCGTACGGTGCTCAGGTGCAGCACGGCGGGCCGGCGTCGGGTGCGCACCTGGTGCGTCACCTCGGCCGCGGTGGCCAGCAGGCCGGCGGGATCGGTGCCGTCGGCGTGCGCGTAGTCGATGCCGGGCAGGGCCGACAGCATCCGCCGGACCCAGCCGTGCGGGGAGCGGGTGCTGATCCCGATGCCGTTGTCCTCGCAGACGAACAGCAGCGGCACCGGGATCCCCTGGTGGGCGCTGTAACCCACCGCGTTCAGGGCGCCGGCCGCCGTGGAGTGGTTGGCCGAGGCGTCGCCGAAGCTGCACACCACCACGGCGTCGGCCGGGTATCCGGTGTCGGCGCCGCCCCGGTCGAGCGCGAACGCCAGGCCCATCGCCCGGGGCAGGTGGGAGGCGATCGTCGACGTCTGCGGGATGATGTTCAGCTCCCGGTGGCCGAAGACCTTGTGCCGGCCGCCGGAGATCGGGTCCTGCCGGGACGCCGCCGCCGAGTGCAGCACGTCGGCGATCGGCGTGGCACCGGCGACCTGACCGGCCCGCGCGGCGTAGAAGCCGCCGGAGCGGTAGTGCAGCAGGGCGGGATCGGTCGGGCGCAGCGCCAGCGCGACGGCGGCGTTGCTCTCGTGCCCGCTGGACCCGATCGTGTAGAACCCCTCCTGCTGGGCCTGCAGCCACCGCAGGGCGAGGTCGAGGTGACGGCTCTGGATCTGGGCGTCGAGGTACTCCACCAGCAGGCCGGGGTCGACGTCGACGTCCGGGGAGGTCTCCTCGGGCAGGGGCTGGCCCGCGGACCACTCGGTGAGGCGGCGTACCAGGTGGTCGTCGATGGATTCCACGCGGTTGTGCTCCTTGCGGGTCAGCGACTGGAACGGCCCCGCAGCCGCGGGTCCAGGACGTCGCGAAGGGTGTCGCCCAGCAGGTTGAAACCGAGAACGGCGATCATGATGCAGACCCCCGGTACGACCGACGGCCAGACCGACATCTCCATGAAGGACTTGCCGTTGGAGAGCATCGAGCCCCAGGACGGCTGGGGCGGCTGCACACCGAGCCCGAGGTAGCCCAGGGACGCCTCGATCAGGATCGCGTAGGCGATGCTCGTGGTGAACTGCACGGCGATCGGCGCGATCGAGTTGGGCAGGATGTACTTGAGGATGAGCCGGGTGTTGCTCAGCCCGACCGCCTGGCCCGACTCCACGTACGGCTCCCGGCGCACCGACATCGCGGTGCCGCGCACGATCCGGGCGAAGCTGGGGATGAAGACGATGACCAGGGCCAGGACGAGGTTCTCCGTGCCCGGTCCCCGGGCGGCCACGACCGCGAGGGCCAGCAGCAGGGTGGGGAAGGAGAACATGATGTCGGTCGCCGGGGTGATGATCGCGTCGAGTACGCCCCGGTAGAAGCCGGCGAGCAGCCCCAGCAGCACGCCGATGGCCCCGGCGCAGGTGACCACGATCAGGCTCACCGTCAGCGAGGTGCGCGCGCCGTAGAGGGCCCGGCTGAGCAGGTCGCGCCCGGCCTCGTCGGCGCCGAGCGGGAAGTCGCCACCGGGCGGGGCGAGCCGCTGGTCGGACATCGCGGTCGGATCGTAGGGTGAGATCAGCGGGGCCAACGCCGCGGCCGCGATCATCAGCACCACGATGACCAGCCCGACCAGGCCGACCTTGTCCCGCGTCATCAACCTCAGCAGGTGGCCGCCGCGGCGGCCGGTCGACCGCCGGGAGGCGCCCTCCTGCTGCTTGCCGCCGCGTTGGCGGCGGCCGGGAACGGCTTCAGTGACCACTGCGCAACCTCGGATCCAGGTAGGTGTAGAGCAGGTCGACGAGGAGGTTGACCACGACGTAGAAGAAGGCCAGGAAGAGCAGCGTCCCCTGGACGACGGGGTAGTCACGCTGGCTGATCCCGCGGATGACCATGGTGCCGAGCCCCGGCCACGCGAAGACCTGCTCCACGATGACCGTGCCGCCCAGCAGCGCCCCGGCCTGGATGCCCAGGACCGTCACCACCGGGATCAGCGAGTTGCGCAGGGCGTGCCGGACCATGACCCCGCGTTCGCCCAGCCCCTTGGCGCGGGCGGTGCGGACGTAGTCCTGGTTGAGCACCTCCAGCATGCTGGACCGGGTCATCCGCATGCTGATCGCGGCGAGGCTGGCGCCGAGGGTGACCGAGGGGAGGACGAGGTACTTCAGGCTGCCCAGGAAGCCCTCGCCCTCCCCCGCGCCCTGTGACGGCAGCCAGCCCAGCGAGACCGAGAAGATGTATACCAGCAGGATGCCGAGCCAGAAGTTCGGCAGCGACAGCCCGATCAGCGACGCGACCCGGGTGCTGGCGTCGAGCAGGCCGTTACGCTTGGTGGCGCTGAGCACACCGAGCGGGATGGAAATGAGGATCGAGACCAGCAGCGCCGAGACCGCCAGCAGCAACGTGGACGGGAAGCGCTGCATGATCTCTTCCAGCACCGGCTGGCCGGTGCGCATCGAGGTGCCGAGGTCGCCCTGCAGGAGGGCGCCCAACCACCTCACGAACTGCTCGTACACGGGCATGTCCAGCCCGAAGTAGCGGCGCATCTCCGCCTCGATCGCGGGGTCGCCGAAGTCCTGCCCCATGATCGAGCTGATCACGTCGCCGGGGATCATGCGGATCACCAGGAACGAGATCACCGAGATCCCGAACAGGACCGGAACAACCGATATCAGGCGGATCAGCGTGATGCGCAGCATGTCTTGCCTCTTTCGGTCTGGTCAGACTTCGGAACCGGCCGCGCCGGGATCCGAGCTCGCGTCCCAGGCGGACTCCTCGTCGCCGGTGACGGCGATGTCGCGGGCCCACTCGTGCGCGCGCTTGGCGACCCGCAGCACCATCACCGAGCGGCTCTCCATCACCCCGTCTAGGTGGCCCAGCCGCTCCGTCCAGAACCGGCGCATGGCGTTGCTGGAGGCGAAGTAGCCGACGGCGATGACGTCGAACTGCCCGGTCACGTGGTAGACGTACGCGATCTCGGGCATGCCCGCGAGTTTGTCGATGAGCTGTTCTGTGCTGCCCGGCGCGCTCTGGATCTCGAAGAGCGTGTGCACCGGGCGGCCCATGAAGGCGGCGCTGGGGATCGCTGCGAACTGCAGCTGCCCGTCTGTGACCAACCGTTCCATCCGTCGTCGAACCGACCCTTCCGACAGCCCGACCTTGGCGGCCAGCGCCACGTTCGTCTGTCGTGGGTCCTGGACGAGTTCCCGGATGATGCTGCGATCTTTTTCGATCGAGCTCTTGGATGCCAACGTTGCTCCAACTTCACTCGGTGGCGGTTTTCGTCGCTGCCGGGAGCCTAGACGACGAACATCGTCTGTGCAACACTCCTGGTTGACGAATGGCGACGTTGAGGCGTCCAGACTGCGGGGTGGGTTCGATGGCCTTGTTGGAGGTGCGGGACCTGCGTACCGAATTCCGTGCGGCACGCGGTTCGGTGACGGCAGTCGACGGGGTGTCCTTCACCGTCGACGCGGGTGAGACGGTGGCACTGGTGGGCGAGTCCGGCTGTGGGAAGTCGGCCACCGCGCAGTCCATCATGGGCCTGATCGTGCCGCCGGCCGGTCAGGTGACCGGCGGACAGGTGCTCTTCGAGGGCAGGGACCTGGTGCGCCTGCGCCCTCGCGAGCTGCGGGCCGTCCGCGGCAAGGGCATTTCGATGATCTTCCAGGATCCGATGACCTCGTTGAACCCGGTGCTGACCGTGGGGAGGCAGCTCACCGAGACCCTGGAGCTGCACTTGGGACTGAGCCGCCGTGCCGCGCGGGCGCGGGCCGTCGAGTTGCTGGAGATGGTCCGCATCCCGGCCGCGGAGACCCGGCTGAGCTCCTATCCGCACCAACTCTCCGGCGGCATGCGGCAACGCGTGATGATCGCGATGGCGCTCTCCTGCCAACCCCGGCTGATCCTCGCCGACGAGATCACCACCGCGCTCGACGTCACCATCCAGGCGCAGATCCTGGAGCTGCTGCGGGAGTTGGCCCGGGAGACCCGCACCGCCGTCCTGCTCATCACCCACGACCTCGGGGTGGTGGCCGGCATGGCGGAGCGGGTCAACGTGATGTACGCCGGGCAGATCGTGGAGCGGGCCGAGACGGTCGACCTGTTCCACCGCCCACAGATGCCCTACACCTGGGGGCTGCTGGGGTCGGTGCCCCGGCTGGACCTCGTCCGGGGCGGCAAGCTACGCCCGATCGCCGGCCGCCCGCCGGAGCTGTCGGAGATGCCCCCCGGCTGCCGGTTCGCGCCCCGCTGCGCGCACGTGCGGGAGACGTGCCAGGGCGGCACACCCGACCTCATCACGACGTGGGAGACGCCGGACCGGGGCCAGTTGACCCGCTGCTGGGGCATGCGGCCCGAAAGCGAGGGCGGCTGGCTCTCCACCGAGGACCGTCACCCCTACCTCTCGACAGAGGAGAACCGATGACCGAGTCGACTGTCGCCGCCTCCGAGCGCCCCCTGCTGCGGGTGCGCGACCTGGCGGTCGACTTCAAGGTGCCCGCGCGCGGCAAGCTGCGACCGGCCCGCCTGCGTGCCGTGTCCGGGGTGGACCTCGACGTCCGGCGGGGCGAGATCATCGGTGTGGTGGGCGAGTCCGGCTGCGGCAAGTCCACCACCGGGCGCGCCATCCTCCAGCTCATCAAGCCCACCAACGGAACGGTGGCCTTCGACGGCACGGAGCTGACCACCCTGAGCCGGGGCCGGATGCGGGCGATGCGCCGGCGGATGCAGATGATCTTCCAGGACCCGTACGCCTCGCTGAACCCGCGCATGACCATCGGCGAGCTCATCGAGGAGCCGTTGCTGGTGCACGCGGACCTCTCCGCCGCCGGGCGGCGGGCCAAGGCGGTGGACACCATGCAGCTGGTGGGGCTCAGCGAACAGTGGCACGACCGCTATCCGCACGAGTTCTCCGGCGGCCAGCGCCAACGGGTGGGCATCGCGCGAGCCCTGGTCAGCAACCCGGACTTCATCGTCGCCGACGAGCCGGTCTCCGCGTTGGACGTCTCGGTCCAGGCCCAGATCGTCAACCTGCTCGAGCAGTTGCAGGAGGAGCTGGGCCTGACGATGATGTTCATCGCCCACGACCTGGCCGTCGTGCGGCACCTCTGCGACCGCATCGCCGTGATGTACCTCGGCACCGTCGTCGAGGTGGGCGAGTGCGAGGACATGTACCGCCGCCCGCAGCACCCCTACACCAAGGCGCTGCTGTCGGCGGTGCCGATTCCCGACCCGCTGGTCGAGACCGAGCGCAAGCGCGTCATCCTCACCGGGGACGTGCCGAGCCCGCTGAGCCCGCCCAGCGGATGCCGCTTCCGCACCCGGTGCTGGAAGGCGCAGGAGATCTGCGCGGTGCAGGAGCCGGTGCTGGCCACGGCCGCCGGCAGCGGCCACCAGGTCGCCTGCCACTTCCCGGAGGACCCCGGCCCGCTGGACCAGCCCCTCGCCGCCGCGGTCGGTGGCCGATGAGCACGACCGTGCATCTCAACCTCGTCGACGGCGAGTGGGTCGACGGGGAACGCCGGCCGAACGGCAACCCCGCGCGCCCCGGCGAGGTCGTCAGCGAGTACGCGGTGGCCGGCCGGGACACCGCCCGCGCGGCGATCGAGGCCGCCCGCCGGGCGCAGCCCAGCTGGGCCAACCAGCCCGTCGGGTTCCGGATGGAGGTCCTGGACCACATCGGCACCACCATCCTGCGCCGGACCGAGGAGCTCGCGGTCCTGCTCTCGCGGGAGGAGGGCAAGCTGCTCGGCGAGGCGCGCGGCGAGGTCACCCGGGCCGGCCAGACCTTCCGCTACTACGCCCACCAGCTGTTGCAGCCGCAGGGCGAGGTCTACTCGTCCACCCGGCCGGGCGTCCACGCCGAGGTCCGGCGCCGACCGCTGGGCGTGGTCGGAATCATCACGCCGTGGAACTACCCCCTCGCCATCCCGGCGTGGAAGGTCGCGCCCGCGCTCGCCTACGGCAACGCGGTCGTGCTCAAGCCGGCCGAACTGGTCACCGCCTCGGCCGGGGAACTCGCCCGGATCATCGCCGGGTCCGCGCTGCCGCCCGGCGTGTTCAACCTCGTCATGGGCGCCGGGCGGGTGGTCGGCGAGGAGCTGCTGACCTCGACCGGGGTCGACGGCGTCTCCTTCACCGGAGGCACCGGCACCGGCCGCCACGTGGCACAGCAGTGCCTCGCCCACGGCAACAAGCGGTTCCAGCTGGAGATGGGCGGCAAGAACCCGCTCGTGGTGCTCGACGACGCCGATCTGGACGTCGCGGTGCGCTGCGCCCTGGACGGCAGCTTCTTCAGCAGCGGCCAGCGCTGCACGGCGTCGAGCCGGCTGATCGTGCAGGCGGGCATCCACGACCGGTTCGTCGAGGCGCTGGCGGCGGCGGCCCGGGCGCTGCGGGTCGGTGATCCACTCGACCCGCTCAGTGAGCTGGGCCCGGTGGTGAGCCCCGAGCAGCTCGCCCAGAACCTCGACTACGTCCGGATCGGCCGCGACGAGGGCGCGACCGTGGTGGCCGGCGGGACGCACCGCCCGGACGAGGGACAGTTCATGCGACCCACCCTCTTCGCCGACGCGCGCAACGACATGCGGCTGGCCCGCGAGGAGATCTTCGGCCCGGTCTCCTGCGTGATCAGGGTCGATGACCTCGACGAGGCGATCAGCGTGGCCGGCGACACCGACTACGGGCTCTCCGCCGGCATCGTGACCACGTCGCTGTCGGCCGCCGAGCGATTCAAACGGGACGCCCGCGCCGGCATCGTCTCGGTCAACCTGCCCACCGCCGGCACCGAGCTGCACCTGCCCTTCGGCGGCACCGGCGCCTCCAACCACGGCCCCCGCGAGCAGGGCGGCTACGCGCGGGACTTCTACTCCGTGCCGGTGACCTGTTACACCGGCTGGTGAGGACGCCATGACACCGAAGATCCTGCTCACCGAGCCCATCGCCGCGGCCGGCATGGAGCTGCTGCGGGCGGCGGGCGAGGTGCACGTCGCCCACGCCACCGACCCGGCGACCCTCGCCGCCGGGCCACTGACCACCGCCGACGCCCTCGTGGTGCGCTCCTCGCCGGTGACGGCCGGCATGCTGGAAGCCGGCCGGCAGCTCAGGGTCGTCGGCCGCCACGGCGCCGGGCTGGACGGCATCGACCTCGCCGCGGCCGACCGGCTGGGCATCGAGGTGGTCAGCACGCCGGGCGCCAACGCCGAGTCGGTGGCCGAGTTCGTCGTCCTGGCCGCCCTCACCCTCGCCCGGCAGACGCCGTCGGCCACCGCGGCGTTGACCAGGGGCGCCTTCCCGGCCGGTCGGTCGCTGCCGTCCGCGGTCGTGGCGGCCGGGCTGACCGGGACCATGCTGGCCGGCCGCACCCTCGGTCTGGTCGGGCTCGGCGCGATCGGCCGGAGCGTCGCGGTCCGCGCCCAGGCAATGGGCATGAACGTGATCGGGTACGACGTCGCCACGACCACCCCGCCGCCGGGAGTACGCCTCGTCGCGCTGGACGACCTGCTGCGCGAGGCCGACGTGGTGAGCCTGCACGTGCCGCAGACCCCGCAGACCACCGGGCTCGTCGACGCCGCCGCGCTCACCCGGATGCGGCCGGACGCCCTGCTGGTCAACACCGCGCGGGCCGGGATCGTGGACAGCCGGGCCGTGCTCGCCGCGCTCGACGCCGGGCGGCTGCGGGGCTACGCCGTGGACGTCTTCGCGCCCGAACCGCCCGACCCCGACGACCCGCTCCTGCACCATCCGAGGGTCTTCGCCACCCCGCACATGGCGGCGATGACCCACGACGCGCTGGACGCGATGGCGGTCGCCGTCGCGCGTGGCGTGATCGCGCACCTGTAAGCCCTGGGAGGAACGAACCGTGACCCTGTCCACCCCCGCGCCCGCGCTTACGTACTTCGGCGTCGACGCGCTGATCGACGACGACACCCGAGAACTCCAGGCCGCCGTCCGTGGCTTCGTCGACCGACGGATCCGCCCGGAGATCGCCACCTGGTACGACGAGGGCCGCCTGCCCGTCCGCGACCTGGCCCTCGAACTCGGCGAGCTCGGCGTGCTCGGCATGCACCTGCGGGGCTACGGCTGCGCCGGCACCTCCGCCGTCGCGTACGGACTGGCCTGCTTCGAGCTGGAGGCGGGCGACTCGGGGCTGCGCTCCCTGGTCTCGGTGCAGGGCTCGCTCGCCATGTACGCCATCTGGCGCTTCGGCTCCGAGGAGCAGAAGCAGCAGTGGCTGCCCCGGATGGCCGCCGGCGAGGCGATCGGCTGCTTCGGCCTGACCGAATCGGACTTCGGCTCCGACCCGGCCGGCATGCGGACCAGGGCCCGCCGCGACGGGGACGACTGGGTGCTCAACGGCACCAAGATGTGGATCACCAACGGCTCCGTCGCGGACGTCGCCGTGGTCTGGGCCCGCACCGACGAGGGCGTCCGCGGCTTCCTCGTCCCCGCCGGCACGCCGGGCTTCACCGCCCCGGAGATCAAGCGCAAGCTCTCCCTGCGCGCCTCGGTGACCTCGGAACTCGTCCTCGACGACGTGCGGTTGCCCGCCGACGCGATCCTGCCGGAGGCCGCCGGCCTGTCCGGGCCGCTGACGTGTCTCAACGAGGCCCGGTTCGGCATCGTCTTCGGAGCGCTGGGCGCGGCCCACGACTGCCTGGAGACGACGGTCGCGTACGCCCGCAGCCGGCAGATCTTCGACAAGCCGCTGGCCGCGTACCAGGCCACCCAGCTCAAGCTCGCCGACATGGGGCTGGAGCTGGGCAAGGGGATGCTGCTGGCGTTGCACCTCGGCGCGATGAAGGACGCCGGCACCCTCGACCACCGGCAGATCAGCCTGGGCAAGCTCAACAGCGTGCGGGAGTCCATCGCCATCGCCCGGGAGTGCCGGTCCATCCTCGGCGCGGCCGGGATCACCCTCGACTACCCGGTCATCCGGCACTCGGCCAACCTCGAGTCTGTGCTCACCTACGAGGGCACGTCCGAGGTGCACCAGCTGATCATCGGACAGGTGCTGACCGGCCACGCCGCCTTCAAGTGAGCCGGACGGACCCTGGCCGGCGCGGGCGTGTCAGCCGCCCGCGGGCTCGGCCGAGGAACGGGCCACGGGCAGGTCGAAGTACGTGTCCGGCCAGGGTTCGTCGCGGTAGCGGTAGTGCCACCACTCGCGGTCGTAGTTGACGAAGCCGCCGTCGGTCATCAGCTGCCGCAGCAGCCGCCGGTTGTCCCGGGCCACGCCGCTGACCCGGGGCGAGTCGGTGTGCGCGAGCGGGTCGAAGCAGTCGAAGCCGGTGCCCATGTCGACGCCGTTGTCGGCGAAGCGCTGCCCCCGGGGGGCGGTGCAGGAGACCAGGGGCTGGCCCGGCGCGTACGGGGGCTGGGTGGGGGTCGGCACGTCGACCAGGGTCAGGTCGAGCGTGCTGCCCCGGCTGTGGGCGGTGGGGGCGCCGATGTACCCCTCGTCGAACAGCTTCGACTTCGCCACCCGGGGATAGAACTCGGCCTTCATCCGCTGCTCGCCCGGCTGCCTGGCCCAGCCGACGAAGTCGTCGGCGGCCCGCTGGGGGCGGTAGCAGTCGTACACCTTCAGGCTGCGGCCCCGGGCGAGGGCGGCGTCCTGCACGCGGCGCAGCGCCTCGGCGGCCCGGCGGGTGAGCAGGCAGAGCGGTTCGGCATAGCCGGCGACCGGTCGCCCGACGAAGTTGTGCGCGCCGGCGTACCGGATGTCGGTCCGGATGCGCGGGTCGACGTCGGTGAGGACGACGAGGCCCGGCCCGCGCGGCGTCGTCGCCGGGGCGGAATCCGGTGCCGGGGACGCCGGGGACGCCGGGGCGGACGGCGACGGCGCGGCCGGTGGTGACGGCGACGGCGCGGGTCGGGTGCAGCCGGGCGCGAGCGCCACGATCACGACGGCCACCGCGACGGCCCGCCCACGGGCGGTCGCGGCGCCCGGGGCTCGCCGGCGGATGGGCACTGGCCTGGCCACGCCCCCTGTCTATCAGGCTACGGGCCGTCGGGCGCCCGCTCCGGCGACAGGTGTACGCGCAGGAAGCGCAGCGCCGCCTCGTCGTCGTCGATCCCGCCCGCCTCGTGGCCGTTGTACCGCCAGACCGACAACTCCGTCGGCCCCCGGCAGGCGTTGACGGCGGCGAAGACGGTCGACGGCGGCACGATCTCGTCCATCAGCGCGACGGAGAAGCGCACCGGCAGGTGGCACCGGCGGGCGAAGTTCACCCCGTCGACGTACGCCAGGGTGGCCAGCACCCGCTCCTCGGCGTGCCGGTGCACGGCCAGGTAGTCGCGGATCTCGCCGTAGGGTCGGGCGTCGGTGAGCGCGATCCCGCGCGGCATGTCGCACAGGAACGGCACGCCGGCCACGACGGCCCGCAGGTCGGGCACCAGGGCGCCGACGGCGAGCGCCGCACCGCCGCCCTGGCTGTGCCCGAGGACCGCGACCCGCGCCGGGTCGACCGCCGGCAGGGTCCGGGCCGCGTCCACCGCCCGCACCGCGTCGGTGAGGAAGCGCCGGTAGTAGTACGTGCGCGGGTCCTCCACGCCCCGGGTGACCACCCCGGGGGCCTCGGGGCCGGCGGCGGCCGGATCCGGGGTGTCCCCCCGGGTCCAGCCCGCCCCCTGCCCCCGGGTGTCCATCTGCAGGTGCGCGAAGCCGGCCGAGGCCCAGAGCAGGTTCTCCAGCGGGTGGCCCCGGCCGCCGCCGTAGCCGGCGTACTGGACGACCGTGGGCAGGGGCGGTCGGGCGTCGCGCGGCAGCCGCAGCCAGCCCCGCACCGGCTGCCCGGCGAACCCGGGGAAGGTCACGTCGAGGACGTCGATCGTGCTCAGCCCGGTCTGCACCGGCTCGGCGCGCACCGGCCAGCCGCACTGGCGTGACTCGGCGACCGTGTCCGCCCAGAACCGGTCGAAGTCCGCCGGCTCGCGCACCCCGCCGCGGTACGCCCGCAACTGCTCCTCGGGCAGGTCGGTGAGGGCCATCGCTCAGCCGGCCGACGGCGTGACGGCGAAGCGGGGGTGCAGCCGCCGGGTGTGGTCGACGTGCCGGGCGGGGCCGCGCAGCGCGACCGCCGCCACGAGCCGGTGGTCGGTGCTGGACGCCGCGAGCCGCAGCTCCAGCTCCCCCGGCTCGACGACGCGCCGCCCGTCGCGCCCGGTGAACGAGAACAGGTCGGCGGGCACGGCCAGGTCGATCCGGCAGGCCGCGCCCGCCGCCAGCGGCACCCGGAGGTAGCCGACCAGCCGCTGCACCGGCTGGACCACCGAGGCCACCGGGTCGTGGGCGTACACCTGTACCACCTCGCTGCCCCACCGGGAGCCGGTGTTGCGCACCGTGAAGTGCAGCCGCAGCTCCCCGTCGGTCGCCGCGACCGGCTCGTCGACCACCAGGCCCGACCAGTCGAACGTGGTGTAGCCCAGGCCGTGCCCGAAGCCGTACGCCGGCGTCGGGTCGACGTTGGAGACGTCGCTGGCGTGGCCCAGCCGGGCCGACAGGTAGGTGGTCGGCTGCGCGCCCGGCCCCCGGGGCACGCTGACCGGCAGCCGCCCCTGCGGGGCGACCCGGCCGCTGAGCACGCCGGCGATGGCCGGGGTGCCCTCCTCGCCGGGGAAGAACGACTGCACGATCGCCGCCGCGTCGGTCACCGCCCGGCCCAGCGCGTAGGGCCGCCCGGCGAGCAGCGTCACCACCACGGGCGTACCGGTGTCCAGCAGCGCGTCGAGCAGGTGCTGCTGCGCCCCGGGCAGGGCCAGCGACTCGGCGTCGCAGCCCTCGCCGCTGGTGCCCCGCCCGAACAGGCCCGCCTCGTCGCCGAGCGCGGCGACCACCACGTCCGCGTCCCGCGCCGCCGCGACCGCCGCCGCCACCCCGCCGGTGTCGTCGCCGTCGACGCAGACGCCGGCCTCGGTGACCACGACGCTGTCGGCGAACTCGGCGCGCAGCGCCGCCGCCAGGGTGGGCAGCGTGATGCCGACGGGCACCTCGGGGTGCCGGGAGCCGACGTGGGCGGGGAACGAGTAGCAGCCCAGCACCGCCGTGGGGCTCTCCGCCTGCGGGCCGACCAGCGCGATCCGGGCCGGCCGGTGCAGCGGCAGGGTGCCGTCGTTGGCCAGCAGCACCACGGCGCGCTCGGCGACCTCGCGGGCCAGTGCCCGGTTGGCGGGCGGGTCCAGATCGACGGTGCCGCGCAGCGCGTCCGGGTCGGAGAGGTCGGCGCCGGCCAGCGCGGCCGGCACCGGGTTCCAGTCGGCGTCGAGCAGGCCGAGCTGCGCCTTCTGCGTCAGCACCCGACGGACCGCCCGGTCGACCAGCGCCTCCGGCACCGCGCCGGCCGCGAGCGCCTCGCGCAGCGGCTCGCCGAACGTCTTCACCGTCGGCAGCTCGACGTCCACGCCCGCGGCGAGGGCGGCGCCGGCCGCCTCCGCCCAGCTGCCGGCCACCCCGTGCAGGGTGCGCAGGAAGGCGATGCCGAAGTAGTCGGCCACGACGGTGCCCGGGAAGCCCCAGGCGTCGCGGAGCAGGCCGGTCAGCAGGTCCTCGTCGGCCGCCGAGGGAATCCCGTCGGTGTCGGTGTAGGCGTGCATCACCGACCGCGCGCCGCCCTCGCGCACCGCCATCTCGAACGGCGGGAGGATCACGTCGGCGCGCTCGCGGGGGCCCATCGCCACCGGCGCCAGGTTGCGCCCGCCCCGGGAGGCGGAGTAGCCGGCGAAGTGCTTCAGGGTGGCCACCACGCCGGCGGACTCCAGGCCCCGCACGTACGCGGTGGCGATGGTGCCCACCAGGTAGGGGTCCTCGCCGATCGTCTCCTCCACCCGCCCCCAGCGCGCGTCGCGCACCACGTCGAGCACCGGCGCCAGCCCCTGGTGCACGCCGACGCGGCGCAGGTCGGCGCCGATGGCGGCGGCCATCCGCCCGATCAGCTCCGGGTCGAAGGTGGCGCCCCAGGACAGCGGCACCGGGTACGCGGTGGCGCCCCAGGCGGCGAAGCCGGCCAGGCACTCCTCGTGCGCCATCGCCGGGATGCCGAACCGGTTGGCGGCGGCGATCCGCTGCTGGGTCCGCAGCAGGGACAGCGCCCCGAGCGCGGGGTCGACCGGGGCGGTGCCGAACGGGCGGGTCAGCTGGCCGAGGCCGGCGTCCAGCAGGTCGGCCAGGTCGACCGGTTCCTCCATCTCGTGCTGGTACGGCGCGACCTCTCCCCCGTCGGCGGCGGCGCCGACCCAGACTCCGTAGAGCTGGGCCACCTTCTCGGGCAGGGTCATCGCGGCGACCAGGGCGTCCACCCGGGTCGCGAGGTCGAGGGTCGGGTCGGTCCAGATCGCGGTGCCGGTGGCGATGTCGAGGGTCACGTTGTCGGTCACTTCCCTCCGACGCCCATCAGCCCCTGCACCAGGGCCCGCCGGGCGAACAGATAGACGAGCAGGACGGGCACCATCGACAGCACGACCGCGGCGAGCAGGCCGGGAATGTTGATCCCGTACTGCGTCTGGAAGTTGTAGAGGCCGAGGGTGATCACCTTGGTGGAGTCGGACTGGGTGAGGATCAGCGGGAACAGGAAGCCGTTCCACGCCTGCAGGGCGGAGAAGACCGCGATGGTGGCGATCCCGCCGCGCGACAGCGGCAGCACCAGTTGGCGGAACACCCGCGCCGGGCTGGCGCCGTCGATGGCCATCGCCTCGTACAGGTCCGCGGTGATGTCCCGCATGACGCCGCTGAGGATCAGCGCGCACACCGGCAGGGAGAAGGCGGCGGTGGGCAGGATGACGCCGACGAGGTTGTCGTAGAGCCCGGCCTTGCTGATCAGGTAGAAGATCGGCACGATGACCGCCTGCGCCGGGATCGCCAGGCCCAGCAGGAACAGTCGGAACACCCCGGAGGTGAGCCGGCTGCGGCTGCGCACGATGGCGTACGCCAGCGGGGGCACGAGCAGCAGCACGATGGCCACCACGCTCGCGGTCACCACCAGGGTGTTGAGCAGGTAGCGGCCGAAGCCCTCGTCGAAGGCGCCGGTGTAGTTGTCCAGGGTGAAGGTGTCGGGCAGGGCGATCGGGCCGTTGCGGCCGTACCCCTCGCGGGTCTGCACGGTGATCGCCACCATGACGTAGATCGGCAGGCCGACCAGGAGCAGCCAGGCCACGGCGCCGATCCCGGCGAGCCAGTTCGGGCGGTGCCGCTTCACAGTCCCTCCATGGTGGAGCGCATCCGGTCGTAGCCGGAGACCCGGACCACGATCAGCGAGATGACGGTGGCGACGACGACGAGGAGCAGGGCGATGGCCGCGCCGGCGCCGAAGTCGAAGCTGCGGAACGCCTGCTCGTACATGTGGTAGGCGGTGATGGTGGTGTCGGTGCCCGGGCCGCCCTGGGTGAGGATCAGCACGGTGTCGAACGTGGTCAGCCCGCCGACCACCATGAGGACCACCGATGTGATCATTGCGTTGCGCAGCTGCGGCAGGGTGACGTGGCGGAACTGCCCCCACCGGCCGGCGCCGTCGACCTCGGCGGCCTGGTAGAGCACCGCCGGCACGGCGCGGGCCGCGCCCTGGTAGATCAGCGCGTGGAACGGGATGAACTGCCAGCTGCCGACGAAGACCAGGACGGCGATCGCGCCCGTCCGGCTGCCGAAGAGGTTGCCGTCGCCGAACAGCCACGGGGCCTGGCCGGGCACGCCGAAGTTCGGGTCGAGCAGCGCCCGCCACAGCACCGACACGGCGGTCGCCGAGAGCAGCAGCGGGAGGAAGAAGATGGCGGACAGCACGGCGCGGTTGCGCTGCGGCCCGGCCGCCCACACGCCGATCAGCAGGCTCAGCGGCGTCTGCACCAGCACGCCGAGGGCGGTGAGCAGGACGCTGAGCCATAGGCTGTTGATCATGACGGGATCGCGGGCGAGCCGCTGCCAGTTCTCCAGCCCGACGTACTCCGGCGAGCCGAGGCCCGCCCAGCTGGTGAAGCTGAGCACGACCACGAGGACCAGCGGGACGAGTGCGAAGAGCCCGAAGAACAGGGTCGCGGGGAGGGCCCAGGCGAAGCCCGGGCGGCTGAGGGTGGGGCCGCCCGGGCGTCGTCGGGCCCGTCGCTGCTCCGTCACGGTGGGGGCGGCGAGGGTGGTGGTGGACATGGCCGCGGTCAGCCCGCCTGCAGGGACTGCATGGCCTTGATGAAGCCGGCGGCGTCCATCCGGCCGTTGCAGTACTGCTGCACGGCCTGGTGGATGGTCGTCGTCGCGGCCGGCGGGTACGCCTGGTCCCAGGAGAGCTGGAAGTTCGGGGCCTCCTTGACCAGGGTGAACTGGTACTTCAGGTAGTCCGGGTTGGTGGCGCCGTCGAGGAACTTCTCGGTGTTGGTGGTGGTCGGCAGGTTGCCGATGGACAGCTGCGCCTGGACGAACTCGTCGGAGTACTGGAGCTTGAGGAACTCGACCACCGCCTCCGGGTGCCGGGTCTTCTTCAGCACGGAGTAGAAGTTGTTGGTGTTGCCGACCACGTTGCGCGGGTCGCCCTTGCCGCCCGGGACGCTCGGGAAGGCGCTCCAGCCGAGGCCCTCGGCGGCGAACGTCGGGTTGGCGTCGTGGTGGGTCGAGTAGTTCCAGGAGCCCATCAGCTCGAAGCCGGCCCTGCCGCCCGCGAGCAGGGCGGGCGAGCCGCCGTCGGTGAACTTGACCGAGTCGAAGTTGGTGCCGAACGCGCCCGCGTCGGTCAGTTGCCGCAGCAGTTCCAGGGCGCGGCGGCTCTCCGGGCTCTCCCAGGCGCCCTTGTCCCCGTCGAGCGCCCGCGCGAACAGCTCGGGGCCCGCCACCCGGTCGTAGAGGTACTGGTACCACATCTGGGTGGGCCACTGGTCGCCGCCGCCGAGGGCGATCGGCGTGATCCCCTTGCCCTTGAGGGTCTTCACGGCGGCCAGCAGGTCGTCCCACGTCTTCGGCGGGGTGATGCCGGCGTCGGCGAGGACCTTCTTGTTGTGGAACAGCAGCACCGGCTGGGTGCCGCGCATCGGCACCCCGTACGCCTTGCCGTCGACCATGGCGGTGTTGAAGACCGAGGGCAGGAAGTTCCCCTTGAGCCCCGGATCCTTGGCGATCATGTCGTCCAACGGCAGCAGCAGGTCGGCCTTGACGAACGGGGCGATGCTGCCGCCGCCCCAGTTGAAGAAGACGTCCGGCGCCTGCTTGGTGTTGATAATGGTCTGGAGCTTGGTCTGGTAGTCGGCGCCGGGGATGGTGTCCAGCACCGCCTTGACCTTCGACGTCTTGTTGAACGTCTCGACGAGCTGTTTCTCGACCTTGTTGGTGGCGTCGCCGTAGACCAGGATGCGGATCTCGTCCGGGCCGGCGGCCGAGTCACCGTCGCCGCAGGCGGTCAGTGGCAGCGCCAGCGCCAGGGCGGCGCCGAGCGCGACGACCCGGGCGAGCCGCGTGCGTACAGTCATGATCGACCTCTCGTGGTGGGGGTGTGGTGGGGGACGTCGCCGCCGGCGCGACGACCGAAAGGCGTCCGACAAGTTTCCGGAATACTTCCGTAACTCGTCCGAACGCTAGAACCGACCTGCCGTGTCGTCAACCCCCGATCGTGGGGCAAGATGGGCCGGTGGAGCGGCCCCGCCGTTCCGGACGTTTTTCGGTGGTGACGGGTACGGTCGGTCTTCCGACCGGTGAAGGAGACGCGGGTGGACGGCGACGACGGGCGCAGGATCACCATCACCGCTATCGCGCGGGAGGCCGGGGTCTCGGTGCCGACCGTGTCGCGGGTGCTCAACGGGCGCTCGGACGTGGCCCCCGACACCCGCGAGCGGGTGGAGGAGCTGCTGCGCCACCACGGCTACCAACGCCGCGGCAGCCGCACGGTGAGCCGCGCCGGCCTGGTGGACCTGGTCTTCAACGACCTCGACAGCCCCTGGGCGGTGGAGATCATCCGGGGTGTCGAAGACGTCGGACACGGCGCGGGCGTCGGCACCGTGGTCTCCGCGATACACCGCCAGTCCACCGCCGCCCGGCAGTGGTTGCAGAACCTGCGGGCCCGCGCCACCGACGGCGTCATCTTCGTGACCTCGCACCTGAGCCCGCCGCTGCACGCGCAGCTGCGCCGCCTCAACGTGCCCGTGGTCGTCGTCGACCCGGCCGGCGTGCCCGCCACCGACGTGCCCACCATCGGGGCCACCAACTGGGCCGGCGGGCTCGCCGCGACCGAGCACCTGCTCTCGCTCGGGCACCGGCGGATCGGCTTCGTCGCCGGGCCGACGCACCTGCTGTGCAGCCGGGCCCGCCTCGACGGCCACCGGGCCGCGCTGGAGGCGGCCGGGGCGCCGGTGGAGGACCGGCTGGTGCACCCCGGCGACTTCTACCACGCCTCGGGCTTCGCCGCCGGGACGGCGCTGCTCGACCTCGACGACCCGCCGACGGCCATCTTCGCGGCCAGCGACCAGATGGCCTTCGGCGTCTACGAGGCCGTACGGCGCCGGGGCCTGCGGATCCCCGGCGACGTCAGCGTGGTGGGCTTCGACGACCTGCCCGAGGCCCGCTGGGCCTCACCGCCGCTGACCACCGTCCGGCAGCCGCTGGTGGAGATGGGTCGCCTGGCCGCCCGGACCGTGCTGCGGCTGGCGCAGGGCGAGGGGATCGACTCCCCCCGGGTGGAACTCGCCACCAACCTGGTCGTCCGGGACAGCACGGCCCCGCCGCGCCGGCCGTGACGGCCGTCGCGCCGCCAACCGCCCGGCGCTGGCGCTCCCGGTGCGGTTCCGGAAGTTCCGGTCGCTAGCCGCTCCCGCTACCGCCGCTCCCCCACCGCCCGGGGCCGCCCGGAAGTTCCGGAACGACGCGCCCCGGGCGGCGGGAGTCGGCGTGGGCGGCGGCGCGCCCTCGGCGCCGACGGCGACGGCGTCAGCCCGCTCAGCGGTGCTGGTGGTGGTGCCGGACCGCCCGCCGGATGTCCACCGGCAGGGCGGGCGCGCCGTCGACCGGCGCGGGGTCCTCGGCGGTGGGGGCGATGCCGCCGGCGGCGATCCGGTCGAGAGTGGCCAGCCCGGCGGCGTCGATCGAGCCGAAGACCGTGTAGTGGGGGCGCAGCGCGGAATCGCCCTGGACCAGGAAGAACTGGCTGCCGTTGGTGTCGGGGCCCGCGTTGGCCATGGCGAGGGTGCCCCGGGCGTAGAGCCGGCGCACGCCGGTCGGGTCGGTCGGCGCCGGCGGGAGGTCGGTGGGCAACTCGTCGGCGTAGCGGTAGCCGGGACCGCCGGAGCCGGTGCCGGACGGGTCACCGCACTGCAGCACCCGCAACGTCGGGTACGCGGTGAGCCGGTGGCAGGAGGTCCGGTCGTAGAAGCGGTGGCGCACCAGGTGCAGGAAGCTCTGCACGGTGCAGGGGGCCGCCTCCCGGTCGAGGGTCAGCCCGATCGGCCCCTGGTTGGTCCGCAACGTGACCCGCACGGTGCCCCGGTCGGGGGTGCGCCTCGGGTCGGGCGGCAGCGGGACCGGGCGGGCGGCCGGGTCCTCGGGCGTCTCCGCGTACGCGCACGGGCCGGGCGTGACCCGGGGCTCGGCGGAGGCGTCGGCCGGGGACCCGCCGGGCGCGGCGACCGCGGCGGCGCCACCACCGGTGACCAGCGCGCCCGCGATCAGGGCCACCCCGGCGAGGCGGGTCAGCGTACGGGCCGGCCGGCGGCGTGCCCCGGTCGACGGCGGGACGGGGTGCGGTCGGGGTTCGCTCGACAAGGGGTCCTCCCTGGACTCGTGGCGCCAGAAAGACCGGAGTCTATGGATCCCGTCGTCGCTTGTCGATCCGTCCCGCCCCTGCCGCGGCGCGGAGGCGACCCCCCTACCGGCGCCGCACCGCCCGGCGGCGCCAGAGCAGCGCGGTCCCCAGCAGCGCGACCGCCGACGCGACGAGCGCGGCCACGGGCCACCGTGCGACCAGCCCGTCCTCGATCGGGCCGCTGGCCGCCGCCGGGCGCGGCTCGCCGGTGACGGCCAGCGCGGGCGGCGAGGCGGCCGCCGACGCGGTCAGCTCCCCCGGCTCGACCAGCCGGCCGACGGCCGAGCCCCGGGGCAACGAGAAGCCCCAGTCGAGCAGGGCGGCGCCCTGCTCCCAGCCCCGCGCGGGCTGCGGCTCGG
Source organism: Micromonospora sp. NPDC023644 (assembly GCF_040640115.1). Classification (NCBI taxonomy): domain Bacteria; kingdom Bacillati; phylum Actinomycetota; class Actinomycetes; order Micromonosporales; family Micromonosporaceae; genus Micromonospora; species Micromonospora sp. NPDC023644. The sequence goes on along the minus strand of NZ_JBFABA010000020.1, from coordinate 65,911 downwards.
CACCGAGCAGCGTGACCACCAGCCGCCGCCCGTTGCGCTGGGCCGCCCCGACGTAGGTGTGCCGGGCCAGGTCGGTGAAGCCGGTCTTGCCGCCGAGCGCGCCCGGGTACCGGTAGACGAGCTGGTTCTCGTTCTGGATCTCGAAACCCTTGGTCCGCTGCGCCGGCTGGGCGGGGATGCGGTGCGTCTCGGTCAGCGCGTACCGGCGGAACGTCGGGTCGGCGAAGCAGGCCCGGGCGATCAACGCCAGGTCGTACGCGCTGGTGAACTGGCCTCGTCCGTCGAGGCCGGACGGCGTCACCGCGTGGGTCTGCAGGGCGCCGAGGCGGTGCGCCTCCTCGTTCATCGCCCGCACGCCGCCGGCCATCCCGTCCGGGCCGCCGCCGAGGCGGGCCAGCGCGTTGGCCGCCTCGTTGCCCGACTGGAGCAGCAGCCCGAGCCAGACGGTCTCGATCCGGTAGCGCCCGCCGGCGACCAGCCCGACGGCCGACGAGCCGGGTTCGATGTCCATGTCCCCGTCGGTGACGGTGACGACCTGCTGCGGGTCGAGTCGGGGCAGCATGGTGGCCGCCAGCAGCAGCTTCTGCACGCTGGCCGGGGTGCCGTACTCGTGCGGGCCGCAGCCGCCCAGCACCTCGCCGCTGTCCAGGTCCGCGACCAGCCACGAGGTCGCGGTGACCGCCGGCGGGCGCGCGGTCCCCGCCGGGACGACCAGACCGGCGGTGTCCAGCGCCGGGCCGCCGACGGCCCGCTCCTGCGGCACGGCGGGCGGCGGCGACGGACGCGGCGGCCGGGACACCCGGGGCGCGGGCGCCTTCGGGCAGGGCACGACGCCGGCCGAGGACGGCACGACGCCGGGCGCGGAGGACACGACGCCGGGCGCGGACGGCACCACGCCGGCCGAGGACGGCACGACGCCAGGCGCGGACGACACGACGCCGGGCGTGGGCGGCGCGGGAGCGGCGGGGCCGGTCGGGCTGGCCGCCGCGGGGACGGGAGCGCCGGCACCGAGGAGGGCGGCGGTCGCCGTGGCCGCCAGCAGCCGAACCTTCATGCCCCGCACCCTAGTCGGCGGAGTTCGGGGTGCGGGCCGGGTTCCCCAGGCCCGGCGCCCACGGCGCCCCGGGGCGGGACCGCGCGGTCCCGCCCGCAGGTGCGCGCGGCGGCGCGGCGCGCGGGGCCGGCCGCCCCGATTCCGGGACCATCGGCCCTGCCGCCGGGCCGAGCCGGGACGGATGCTGGGAACCGAAAGCGGTAGACGATCTTCCGGTTTGCCGGCGGGTGCCGCCGCACCGGCGACCCCGCCTCGCGGGCCGCACCACACCGACGAAGGGACGACCATGGAAGCCCTCTCGCTGACCCGCCTCGCCGACGAGCAGCTCGCCGCCGCGCGGGAGGCCGACAGCGGACGCAGCGCCCGTTCCCTGCACCCGGGCCGGGACCGTCGGCTGCGGCAGACCCTGCTCGCCCTGCGCGGCGGTCGGTCCCTCGACGAGCACGACAGCCCGGGCGAGGCGACGCTCCAGGTGCTCGTGGGGCAGGTGCGCCTGGTGGCCGGGGACGAGTCCTGGGAGGGCGCCGCCGGCGACCTCGTGGTCATTCCGCCGGTACGGCACGCGCTGCACGCCGTCACGGACGCCGCCGTCCTGCTCACCGTGACGCCGCGGCCGTGACCACCGTCCCGGCCCACCGTCGCCGCCCGACCGTCGGCCCGGCCGGGCGGCCCGCCTCGGGCGCGTCCGGTCCCGCGCCGGCCCGGGGGCGGTCGCCGGGCTGGGTGCCGCCGCAGCACGGCGCGTGGGCGATGCTGCTGCTGCCCGTCCTGGCGGCGCTGACCGTCACCGGCCCGCACCCGCTGCACCTGCCCCTGCTCGGGGCCGCGCTCGCCGGGTACCCGCTGTCGTACTTCGGGTTGCAGGCGGTCAAGACCGGCCGGTTCCGCCGGGTACGGCCGCAGCTCGTCGGGTACGGCCTCGCCACGGTCGCGCTGGCCGCGCCGGTGCTGGTGGCCCGGCCCGCGACGCTCGCCTACGCCCCGCTCTACGCGGTCCTCGCCGCCGTGAACGCCGGCTACGCGCGCTGGCGGCGGGACCGGGCGTTCGTCAACGACCTCGCCTTCGTGATGCAGTGCGGGCTGCTCGGTCTCGTCGTCGCCACGGTCGCCGGGGTGCCGTGGACCAGGGTGGCCGGGGTGACGGTCGTGGCGCTGGGCTACCTGGTCGGCACCGTCCTGCACGTCAAGACGATGATCCGGGAGCGGGACAGCGTCCGGTACCGGTGGGCGTCGTGGACGTACCACGGCGTCGCCGCCGTCGCCGCCGTGCTCTGGGCGTCGGTGCCCGTCGCCGTGGTCTTCGCCGTGCTGCTCGCCCGGGCGGTCGTGCTCGCCGGGCGCCGGGTCACGCCGAAGCGGGTGGGGCTGGTCGAGACGGCGTGCGCCCTGCTGGTGCTGGCAGCCGTGCCGCTCTGACGGGCCGGCGCGAGATCGGCAGCCATCGGCGCGCCGCCGGCGGCGGTCGGCACGAAATCGGCAGCGGTCGGCACGCCGCCGGCAGGGGCGTCCACTCGGATACCGTCGTGGATGCCTCGATCAGTCGGACATGGACGGTGCCGTCATGCGTTTCCTCTTCCTCCTCGGCAGCTCACGCTCCGGCGGCAACACCGAACTCCTGGCCCGGCGCGCCGCGGCCGCGCTGCCGGCCGGCGTCGAGCAGCGCTGGCTCCACCTGGCCGACCACCCCCTGGCGCCTTTCCGGGACATCCGGCACGACGAGCAGCGCTACGTGCCGCCGACCGGCAACGAGGCGCTGCTGCTGACCGAGACGCTCGCCGCGACCGACCTGGTGATCGCCTCGCCGCTCTACTGGTACAGCGTCAGCGCCGCCACCAAGCTCTACCTCGACCACTGGTCCGGCTGGCTGCGGGTGCCCGGCGTCGACTTCCGCCAGCGCATGCGGGGCCGCCGGATGTGGGCGGTCAGCGCCCTCAACGACGAGGACCCGGCCACGGCGGACCCGCTGGTGACCACCCTGCGGCGCAGCGCCGACTACCTAGGCATGCGATGGGGCGGCGCGCTGCTCGGTCAGGCCAACCGGCCCGGCGACGTGCTCCGCGACGCCGCCGCGCTCCGTGCCGCCGACGCCTTCTTCGGCCCGACGCCGCCCGAAGCCGGCGCGCAGGACGGCTGGGTCGCGCAACCCGCGTCCCGCTGACCCGGGATCGCGGCGCGAGTCCCTGCGCGGCCCGCGTCGACGGGTGGGCTCCCACGGGGCGGGACGCAGCGCGTCGGTTGGCTCACAAGCCGTTGCCTCCGGCGTCGCCCAGCGACTAGAAACCGGGGAACGATCGCCCGGACCTCCCGGCGACGGTGGCGAGGTGATGGCCGTGGCTCTGATCCCCTACGACGACACCGACTCGGCGGCCTTCGCCGCAACCCGGGAGCTGCCGCGCAGCGGCCTGGACCGGTGGCGGCACGCGGTGCAGCAACACCTGCGGCCGCGTGCCGGCACCACCGTGCTCGACCTCGGCGCCGGCACCGGCGCCTGGGCCGCCGCCTTCACCGAGTGGTTCGGCGCCCGGGTGCTGGGGGTGGAGCCCGCCGAGGCGATGCGCTCCCGCGCCACCCACCGGCCGCTGCTCGCCGGCGACGCCGTCGCGCTGCCGCTGCGCGACTCCGTGGCCGACGCCGCGTGGCTGTCCACGGTGGTCCACCACATCCCCGACCTCGACGCGGCGGCGCGCGAGCTGCGCCGGGTGCTCCGGCCGGGCGCCCCCGTGCTGATCCGCTCGCCGTTTCCCGGCCGGCACCAACGGATCACGCTGTTCCGCTGGTTCCCGGAGGCCGTACGGGTCCTCGAGACCTACCCGGACCTGGCCCGGGTGCGGGCGGCGTTCGCCACGGCCGGGTTCACCGTCAGCACCGTCGAGCCCGTCGCACAGACCACGGCGGCGTCGCTGGCCGAGTTCGCCGAGCGCCTCGACCGCCGGGCCCACACCCCGCTCCAGCTGATCACCGACGAGGAGTACGCCGACGGCCTGGCCCGGCTCCGGGCCGCAGCCGCCGGGGCGAGCGGCCCGGTCGTCGACCACCTCGACCTGCTGGTGCTGCGCTGAGTCACCCGGGCAGGGCCGCGTCGCGGTCCCGCAGGTAGTCGTGGAGCGCCGCCGAGGCGCGCAGCCGTCGCAGGCTGCGCCGGTGCAGCTCCTGCTCCCGCTTGGCCAGCTCCGCGTGGACGCGCTGGGCGCTGCCGGCGGTGCGCATCTCGTCGAGCACGGCCGCGACGATGTCGAACGGGTACGCCCCCCGGCGCAGCAGCGCGACGACCTGCGCGGCGCGCACCTCGGCCGCGTCGTACACCCGGTAGCCGGTGCCGCGCTCGCGGACCGGCCGGAGCAGGCCGCGCTGCTCCCACAGTCGTAGCTGCGAGGTGCGGACGCCGACCAGGTCGGCGACCTCGCCGATGCGGGCCCCGCGCCGGGGCGCCGGCAGGACGGCGGCCGGGCTGGTCACCACGGTCTCGAACGCGCCCAGCACCCGCCGGATGTCGGCCCGCTCGCGGTCCAGCTCGGCGTGGCCGGCGTCGAGCGCGGCCAGCGCCGCCGCCAGGTCGCCCCGGTGCACCGCGGCCATGACCTCCCGGGTACGCGCCCAGCCGTGCCCCTCGGCCATCCGCCGGAGAACCGCCAACGCCCGCACGTGGTCGGCGGTGAAGACGCGGTAACCGGCGGGGGTGCGCTCGACCGGCGGCAGCACGCCGAGGTCGACGTAGTTGCGGACCTGCTGGACGGAGATGCCGGCGGTCGCCGCGACCTGAGCCCCCCGCCACCGCCCGGCCGGTCGTCGCGAATCCACCACCGGGCCACCCTACCCGTCTCCACGCTGTTTGAGACTTCCCCGCCCGCTTCGGGCGGCCATCGCAGCGCAGCGACGTGAAACCCTACACGGGCGGTTCAATGAGACGATTGAATGCGGCCTGGCCTCCGTAGATGTAGCTCGGGCGGAACTCCGCCCACGATCTCGCGAAGGGTTCGCATGCAGCAGCCAGCACGGTCCGCCGCCGACAGCCACGACATGATCGAGGTACGCGGCGCCCGGGAGAACAACCTCGCCTCCGTCTCGGTCGACATCCCCAAGCGCCGGCTGACCGTCTTCACCGGGGTCTCCGGCTCCGGCAAGTCCTCCCTGGTCTTCGGGACCATCGCCGCCGAGTCGCAGCGCCTGATCAACGAGACCTACAGCGCCTTCCTCCAGTCGTTCATGCCGAACCTGAGCCGCCCCGACGTCGACTCGCTGCGCAACCTGAGCGCGGCCATCGTCGTCGACCAGGAGCGGATGGGCGCGAACTCGCGCTCCACCGTCGGCACCGCCACCGACGCGTACGCGATGCTGCGGATCGTCTTCAGCCGGCTCGGCACCCCGCACGTGGGTGCGGCCGGCGCGTTCAGTTTCAACCTGGCCGAGGGCATGTGCCCGACCTGCGAGGGCCTCGGGCGGGTCTCCGACCTCGACGTCGACGAGTTGGTCGACCGCGAGCGCTCGCTCAACGACGGCGCGATCAAGGTGCCCAACTTCGCGGTCGACTCGTGGTACTGGCAGACCATCGTCAACTCGGGGTTGTTCGACCCGGACGCCAAGCTCCAGGACTACACGCCGCAACAGTGGGAGGACTTCCTCCACAAGCCGCCCACCAAGATCAAGGTAGGCGGCAACAACTGGACGTACGAGGGCCTGGTGGTCAAGGTGCGCCGGCTCTACCTGGCCAAGGACCGCGAGTCGATGCAGGCGCACATCCGCGCGTTCGTCGACCGGGCGGTCACCTTCACCACCTGCGCCGCCTGCCGGGGCAGCCGGCTCAACGCGGCGGCGCTGTCCTGCCGGATCGACGGGCGCAACATCGCGGAATGCTCGGCGATGCAGATCAGCGACCTGGCCGAGTTCGTCCGCGCGATCGACGATCCCTCGGTCGCCCCGCTGGTCGGCAACCTGCGTGAGCTGCTCGACTCGCTGGTCGAGATCGGCCTGGGCTACCTCAGCCTGGACCGCGAGTCCGCCACCCTCTCCGGCGGCGAGGCGCAGCGGGTGAAGATGGTCCGGCACCTCGGCTCCAGCCTCTCCGACGTCACGTACGTCTTCGACGAACCCACCGTGGGCCTGCACCCGCACGACATCGCCCGGATGAACGACCTGCTGCTGCGCCTGCGCGACAAGGGCAACACGGTGCTCGTCGTCGAGCACAAGCCCGAGACGATCGCCATCGCCGACCACGTGGTCGACCTCGGGCCCGGGGCCGGCACGGCCGGCGGCCGGATCTGCTTCACCGGCGACGTCGCCGGCCTGCGCCGCTCCGACACGCTGACCGGCCGGCACCTCGACCACCGGGTACGCCTGCGCGAGCACGTACGCCGGCCGTCGGGCCAGCTGTCGATCCGCAACGCCGACCTGCACAACCTGCGGGACGTCAGCGTCGACATCCCGCTCGGCGTGCTGACCGTGGTGACCGGGGTGGCCGGTTCCGGCAAGAGCTCGCTGATCCACGGCTCGCTGCACCGCCGCGACGGCGTGGTGGTCGTCGACCAGTCGCCGATCCGGGGTTCCCGGCGCAGCAACCCGGCCACCTACACCGGCCTGCTGGACCCGATCCGCACCGCCTTCGCCAAGGCCAACGGGGTCAAGGCCGCGCTGTTCAGCGCCAACTCCGAGGGCGCCTGCCCGACCTGCAAGGGCATCGGCCTGGTCTACACCGACCTGGCGATGATGGCCGGTGTCGCCTCGGTCTGCGAGCGGTGCGAGGGGCGGCGCTTCACCGACGAGGTGCTCACCTACCGGCTGCGGGGCAGGAACATCAGCGAGGTGCTCGCGATGCCCGCCACGGAGGCCCGGGACTTCTTCCCCGGCGGCGCCGCCCGGGCGATCCTCGACCGGCTGGTCGACGTCGGGCTCGGCTACCTCACCCTGGGCCAGCCGCTCAACACGCTCTCCGGCGGCGAGCGGCAACGGCTCAAGCTGGCCATCCGCATGGCCGACAGCGGAAGCACCTACGTGCTGGACGAGCCGACCACCGGCCTGCACCTGGCCGACGTGGACCAGTTGCTCGCCCTGCTGGACCGGCTGGTCGACGCCGGCAACACCGTGGTCGTGATCGAGCACCACCAGGCGGTCATGGCGCACGCCGACTGGCTGATCGACCTCGGGCCGGGGGCGGGGCACGACGGCGGCCGGATCGTCTTCACCGGCACGCCGGCCGACCTCGTCGCCCACGGCGACACGCTGACCGCCCGACACCTGCGCGAGTACGTGGACCGCTGACCACCGGCCGATGCCCGGGTCTCCCCCCGCCGGACGTCAGCGTCCCGACGCGGGGAGCGCCCGGGCGGACGGCGCCGCCAGCCGGCGCAACCATCGCCGCAGCGGCGACACCGACGCCGCGACCGGGGTGAGCAGCCCGACGATGATCAGCAGGGCGTCGAGGAAGAGCGTCGCGAGCACGACGAGGACGGCCAGGGACGCCACGGTGCGGGCGATCACCGCCGCCGGGCGGGCGGGCGCCCGGTGGGCGCCGTGGCGACGGACGGGGACACGGGGTGGAGCCATGGTGCCTGGTACCTACCTCAGAGCTCGGGTGCGCGCCTCTCCTACCCCCCGTGAGCTGCCGGAACACGGCCGATGACAAGCACCACACCGCGCCGCGCACCGACCCCCGGGGGCCCCGGGTCAGGTGAGGCGGCGCAGCCAGCGACGCTGCCAGGGCGTCTCCACGGCCCGCGGGCGGTAGGTGGCGCGCACCCAGTCCACCGCCCGCTCGGGCGGCAGCCCGTCGAGGATCGCCAGCGCCGCCAGCGCCGTGCCCGTACGCCCGGTGCCGCCCCGGCAGGCCACCTCCACCCGCTCGCCGCCGTGGGCACGGCGCAGCGCCTCGGTCAACGCGTCGACCGCGTCCGCCCGGTCGACCGGGACCCAGAAGTCGGGCCACCGGATCCGCCGGTGCGGCCAGGCGGGCGCCGACCCGGGCGCCAGCAGCAGGGCGAAGTCGGCGGGCGACGCCGCGTCCGCGATCCGCCGTCCCCGCACGGCCACCCCGCTCGGCAGTACGACGACACCCGGCTGCCCGTCCCACACGCTCTCGTCACCCACCCACCCATCCTCCCGCCCCGCTGCCCCGCCCCGCTGCCCCGACCCGCCCCGCTGCCCGCGCCTCCAGCCCCCGGCGCCCCGCCGCCCCGCCGCCCCGCGTCGATCATGAGGTTGGCGGCGATGTCGATCTCAGTCAGTGCCGCCAACCTCATGATCACCGAGATCAGCGGGCGGCGGCAGCGGGGCGGGGCCGGCGGTGGGAGCGGGCGGGCGGGGGGTCATTCGGGGTCGGGGGGTGGGGGTTGGGTCCTGGGGCGGGCGCGCAGGTGGGCGCGTTCGCCCTGCCTGCCGAAGAGGCTGAGGAACTCGACCGGCTCGGCGTCGGCCGACCCGAACCAGTGCGGTACGCGGGTGTCGAACTCCGCCGCCTCCCCCGGCGTGAGCACGAGGTCCTGATCGCCGAGGACGACCCGCAGCCGCCCGTTGAGGACGTAGAGCCACTCGTAGCCCTCGTGGGTCTGCGGATCGGGTTCCGCCCTGCGACCGCCGCCCGGGATCACGAGCTTGTACGCCTGGATGCCGCCGGGCCGGCGGGTCAGGGGCAGCATGGTCATCCCGTGCCGGGTGACCGGCCGCAGGTGGATGCGCGGGTCGCCGGTGGTGGGGGCGTCGACGAGTTCGTCGAGCGTGACGCCGTGCGCCCTGGCCAGCGGGAGGAGCAGTTCGAGGGTCGGCCGGCGGGCACCGGACTCCAGCCGGGACAGCGTGCTCACCGAGATGCCGGTCGCCGCCGACAGGTCGGCCAGGGTGGTTTCCCGCTGCCGGCGCAGCGCGCGCAGCCGGGGTCCGACCGCGCCGAGCGCCTGGTCGAGGTCGTCGTCCATGCCGCCATCTTGCCACTTCGGCAACAATGTTTGCCACCTTGGTCGCCGCGGTCGCATCGTGGTCGCGGGAGGTGGTCACGGTGACCGATCGGCTGGATGGCAGCTACGACGTGGTGGTGATCGGAGGTGGCGCGGCGGGGTTGAGCGGGGCGTTGACGCTGGCCCGGGCGCGGCGGTCGGTGGTGGTGATCGACGCCGGCGCCCCGCGCAACGCCCCGGCCGAGGGCGTGCACGGGCTGCTGGCCCGGGAGGGGATCCGGCCGGCCGAGTTGCTGGACCGCGGTCGGGCGGAGGTGCGCGGCTACGGCGGCCGGGTGGTGACCGGCGAGGTCGGCGCCGTGGACCGCGACGGCGGCGGGTTCGTGGTGACGCTGGGCGACGGTCGGACGGTACGGGCGCGGCGCCTGCTGGTGGCCGCCGGGCTGGTGGACGAGCTGCCGGCGGTCCCGGGGCTGCGGGAGCGGTGGGGCAGGGACGTCCTGCACTGCCCGTACTGCCACGGCTGGGAGGTGCGCGACCGGGCCATCGGCATCCTGGCCGGCGGGCCGATGTCGGTGCACCAGGCGTTGCTGTTCCGGCAGCTGAGCGCCGACGTCACGTACTTCTGCCACACCATGCCGCCCCTCACCGACGAGCAGGCCGAGCAACTGGCCGCCCGCGGCATCCGCGTGGTGCACGGCGAGGTGGCGTCCCTGGAGGTCGTCGAGGACCGCCTGGTGGGCGTACGGCTGGGCGACGGCACGGTCGTCGGCCGCGAGGCGCTGGCCGTCTCGTCGCGGATGGTGGCGCGCGCCAATTTCCTCGCGGCGCTCGGGCTGCGACCGGTCGAACACCCGGCGGGGGTCGGCGAGCACGTCCCCGCCGACGCGACGGGCCGCACCGACGTGCCCGGCGTGTGGGTCGCCGGCAACGTCACCGATCCGGCGGCCCAGGTCGGCGCCGCCGCGGCGGCCGGCGTGGTCGTGGCGGCCCAGATCAACGCCGATCTGGTCGCCGAGGAGACCCGGCTGGCGGTCGCCGCCCACCGCGGCCCGTTCTCCGCGCGGTCGGAGGCGGCGCTCTGCGAGCAGGTGGTGGGCGACCGCCGCCACGGCCTGTGACGGTCACCGCAGCCACCGGCTGAGCCGCCGCGCGCGGCGGCTCAGCCGGGAGGCGGTCCGACGCGGGAGCGGGCCTTCCTGGCGCACGCGTCGAGCACGGAACGGGCGTCCAACCCGAGGCTCTCGATGGCGACCAGCGCGGTGAACGCCGCGTCCGCCAGCTCGGCCGCCACGTCCTCGCGGCTGTGCGTGACGCCCTTGCGCGGGTTCTGACCGAGCAGACCGATCCAGGCGCTCGCCGCCTCTCCCGCCTCCTCGGTCAGTTTGAGGATCCGGCAGGTCATTTCGGTCTGCCCGGTGCCGTTGGCGGCGTCCAGCCAGCCGCGCGAGGCCCGGACCACGTCCCAGATCGACTCGTCCACGCGATTAGTCAACCGGACGAAGGTCACGGTCCGTATCCCGGGACGGCTGGCGGGTGACCCGACGCGGGTGGTAGCAACAGGGTCTACCCGAGCGAAGGGACGTGTCGTATGCCGGAGACCGTGGAGACGGTGTTCACCAGCGTGGTCGCCCGCAATCCGGGCGAGCCGGAGTTCCACCAGGCGGTACGCGAGGTGCTGGAGAGCATCGGCCCGGCGCTGGCCCGACACCCCGAGTACACCGAGGCGCGGATCATCGAGCGGATCTGCGAGCCGGAGCGGCAGGTCATCTTCCGGGTGCCGTGGGAGGACGACCGCGGCCGGATCCAGGTAAACCGGGGCTTCCGGGTGGAGTTCAACAGCGCGCTCGGCCCGTTCAAGGGCGGGCTGCGCTTCCACCCGTCGGTCTACCTCGGGATCGTGAAGTTCCTCGGCTTCGAGCAGATCTTCAAGAACGCGTTGACCGGGCTGTCGATCGGCGGCGGCAAGGGCGGCGCGGACTTCGACCCGAAGGGGCGCTCGGACCGGGAGGTGATGCGGTTCTGCCAGAGCTTCATGACCGAGCTGTACCGGCACATCGGCGCGGAGACCGACGTGCCGGCCGGGGACATCGGCGTGGGTGGCCGGGAGATCGGCTACCTGTTCGGCCAGTACAAGCGGATCACCAACCGGTACGAGTCCGGGGTGCTCACCGGCAAGGGCCTGGCGTACGGGGGCGCGCAGGTGCGTCGGGAGGCGACCGGCTACGGGGCGGTCTTCTTCGCCGACGAGATGCTCAGGCGGGCCGGGGACAGCCTGGACGGCAAGCGGGTCGTGGTCTCCGGCTCCGGCAACGTGGCGATCTACGCGATCGAGAAGGTGCACCAGCTCGGCGGGAGGGTGGTCGCCTGCTCCGACTCGTCCGGCTACGTGGTGGACGACAAGGGCATCGACCTGGAGCTGCTGCGGGAGCTGAAGGAGCAGCGCCGGGCCCGGCTCGACGACTACGCCCGGCACGTGCCGCACGCGGCGGCGGTCTCCGGTCGTACCGTCTGGGAGGTGCCCTGCGACCTGGCGCTGCCGTGCGCGACGCAGAACGAGATCGGCGGCGCGGAGGCCGCCGCGCTCGTGGCCGGCGGCTGCGTCGCGGTGGTGGAGGGCGCGAACATGCCCACCACGCCGGAAGCGGTACGTATCCTCGGCCGGGCCGGGGTGCGCTTCGCGCCGGGCAAGGCGGCCAACGCCGGCGGGGTGGCGGTGAGCGCGCTGGAGATGCAGCAGAACGCCAGCCGGGACTCGTGGACGTTCGCCGAGTCGGAGCAGCGGCTGCGCGACATCATGCGGGACATTCACGACCGCTGCTGGAACACCGCCGAGGAGTACGGGCTGCCCGGCGACTACGTGGCCGGGGCCAACATCGACGGGTTCCGCCGGGTGGCGGAGGCGATGCTGGCCCACGGGCTGATCTGACCGGGCGGCCCCTGCGGGCGGGACGCTCAGAAGCTGCTGACCAGCTTCACGAACGCCTCGTCGATCTTGGCGGGGTCGGTGGCGTCGAACGCCTTGCCCGACGACGCCTTGGCGATCCGGTCCAGCGTGGCGAAGTCCGACTCCCCGTCGAAGGCGATGCAGAAGACCTTCACCGGGCGCTGCGGGTCCAGGGTGACGTCGGCGAGCAGCCGGGCCAGGTCGTTGTCCCGGGGGTACTCGTTCTTGCCGTCGGTCAGCACGACGACCGCGTTGATCCGTTGCGGGTCGTACCGCTCGAGCATCTGCTTGTGGGCGGCACGGACCGTCGCGTAGAGCGCGGTTTCCCCCGCGACGTGCAGACCGGCGATGCGGCTGTCGATCCGCTTCTGGTCGAAGTCGCCGAGCCGGACCTCCTCCCGGTACGGGCCTTCGGGCCGCTTCCTGGTCTCCGAGGAGAACGACCAGAGCCCGACCCGGTCCTCGGAGTTGAGCAGCGCGAGCCCCTTGGCCGCCGCGGCCGAGGCGACCTGGAAGCGGGTGCGGTCGCCGATCGGGGCCAACATCGATCCGGAGGTGTCCAGCGCGATCAGGATGTTGGCCTTCTTGCGCAGCGTGCCCCAGCCGTCCAGCATCGCCTCGACCACCGCCGGGTTCGGCGGCGCGAAGTAGGTCAGCCCGCCGGTGGGCTCGGCGCCGACGCTGGCGAGCAGCTCCGCCGAGGCCCGCCGCTCGTGGTCGCGGAAGCCGAGGCGCGCGAAGCTCTTCTGCTGGTCGTCCTCGGTCAGGAACTTCAGGAAGTCGTCCGCCGCCGCCCGCTGCCGTTCGTCGGCGGAGGGGAGGACCACGAACGGGTGGTCCAGGTTGAAGGTGCCCTCCTCCGGGTGGACGGCGACCAGCGGCACCTTCGGCCGGGGGCCCCGCTCCTGGCCCTCCTGCCGCGGGCTCAGCCCGCCCTCGTTGTAGAGGTGGACAAGTTCCTCCTGCATGACGATGGCGCTCATGTCGCCGGCGCCGGCGCCCCCGCCCGCCAGGTCGGCCTCGGCGAGGTCGCGCAGCAGCTCCACCGAGTCGTCGCTGTAGTGCGACACGTTGGCCTCGATCTGCCGGACGAACCGGGTCACCTTCGGGTCCGACAGGTCCGACTTGGTCAGGTCGCTGGAGCGCTTCGCGGCGGCGTAGTAGGTGGCGATGGTCGCCGCCAGCCCCGAGGTGGAGAGGTTCGGGTTGTCCTTGCCGAAGGTGAAGCGGCCCCACTCCGGCCGGCCGAAGCCCGCCCAGCCCTGCCGCCCGGAGAGGCCGAGGATCTCCCCCCAGCCCAGCGGCCCGCGCCCGCGTACCAGCTCGCCCTTGGGCTGCGGCATCGCGATCACCAGCGGGCTGTTGGCGATCGACGGATAGCGGTCCGGGGTCTGGGGCGGCCGCCCGGCGGCCCGGTCGAGCAGCTGGAGCTGACCGGTCCACAGGCTCGACGTCGGCAACCAGACCTGCGGCTCCGGCAGGTTGGTGCCGCTCCAGCCGACGGCCAGCGCCTCGGTGGCCTTGCCCGAGTTCAGGGCGCTGACGTGCACCTGGGCACAGCCGCCCCCGTCGAGCGACCGGCCGCTGTCGTTGTACCGCCTGGCCAGCTCGACCAGCAGCGCCGCCTTCTCGGTGGAGGAGTTGACGTCCAGGTCGGTGGCGCAGTCGGCCCTGGGCCGGTCGGTGCCCGCGTCCCGCTGCCGCACGAGCACGAACGCCCCGGCGATGACCAGCAGCCCGGCGGTGACGGCCGCGGTGTACGGCAACCACTTCCGGGTGCGCGACGGGGCTGGGGCCATGGGGACGTCCTCCTCGGCGATCGACTGGTGGCAGTCAACCTATCGGTGCGGCGCCAACGGCGGTGCCGGGCCCGCCGCCCCTCGGTCAGGAGCGGTCGGACCGGCCGCCGAGCGCCGTCGCGACCAGCAGCCGCACCACGTAGACCACGACGAAGGTGCTCGCCCCGGTCGCCGCGGCCGAGCCCACCGCGGTCGAGGCGACGTAGCCGGCGGCGGCGCCGACCGAGCCGAGGAAGATCGCGGTCGAGATGCCTCCGGCGTCGACCGACTCACGGCGCAGCCGCCGCCCCCAGCCGCCATCCTCCGTTTCGGACGGCGTCGCGGGGCCGCCGGTGGCGGGGACCGCGGACGGACTCCGCGGCGTCTCCCGGTCCTCCGGCGACACCGTCCATTCCGGCCGTGCCGTCGGCACCGGTGCCGTACCGACCCGGGTCGGTGGCGTCGGTGCCGCTCGGCCCGTGGGCGCCGGCACCGGCGCCGGCGTCGTACCGACCCGGACCGGTGCCGTCGGCTCCGACCGGGCCGCCGGCGGCTCCGACGCGGTACGGGGCAACGGCAGCGGCTGGTTCGGCGTCGGCGCGCCGGCGGTCTCGTTGCCCAACTGGAGCACGGTCTCCCGGCGCAGCGGGCCGGCGGCCCCGACGTCCTGCCCGAGCAGCCGCATCAGCACCTGTTCGGCCTGCGGCCGGTCCGCCGGTTCCTTGGCCAGGCACTGCCGGATCAGCTCGTCCAGGCCCGGCGGCAGCGGGGGCAGGTCGGGCGGGTCGTTCAGCACCCGGTGCATCACCGCGAAGAGGGAGTCGTTGCCAAACGGCGGCCGGCCCCCGGCGGCGAAGGCGATGGTGGCGGCCCAGGCGAAGACGTCGCAGGGCGGGCCGACCGAGTCGTTGCGGAACCGCTCCGGGGCCATGTACGCGGTGGTCCCCATGACCCGGCTCGTCACCGTCTCGGTGACGCCCAGGGCGCGGGCGATGCCGAAGTCGATCACCCGGGGACCGTCGCGGCCGAGCACCACGTTGTCCGGCTTCAGATCGCAGTGCACGACGTCGGAGCGGTGGATGGCGGCGAGCGCGGTGGCGGTGCCGACGGCGAGGCGGTGCAGGGCGTTGCCGGCGACCGGTCCCTGCTCGCGGACGTGCCGGTAGAGGGTCGGGCCCTCGATGAACTCGCTGACCACGTAGGGCCGTTCGCCGTCCACGTCGGCGAAGAGCACCTGGGCGGTGCAGAACGGGACCACGCGGCGCGCCGCGGCGATCTCCTTCATGAACTGCGACCGGGCCCGGGGATCACTCAGGTCGATGTTGATCATCTTGACCGCCACCTGGTGGCCCTGGTCGTCCTCGCCGAGGTAGACCACTCCCTGACCGCCCGCGCCCAGCCGGCCGACCAGCCGGTAGGGGCCGGCGGTGACCGGGTCGTGCGTCCACAGTGGCGCCAGCCCCGGCACCGGCGCGCCGGCCAGTCCTGTCATCCCGACTCCATCGATGTCGTGCCCCGGCCACCCGGCGGCGGAGGACACGGTCATGGTGCCATGTCCCCGCCTGGCGGACGAGGGTGCCCGGACGGCCGGCTGGCCCTGCCGTGGACGACGCGGGCAGGCCTCGTCGCCGGCCGTGTGCCTGGTGGCTCCCCCGCCGAGGGCGGGCCGCGCCGCACCCGGGTGGGCCGGCGCGGCGGGAGCGGACAGGGCGGCACGGCACGAGCTGGCGCCCGTCGGAGGTGTCCGACGGGCGCCAGCCCTTTCGCGGTGTCCGGGCCCTGCCCGGAGGCGTTCCACCGTCAGCGCGCGGCCCCCATGCCGAGGCGGTGGCGCTTGCGCCAGACCAGCGAGAGCAGCAGGAGCACCGCGCCGGCGCCGACGAGGCCACCGCCGAACTTCATCGGGGTGCTCAGGCTGTCGCCCGTGACGGGCAGCGGCGGCGCGTGCTTCTTGAGCACGGTCAGCGTCGCGGTCGCCACTCGGTGGTACGTCTGGCCTTCGGCGCGGAAGGTGTACGTGCCGTGGTGACGCGGCGTGTAGGTGGTGCGGAATTCGCCGCGACCGTCCGCCGTGACCGTCAGGGTCCTGGGGCTCGGCTGGGGCGCCCGCTGGAACGAGACCGGCGCCATGGCGACCAGCTCCCCGTTGCTGCGGCGCGCCTGGTCGGCGCCCGGCACGGCGGCGGCGAACGGCGGCGGGCTGACGGTGATGATCACCGTCTCGCCCGGCCCCCAGCCCTTGCCGATCAGGGTGGCGGTCTGGCCGACCACGACGGTCGGCGGGCTCACCGCGAGCGTCGGGTCGCCGCCCGGCGGGTAGACCGGGGGCTGTGGCGTTCCGGTGCCCGGCGCCGGCTGCGGCTGCGCCGCCCCCGCTGCGGTCGGCGCGGCCAGCACGGCCACACCGACCGTGAGCGCCATGATGATGCGGGATAGCCGCATGATTGGTTCCCTCCTACTGATCACAGCTTGGTGCGGAAACAACTTGGGTGGTCCATGGGGTGGCGGTGGGGGTCAGCCACAGCTCGGCGGTGCCGACGCCGGTGGCCGCCGTCAGCACGGTGACCTCCAACGTGCGGGAGTCCCCCGGGCCGACCTCGACGTTGACGGTGCCGACCTGGCGGCGCCGTTCGGTGCCGCTGCCCACCGCCGTCTCGACGCCGTCCAGGCGGGCGGCGAGCACCGCCCCGCCCGCCGGGCTGTGCACCGACACCAACGTGCGGACGGTGTACGGGTCACCGGCCAGACCGAGACCGAGGACCGACTCGCTGAGCCCCGACTCCGGCGCCGACGAACGCAGCGTGACCCGGAGCCGGAGCTCCCGGCGGCCGTCGGGCCGGCAGCCGCCGACCGCCAGGGTCGCCGACGGCCGGAGGTAGTAGCCGAGCTTCGCGCCGCTGCCGTCGTTGAGGAACACGCCGACCGTCGGCACGGTGTCCTTCTCCGGAAGCGCCCCGGCCATCCGGCTGTCGCCGATGGTCCGTTGCTCTTCAGGTCGGGCACTCCAGAACAATATCCGGCGTTCAGTGACAGCACGGTCAAATGCGGACAACAACGCCTTCGGGTCTACATTCTTCGTGACCAGCGCGTCGAACACGGCGGCGGCGGAGGCGGCGAAGAAGGCGTCCTGTTTCTCGTTGTCCATCCGCTGGTAGCTGTCGCTGAGCACCGTCTGCACGACCTTCTCGGCGGCCAGCGGGGCCCCGCCGGGCACCATCACCGGGCCGGTGGCCTTGAGCAGGTACGACAGCACCACCGGGTCGACGGCGAGCACGCCGTCCACCGTGGTCTTCGTGCGGCGCCGGAACATCTCCCGGTAGAGGGCGGCGGCGGTCGGGAAGTGCGGGGTGAGGTTGACGTCGGCCGGGTAGATCCCGGGCAGGTCGGCCCAGAGGCCGCGCACCTCCGCGGGCACCTTCAGCGGCGGCTGGAACCGGCCCAGCGTGCTGCTGGTGCCCTGCCGACCCATCCGGACCCGGCCGTCGGCCGCGTGGATGACGGCGTACGCGCCGATCATGCCGCCGGTGGCGCGCAGCTCGGCGGGGTTCTGGGAGACCACGAGGTAGGTGCGGGGGCCGTCGGCGCCCAGCAGCGGCGGGAGCAGTCGGGTGGCCTGGTCCGCGGCGGCGGTCAGGTTGGCCAGCCGGTCGATCTCGCCCCGCAGGTCGGCGAGCGCCTGCCGGACCTGGGCGACCAGGCCGCCGGTGGGCACCGACGCGAGGCTGCTCCGGGCGCCCTGCACCGTGGCGTTGACCGTGGTCAGCTCGGCCGACAGGGCCCGCAGCCGGCCCACGTCCAGCCGCCCGCCCGCCGGCACCATGCTGGTCAGGTCGGCGCGCAGCAGCGGCGGGAACGCCTGCCGGGCCAGGTCGTCAATGGCCACCGAGATCTGCCGGACGGCGGCCAGGTTGTCCCCCGCGTACGGGGTGTGCCGCCCGACCGACCAGCCGGGGTCACCGGTCGCCGCGCGGGCGCTGCCGGACTGCTCCTGGAGCGCCGCGAGGGTGCGCTGCGCCCTGGCGGTGTCGCCCCCGACCACCTGGGCGCTGAGTTCCCGGGCCAGGCCGGCGGCGTTGAGCAGGTGGGCGCGGGCCTGCCAGCCCCGGAAGCCCACCCAGCCGCCGGTCAGCAGCAGCAGCGAGCCCACCACGAGGGCGGCGAGCAGGGCCCTGCGCACCTGCCGCCGCCGGCGGGAACGACCACGCCGTCGACGCGGTCTCGCGTTCTCCGTCACACCACACGTCCTTCCCGGGAAACGGCGGGCGGACCCCGTCCCGCTGCCGTTCCTCACTGCTAACGATCGTTTTCGCCCAGAGATGACGCAGTTGACCGGTACGCGAGCCCCGCTCGCCGCTCACCGCACGCCGGAGCGCCCGGCGGCGGCGTCGTACAGCAGCCGCTCGATCCGGTCGACACCCGCCGACATCGACATCTCCCGCAGGTACGCCTCCCGGCCGCGCCGGCCCATGTCGGCCCGGGCGGGCGGCGGGATGGTGGCGGCCAGCCAGAACCGGTCGGCCAGGCTCGCCCAGTCCCCCGGCGGGCAGGAGAGCCCCGCCCGGGCCCGTTCCACGAGGTCGGCGGTGTCGCCGCCGGCGGAGGCCACCACGGGCACGGCGCAGGAGAACGCCGCCTGGAGCTTCGCCGGCAGGGTGCTGCGCAGCTCGGGTAGGTCCCGCAGCATGACGAGCTGGTAGTCGGCGGCGGCGTACAGGTCAGGCATGTCCGGCGGCGAGCGCCGCTCGACGAAGCGCACGTTCTCGGCACGCAGGTCGGCGGCGAGCCCCCGCACCCGCCGCTCGTCCGCGCCCGAGCCCACCAGGACGAGGTCCACCGTGTGGCCCAGCGCCGCCGCCGCCCGTACCGCCGTCTCCAGGCCCTGCCGGGCGCCGATGGTGCCGGCGTGCATGACCACGCAGCGCTCGTCGCGCCGGACCAGCCGGCGGGCCGCGCGGCTGGGCCGGGCGGGGTGGAAGATCCGCTCGTCGGTCCAGTTGAGCACCACCCGCACCCGGGACGGGTCCGCGCCCGCCGCGACGACCCGGTCGCGCAGCGACGGCGCGGCGACGGCGATCCCGTCGGCGGCCCGGTAGGCCCGCGTCATCGCGGCGGCGACGCGCCCGGCCCACCGCCCGTTCTCGGCCCCGACCGGCTCGTCCTCCGCCCAGACGTCCTGCACGTGCACGACGGTCGGCACCCGGCCCAGCAGGCGGAGCAGGCCCACCGCGGCGAAGGCGTTCGCCGGCGGCAGGTGGACGTAGAGGGCGTCGACGTCGGCCAGGTACGACCGCCCGGCCAACGTCGCGCTGCCGGCGAACGACAGGTGCCCGGCCATCCGGCTGCGGACCGACCCGTCCCCCGCGGAGTAACGCGGGACCCGCC
Organism: Micromonospora sp. NPDC023644; assembly: GCF_040640115.1. Classification (NCBI taxonomy): domain Bacteria; kingdom Bacillati; phylum Actinomycetota; class Actinomycetes; order Micromonosporales; family Micromonosporaceae; genus Micromonospora; species Micromonospora sp. NPDC023644. Next base: position 46,870 of record NZ_JBFABA010000020.1, on the reverse strand, counting down.
GCACGGTCAGCCGCTCGCTGCGGGTCTCGTGCCGCCAGCGCTGCCGCCAGCCCGGGTAGACGTGACCGCCGGGATAGTCCGGGAAGCCGGTCAGCACCTTCACCTCGTGCCCCCGCACGGCGAGCTCCTCGGCGAGGCTGCCCGGGATGAACGCCGGCTCGGGCGGGAAGTGGTACGTCAGGATCCCGATCCTCACCGACCCGCCTCCGTCCGGAGGGGACTCCTCGGCGCGGCAGCGTGACGTGCACGCGCCCGGCCCGCGTACGATGCCGACAACCCCTCCACCTCCGGCCGGCTCCGCCGGCCGGCGGCCGTCGCGACGCCACCGTCCGCGACGGCACCGACGAGAGGGGTCCGCATGGTCGACCGGGTGCTGTTCGTCTGCCACGCCAACCTGTGCCGCTCACCCATGGCCGAGTACATCGCCCGTCGCCTGCTGGCCGGGCGCGCGGTGACGGTCGCCAGCGCCGGCACGGACGCCGTCGACGACCTGCCGATGCACCCGTACGCGGCGGACCTGGCGGCGGAGACCGGCGGGGACCCCACCGACTTCCGCAGCCGGCGGCTGCGCCGGGAGCACCTGGTCGGGGCGACGCTGGTGCTGGCGGCGACGCGCCGCCAGCGTTCGGTGTGCACCGCGCTCGCGCCGGCCGCGCTGCACCGGACGTTCACCCTGCGCCAGTTCGGCCGGCTGGCCGCGGCCGTCGACCCGACGACGGAGCCGACCGACGGCCCCCTGCGGGCGGCGGTCGAGGCGGCCGCCCGCGCCCGGGGGCGGCTGCAACCCGCCACCGCGGACGCGGACGACCTGCGGGACCCGCTCGGCGGTACCGTCGCCGACTTCCGACGCTGTGCGGAGGAGATCGAACGCGCGATGCGCCCCCTCGCGGCGCTCATCGGGACAGCCGGGTGAGTTCCTGCGTACGGTCGCTGACGACGCCGTCGATCCGCTCCGCGTGCCGGGCGGTCGTGGCCGGGTCGGCCGGCGCGTCAGCGGTCGCGGCACCGGTGACCACCCGGTAGGCCTCGTACTGGTACGCCTCGGCCTTGGCCACCTTGGCCATGTTCAGCACGCAGCCGAGCAGCCGGACGGAGACCGAGTTCAGGGCGCGGGCGGCCTGCACCACCTGGCTGCGCGAGGTGCGGCCCTGCTGCGAGACCAGGAGTGCGCCGTCGGCCTGCACGGCCACCACCACGCCGTCGGTCACGGCCAGCAGCGGGGCGGTGTCGATGATGACGATGTCGGCGGACTCCCGCAGGGCGAGCAGCAGGTCCGCCATCGCCTTGGAGCCGAGCAGCTCGCTGGGGTTCGGCGGGGCCGAGCCGCTCGGGAGCACCAGCAGGGACTTGTCGCCCCAGCGCTGCACCACGTCACCGACCTGGACGTCGCCGACCAGCACGTCGGTGAGCCCGATGCCGGCGTCGAGCCCCAGGTAGTCGGCGACCTTCGGGCGGCGCAGGTCGGCGTCGACCAGCAGCACCCGCCAGCCGGCCTCGGCCAGGGCGATCGCCAGGTTGCAGGAGAGCGTGGTCTTGCCCTCGCCCTGCAGGGCACTGGTGACCGCGATGACGCGGGCGGGCTCGTGCACGTCGACGAAGCGCAGGTTGGTGCGCAGCTTGCGGACCGCCTCGGCCCGCGCGGAGTTCGCCGCCTCGCCGACGATCAACGGCTCCGACTTCGCGGTGCTCTCGAAGGGGATCTCGCCGAGCAGCGGGCTGCCGGTGGTGCGTTGCAGGCCGGCGGCGTCGCGCAGGCGGACGTCGGCGACCCCGCGCAAGACCGCCAGGCCCACGCCGGCGAGCAGGCCGAGGAGGGTACCCACGGCGAAGTTGCGGACCGGCTGGGGCGACACGGGGGTCGGGGTGACCCGGGGCCCGCTGACCACCTCGATCCTGATCGGGCCGGCCTTGCCGTCCTGGGTCGTCTCCACCTTCTGCACCAGCTCGACGAACTTCGCGGCGAGCACCTCGGTGACCTTCAGGGCCCGGTTCTGGTCCGTGTCGGTCACCGACGCGCGCAGCAGCACGGTGCCGGTCTCGGTGGAGGTGCTGACCCGGCGCTGGACCTCCTCGGCGGTGAGCCCGACCGGGTTCTCGGCGACCACGCTCTGCGCGAGCCGGTCGCTGGTCAGCAACTCGGCGTAGGACTTGACCCGCTGCTGGAGGAAGAGACCGCCCTGGTAGGCGTCGGTGACGCCCTGGCTGGGCGTGGTGACGAAGAAGGTCACCGACGCCACGTAGCGGGGCTGGGCCCGGACGGTGACGAGGGCGGTGACACCGAGCGCGACCATGACGGTGAGGAGCACGATCCACCAGTGCCGGCGCACGAGGCGGAGTTGGCGGTACAGGTCCATCAGGCGCGCCTCCGTACCAGGCCGGTAACGCCAAAGAACTTCACGAAAACCCCCAAGGTCGACTTAATCTCGTGAAACCATTAAAGCGACTCATACGCCTTATGTCCCGAGTTATGCGGTTTCACCCCTTGACACATGCGCCCGACCCACCACCGGACAAACGGCCGTACGGCGTTCCGGGTGGCGGGGTGGGACCGACCGGACGTGACGTCACCGGCAATCGCCCGTCCCGACTCGCCGCTCAGGGCGGTGCTGGATAGGGTCGGGGACGGTGTGCCGGGAAGCCTGGTCGGCGTCGACCCGTGCTGCCCGAGACCCGAGGTGGATCCCGCACATGACCGACCGCACCCCGCACGCCGACCGCCCCGAGCGCCCGAACCGCCGGTTCTTCTCGCGTACGTCCTGGCCGGAGGCCCGGTTCCTGGCCAACGTGCTGCGCACCGAGACCGTCGGCGGCGGCCTCCTGCTGCTCGGCGCGGTGATCGCGCTGGTCTGGGCCAACTCGCCCTGGGAGCCCGCCTACGCCGCCCTCGGCGCGTGGGTGCCCTGGTCGGGCGGGGCGGCCCTGCACCTGGACCTGAGCCTGGCCGCCTGGGCCGCCGACGGCCTGCTGGCGATCTTCTTCTTCGTCGTCGGGCTGGAACTCAAGCGGGAGTTCGTCGCGGGCGAACTGCGTGACCCGCGCCGGGCGGCACTGCCCGTGGTCGCGGCGGTCGGCGGCATGGCGGCGCCCGCCCTGATCTACCTCGCGGTCAACGCCGGCGGCGACGGGCTGCGGGGCTGGGCCATTCCCACCGCGACGGACATCGCCTTCGCCCTGGCCGTGCTGGCCGTCATCGGCTCCCACCTGCCGCAGGGCCTGCGCGCCTTCCTGCTCACCCTCGCGGTGGTCGACGACCTGCTCGCCATCACCATCATCGCGATGTTCTACACCGACGACTTCAGCCCGTTGCCGCTGCTCGCCGCCCTGGCCCCGATCGCCCTCTTCGGCCTGCTCGTGCAGCGGCGCAAGACCTGGTGGTGGGCGCTGATCCCGCTCGCGGTCACCGCCTGGACGCTGATGCACGCCTCCGGGGTGCACGCCACCGTGGCGGGCGTCCTGCTGGGCTTCACCGTGCCCGTCCTGCGGGGCAAGGCCGGCGACTCGCACGGGCTCGCGGAGCACCTCGAGCACCGCTGGCGCCCGATCTCGGCCGGGTTCGCCGTGCCGATCTTCGCGTTCTTCGCGGCGGGGGTGTCGCTGCGGGGCGCCGACCTGGGCGCCATCGCCACCGACCCGATCGTGATCGGCGTCGTCGCCGGTCTGGTGCTCGGCAAGGCCGTCGGGATCTTCGGCTCGACCTTCCTGCTCGCCCGGTTCACCCGGGCCCAGCTCGACGAGGACATCACCTGGACGGACCTGCTCGGCGTGGCGCTGCTCGCCGGGATCGGGTTCACCGTCTCCCTGCTGATCGGCGAACTCGCGTTCGGCCCCGGCAGCGCCGCCGACGACAACGTCAAGGCGGCCGTGCTGACCGGCTCGGTCATCGCCGCGCTGCTCGCCACGGTCGTGCTGGTGCGGCGCAACGCCGCCTACCGGCGCATCGCCGAGGCGGAACGGGTGGACGCCGACCGCGACGGCGTGCCGGACGTCTACCAGCGCGGGGAGGGCTGAGACCGGGGGCACCGCCGGCCGGCCGTCGGTTCACCCGGGCGCCTCCGGGGCCGCGCCGGCGCGGTCCCGCCCCGCACGCGACGGCGGCCCGCCGGCGGTGAGCGCGGCCCAGAGCAGCCGGCGCAGCACGACGATCGCCGCCGCCGCGGCCAGGTCCGTCCAGCCCTGGTCGCCGGCCAGGCGCAACAGCCCGGCGGCGGTCAGCAGATCCAGCAACACCCGCATCGCGCACCGCCACGAGCCCGCGCCGAGCAGCACCGCCAGCCCGGCCAGGGCGGCGAGGGCGGTGGTGGCGGTGACCAGGGCGCGGATCGTCACCCGCCGCGCTCCGCCTGGCGGACCTGCTGCTGCTCCTGGCGGATCTCCCGGCCCAGGAAGTAGTTCAGCGCGGTCCGGATCGCGGCGATGGCGGCCAGCTGGCCGATCTGGGCGAAGGTCGGCGAGACCGCCGTACGCAGGATGTCGGCCGCGAGCTGGAACTCCAGCCCGAGGGTGAGGAACCGTCCCAGGGAGAGCCGGATCGGGGTGAACACGGCGGCGCTGCGGTGCCGCAGTCCCTCGACCACGAACCGCAGCGCCGCCCAGGCCGCCCCGACGAAGATGACCACCGCGCCGGCGACCTCCACCGCGGTGACCAGGCTCTGGTAGCCCTGGCGCAGGATCTCCTCGACGCCCACCCGCTGGCGATACCCGGCCAGCAGGGCGGTAGTCGGCGTCAGGTGAGCTGCGTGACGGCCTCCAGGATCAGCCAGAGCCCGCAGATCGCGAAGAGCACCGCGGCGCCGTACTTGATGGTCTTCTCCGGCAGCCGCCGGCCGAGCATCCGCCCGACGAGGATGGCGAGCGCGTCCGCCGCCACCATGCCGATCGTCGAGCCGAGCCAGGTGCCGAACCAGCCGTACTGGGTGGCGAGGGTGATGGTGGCGAGCATGGTCTTGTCGCCCAACTCGGCCAGGAAGAACGCGACCGACACCGCGACGATGGCGGACTTGTTGGTCTTCTCGGCCTTGCGCTTCTCCTCCTCGGTGAGGGTGTCACCGCGCAGGGTCCAGGCTCCGAAGCCGAGGAACGCCACGCCCGCGACGAGCGAGATCCACTCCGTCGGCAGGGCGGCGCCGAGCCCGTAGCCGATCGCCACCGAGGCCAGGTGCACCACGGCGGTGGCGACGGTGATCCCGATCAGCACCGGTACGGTCTTGAAGCGGGTGGCGAAGGTCAGGGCCATCAGCTGGGACTTGTCCCCCAGCTCCGCGACGAAGATGACGCCGAAGCTGACCACCAGCGCGACGAGGAAACCTTCCATGACATCCTTCCGGATCATGCCGGGAGGAGGTACGGGGGCGCCCTCGACCCGGCTGCTACAGCCTGGGTCGAAGGTCTCGCCCGCCTCGGATGCCGAGGCCGCGTGGCCGGATGCGGAACGCACCAGTGTGTCGACCACGACATTGGGGGCTACTCCCCTTCGCGCCGCCCAGCCTAGCCGACCACCGATCAAGCCGGCCCCGGCGGGTGAAGATGCTCACCCGCCGGCGGCCGTCGCCGGTCGGCCCCGGGCGGGCCGCCGTCGATCACGCCGGGGCAGCCCCGCCGGTCACTCGGCGCGGGCCAGGGTGACGCCGAACAGGCCGTCCAGGTCGGTCCAGAAGTCGTGGGCGGCGAAGCGGGCCGCGCCCAGCTCGGCGGCGATCCCCTCGGGCCGGAACTTCGCCGACACCTCCGTGCGCAACTCCTCGCCCTCGGCGAAGGTGACCGTCAGGTCGAGCACCCGGACGCGCATCGGCCGCCGCGCCCGCAGCCGCATCTCGATCCACTCCCGCTCCGGGTCCCAGAGCGCGACGTGGTCGAACCCCGCCGGGTCGAAGTCGGCGCCCAGCTCCCGGTTGACCACCCGCAGCACGTTGCGGTTGAACTCCGCGGTGACCCCGGCCGCGTCGTCGTACGCCGGCACGACCACCGCCGGGTCCTTCACCAGGTCGGTGCCGATCAGCAGCCAGTCCCCCGGCTCCAGCGCGGCCCGCATCGCGGCGAGGAACCGCGCCCGCTCGGCCGGCAGGAGGTTGCCGACCGTGCCGCCGAGGAAGAGCACCAGCCGGCGCCCACCGGTCGGCAGGCGGTCCAGGTGGCGGGTGAAGTCCCCCACGATGCCGCGCACCCGCAGCCCGGGGTAGTCGGCGGCGATCTCGGCGGTGGACTGGCGCAGCGCGCTGACCGACACGTCCAGCGGCACGAACGTGCCGAGCCCGCCCCGGCTGGTGAACGCGTCCAGCAGCAGCCGGGTCTTCTCCGACGAACCCGAACCGAGCTCGATCAGCGTCTTCGCCCCGGTCAGCTCGGCGATCGTGGCCGCCCGCTCGGCCAGCACCGCGCGCTCGGCCCGGGTCGGGTAGTACTCCGGCAGCCGGGTGATCTCCTCGAACAGCTCGCTGCCGCGGGCGTCGTAGAACCACTTGGGGGGCAGCCACTTCTCCTCGGCCGTCAGGCCGGTGCGGACGTCCTCCCGCAGGCTGCGCCCCAGGTCCTGCTCCTCCAGGTGGATCTCCAGCGGCTCCGCGCCCATGTCGTCCCCTTCGTCGTCGGATGGAACGTCTCTGTTTCCCGGCGGTCAGACCTCGGCGAGGGCGCGGACGCGCACCCCCGTCGCGGTGGCCTCCACCAGTTGCCCCTCCGGCACCGCACGCCAGCCGGGGTCGTCGTCGTGCGGCTCGGAGGCCAGCAGCACCGAGGCCGGCGTCGCGCGGATCGACAGCGCGTGCCCGGCCACGCTGGCCACCACGGTGCGCCCGTCGGTGAGCAGCAGGTTGAGCCGGGACCCGGGGGCGGCCCCGGCCACCGCCGTCACGGTCTCGGCGATCGCGCGCGCCGGCTTCACCCCCGCCCGCAGCCGGTGCCGCACCAGCGCCCACAGCAGCGCCGAGTCGGTGGACGCGTCGAGGGTGAGCAGGTCGCGTACGGGCAGGGTGGCGGCGAGCGCGACCATCGAGTCGGGCCAGCCCCGCACCACCCCGTTGTGGCTGAACAGCCAGCGCCCCTCGGCGAACGGGGCGGCGGCCCCGTCGAGCACCGCCATGCCCACCGTGGCCGAGCGGACGGCGGCCAGCACCGCGCCGGCCGAGGTGACCCCCGCGAGCTGGGCGATGGTCGGATCGCTCCAGATCGGCTGCGACCGCCGGTAGCGCACCGGCTCACCGTCGCCCGGGTACCAGCCGACGCCGAAGCCGTCGGCGTTGATCGTCCCACCGCCGCGCATGTCGCGCGGCGCCCAGGACTGCCGCACGAGGGAGTACGGCGGGTCGAAGAGCAGTTCCCGCAGGGTGACCGGCGGCCCCAGGTAGGCCAGGTGGCGGCACATCAGGCGGTACCGCCCGGCCCGGCGGCGGCCTGCCCCGGGCGCCGGCCCCGGGGCAGGGCGCCCGGTCGGCGCGCGACCCGACCGTCCGGCAGCGGCGTCCTCACGGCTGCGACTCCTCCGGCCGGGCGTCCCGCGCACATCGGAAGCCGCTGAAGATCTGCCGCCGGATCGGGTAGTCCCAGTTGCGGAAGGTGCCCCGGCAGGCGGCCCGGTCGGTGCCGAACGACCCGCCGCGCAGCACGCGGTGGTCGTCGCCGAAGAAGACCTCCGAGTATTCGCGGTAGGGGAACGCGGTGAAGCCGGGATACCCCCGGAACGGGGTGGAGGTCCACTCCCACACGTCGCCGACGAGCTGGTGCACACCCAGCGGGGAGGCACCGCCCGGGTAGGCGCCCACCGGGGCGGGCCACAGGTGCCGCTGGCCCAGGTTGGCGCGCTCGGCGGTGGGGTCGTCGTCGCCCCAGGGGTAGCGGCGGGAGCGGCCGGTGGCCGGGTCCCAGCGGGCCGCCTTCTCCCACTCCGCCTCCGTCGGCAGCCGCTTGCCGGCCCAGGCGGCGTACGCCTGCGCCTCGTGGTAGCAGACGTGCACCACCGGCTCGTCGTCGCGCACCGGCGCCCACCGCCCGAACCGCCGGTAGGCCCAGCCGTCGCCGTCGCGTCGCCAGTGCATCGGCGCGGACAGCTCCGCCTCCCGTCGGTGCCGCCAGCCGGCCGGGCTCCACCAGCGCGGGTCGTCGTAGCCGCCGTCGGCGATGAACTCGCGGTAGCGCCCGTTGGTCACCGGCGCGGCGTCGATCACGTACGCCGGCAGATGGACCCGGTGGGCGGGGCGCTCGTTGTCCAGCGCCCACGGGTCGGTGTCGGTGCCCATGGTGAACTCGCCGGCCGGCACCAGCACCTCGGCGTCGACCCGCACCCTCGGCTCCGGCGGCGGCGGGGCGTGCAGCACCGCCGGGCCGGCGCGCAGCTGGTGGGTGGCGAGCATCGTCTCGTCGTGCTGCTGCTCGTGCTGCACGATCATCCCGAAGGCGAAGCCGTCGGCGACCAGCGGCCGGTCGGTGAACGCGACCCGGTCCAGCAGGTCGAGCACCTTCTCCCGGACGGTGAGCAGGTAGGCCCGGGCCTCCCGCGGGGGCAGCAGCGGCAGGGTCGGGCGGTCCCGGCGGGGCTGCTTGAACGCGTCGTACAGGTCGTCGATGTCCCGCCGGACGGGCTCGCGCCCGCCCACGTCCCGGACCAACCAGAGTTCCTCCTGGTTGCCGACGTGGGCGAGGTCCCAGACCAGCGGGGACATCAGCGGCGAGTGCTGCCGCACCAGGTCGGCCTCGTCGACCGCCTCGGTCAGCAGGGCGGTGCGGGCGCGCGTGCGTTCCAGCTCCGCCGCGATCCGGCTGCGCAACTGCTCAGGGCCCACCCGCGTCGTCGCTCCGGTCACCGGTGACTCCTCCCCGCGGCGTCCCGTCGCCGCCGTAGGCCTCGGTCGATGTCGTCGTGCAGGGCCGCCGGCAGGTCGAGCCGGGGCAGGGCCGTGAGGGCCAGGTCGAACAGGTCGGCCGCCACGGCGGCCAGCGCCGGGTCGCGCAGACCGTGGCGGGCGGCGGCGTGCCAGCGGTGCGCCACCGGCCCGGCGACGACGCGGGCCGCGCGGACCGTGCCGGGGTCGGCGAGCAGGACGGCCAGCACGGCGAGCGGGAGCACCCAGCCCCGACCGGGCTGCGTGTCGAGATAGCGCAGCTCCAGGTAGCCCCGGGGTCGCACCGGCGGAAAGAGGGTGCTCACGTGGTAGTCGAGGTCGTCGGTGGTGGGCGGCCGGGGCAGCGCCCCGTCGACCCAGTCGGCGAACGTGATCCCCGGCGGCGGCGTCCAGTCGGGGCCGTCGCCGCGCACGCAGAGCAGCGGCGCGGCGAGGACGTACCTGGTCCAGGCAGTGACCGGGTCGACGTCGGTCTCCGGCGTCCAGACGGGACGGGTGCGGGCCGGGTCGATGCCGTACCAGGCGGCCATCCGGGCGGACGCCCAGCCCGTGCTGCGACCGGCGTGCCGTTCGGCCGTGGCGAACGCGGCCAGCAGGGGCGGCCCGAGCGCGTGCACGGCCGCCCAGCGGTCGGGCAGGTGTTCCGGCTCCCCGGCGTCCAGGCAGACCTGGAGACCGGCGGTGCTGTACATCATCGTCCGGCCGGCCGGACCGCGTCGGTCGAAGACGTGGCGCATGGCGCGGTAGCGGGGGCCTTCGACCACCGGGCGGGGCGGCCGGTGCGGGTCGATGCCGCTGCGCCCGAGGACCAGCCCGGCGGCGTCGAGCAGGCCGCTCAGCTCGGCGATGTCGCCGTCGGTGGCGTGGATGAGGGTGGCGAGCGAGGAGCGGGGCGCGGTGGAGATCTCCAGCTGCCCGCCGGGCTCCACGGTCACGGTGCCACCGTGTGGGAGCGGCTCGGCGGGGCTCGCGCGGTCGAGGGTGCGGGGGCTGTGTCGCCCCAGGGCCGCCCGGAGCCGCTCGCCGTCGACCGGGCGGGCGGGGTCGGCGACGTCGTGCACGGTCCATTCGAGTTCGACGCCGGTGCGGGTCGGTGGGCCGGTCTTGAAGCAGATGCGCGCGAGGTGGCCCTCGGCGGCGGCGGACTCCCGCAGGACGGTGGTCCGGTCGAGCTCCGGCGACGTCACCACAGGACGGGCCCCCTTCCCCGGCCGACTTCCGGTCCGTGTCACCGTAACGCCACCCACCGTCGTCGGCGAGGGCGTCGGCGGCCCCACGCACTCCTGTCTAGCAGACGAACATGGCGCGGCCGGCCGGAACGTGCAGCGGAAACGGGCGGGCCGCCCCACCGGAACGGGGCGGGAAAATCAGCCGCCCGGCGTGACCGGGGCGGGCCGGCCGGCGTTGTCCGGGGCCGGGGTCGGCGGTGTCGTCGGCCCCCTTCTCGGCGCAGTCGGCGTCTCCTCCGCCGCCGCCTCGGGCAGCAGTTCCCCGCAGAAGTCCCCCACCCGCTCCCGGCCGCCCGCCGCGGTCACCAGCTGGGCGAACGCGGGGGTGTCCAGGGCCTTGTCCCGCTGCGCCGGCCCCCTGGCCAGGTACGCCTGGCAGAGGCCGCGCAGCTCCTCGGTGCGCGGCTCCGGCGTCCGGCGGCTGCCGTCGGCGGTGGTGCCGGGAACGGGCGCGCCCGAGGTGGGAGCGGCGGAGGGATGGGGCGCGCTCCCGCTGGGGTGGCCGCCGGTGGCTGCGGTGGGCCCGTCCCGCTCCGGCTCCGTGGTGCCCGGCCCCGGGGTGGCCGGCGTCGGGGTGGCGGGGCGGGGCGGCGGGACCGGGTCGTCGGCGCGGTCCAGGGTGACGGCCGCGAAGGCGGCGCCCGCGGTCGCGGTGACGGCGATCCCCGCACCCCAGGCCACGGCGCCGGCGGTGAACCGGCGCCGGCGTGGCGGCGGGACCGCCCCGGCGGCGGGGCCGGCCGCGCGGGCCGCCCGGAACGCGGCCAGGGCGTCCTCCTCCCCGGCCAGTTCGCCGGGCCGGGCGGGGGCGGCGGCGGCGGAGAGCAGCCGGGCGAGCGGGTCGGACCCGTCGGTCTCCGGCGTACGGGGCGTGCCCGCGCGAGCCGCGTCGAGGAGCCGGTCGGACGCGTCGCGGTCGGCGGGCCGCTCGGCCCGACGGAAGAACATGCTGAATCCCCTCACGTCAACCGTCCGCCGGCTCGGCGTGCGACGCCTGCCGCCGGCCGGTACGCGGTCGGGGCGGCGCGGCGGCCTCGGGGGCGGCCGGCGACTGGGTCGGGTCGTGGCGTTCCATCAGCGCGGCGAGCCGGCGCAGCCCCCGGTGGGCGGCGGTGCGCACGGCGCCGGGCCGGCGGCCGAGCACCCGGCCGGCGGTCTCGGCGTCCAGCCCGATGACCGCGCGGAGCAGGACGGCCTCGGCCTCGCGGGGCGGCAGGGTGGCGATCAGCGCGAGCGCCGCCTCGGTGCCGATCGTCTCGCCGGCCCGTTCCGCGGTGTCGGCGTCGCCGGCCAGTTCGGCGAGCGCCTGCACCGGCACGGGAAGCGAGGGGCGACGGCGCTGCCGGCGCAGGTGGTCCATGGCCCGGTTGCGGGCGATGGTGACGGTCCAGGCCCGGAACTCGCCACCGGTGAAGCTGGGCAGGTCGCGGGAGATCTGCAGCCAGGCCTCGGACGCGACGTCCTCGGCGTCCGCGCCGACCAGGGCGGTCAGGTATCGCAGCAGGCCGGGCTGGAGGCTGCGGTAGAGGAAGCGGAAGGCGTCCTCGTCACCGGCCTGCGCCGCCACGACAGCCTCGTTCAGCTCACCCGTCATGGGGCCGCCGCTTCCGTCCCGTCGACACGCGCAGGCCCCGCACGCCGACGTGGGCGTACGCGAGGCAAGCACGGCCCGGCAACCGGACCTGATCCCGCACCCTCAGCCCCCCGCTGACCTGATCACGCCCGGGACCGCATCGCCCGGACGGTACGTCTGGACTCCTGCCGTGGCGGCACGGCCGGTGGCGCAGGTGCCGCGGCGACGCCGTGGGGCGGGCCCGAAGTCGGGCTAACGGTAGGAGCGCCGGGCCGTTCGGGCAAGCCCGATCGCGTGGGCAGAAGAGTGAGAATTATCTAGCCGTTCGGGCGGGGCGTCGCCGTAACGAAGCGGGGGCCTGGGACGCTGCGCCTCTCGGCGGTCGCGCACGGCGACGCATTCGCCCAGCGTGCGGCGCAGATGGGTGGAATGCCGTCACACACGGTCCGCGGGCGGTCACAGCCTATCCGACGCGGGTGCGGTCCCGCCGCCCCCGCCCGGCGGCCGCAGCGGGTCGGGCCGGCGGCGGGCGGCGCGCCGATCCCCGCCGGTCTGGGTACGGTGGTGCTGTGTTGTCATCGGAGGTCGTACTCAGCGGTCGCTACCGCCTGGACGAGCGTGTCGCCACGGGCGGCATGGGCGACGTCTGGCGGGGCAAGGACCTCGTCCTCGGCCGGCAGGTCGCGGTCAAGGTCCTGCTGCCGGCCCTGGTCTCCGACCCCGACTTCATCGCCCGCTTCCGCGCCGAGGCCCGGATCATGGCCGCCCTGCGCCACCCGGGCATCGTCCAGGTCTTCGACTGCGGCGAGGACGACCTGCCCGACGGCGGCCGGGCCGACTACCTGGTCATGGAGTTCGTGACGGGTCAGCCGCTGTCCAAGCGGATCGAGGCCGCCGGGCGCCTCGACGTGGCCGAGACCATGGCGATCGTGGCGCAGGTCGCGCAGGCGCTGCACGCCGCGCACCTCGGCGGGATCGTGCACCGCGACGTCAAGCCGAGCAACCTGCTGGTGCAGGAGGACGGCAGCGTCGTGCTGGTCGACTTCGGCGTCGCCCGCTCGACCAACGTCACCAGCATCACCAGCACCAACGCGGTGCCCGGCACCGCGCTCTACATGGCGCCGGAGCAGGCAGCCGGCCGGCCGGTGTCCGGGGCGACCGACATCTACGCCCTCGGCGCCGTGGCCTACTGCTGCCTCAGCGGCAGCCCGCCGTTCACCGGCGACAACCCGCTGCAGGTCGCCGTGCGCCACCTCGACGACGAGCCGCCGGAGCTGCCGCACGACGTTCCGGAGGCGGTCCGCGCGCTGGTCTCCCGCGCCCTGGCCAAGGATCCGGCCGACCGGTTCAGCTCCGCGGCGGCGATGGCCGAGGCCGCCCGCGCCGCCGTGTCCGACCCGTCCGCGCCGACGGCCATGGTGCCCGCCGCCGCGGCGGCGGGCGGCGTCGACCGGGGCACCCGCACCGACGCGCCGGTCGGCGCGACCGTCGCTCGCCGGAAGCTGCGCGGCACCCTCGTCGGCGCGGCGGCGGCGGTGCTGGTGGCGCTGGGGGCTCTCGGGGCGGCGCTCGGCATGACCAGCGAGGCCGACGCGCCGGCGGTCAAGGTGCCGCAGGCCACCACCCCGGCCGCCGAGCCGAGCGGCGGCGTCGAGGCGCCGGCGGAGCAGGACGACGCCCCCGACGGCCCCACCCGACCCTTGCGGCCCGCCGGCTCCACCACCAGCCCCTCGCCGTCGGCCACCACGCCCCCGGTCTCCCCCCAGCCGAGCAGGTCGGCGGCTCCGGAGTCACCGGAGCCCACCAAGACCGACGACGCGCCGGAGCCGACGCCCAGCAGCAGCCCTCCGACGCAGACCACGCCGCCGGTGGAGCCGACCGAGACGGAGACCACGCCGCCCGAGCCGGAGAACCCGCCGGTGGTCTGACCCCGGCACGGCCCCCGTCCACGGCGGTGGGGCCGCCGGTCGGCGTGGTCCGCGCCCCCGCCCGGCCGGCCGTGGGGTCCCGCGCGGCCTGCCGACGCCGCCCGGCGTGCTTCTTTTCCTGACGCTGCGCACACCCCAGCGGCACCGATAATCCCAAACCGGACTTACGGGCACAGAGATCGCTCTACGCTCCCAAGCAGGTTCTTTCCGTAGTCTGCCTCGGGAGTCCGGGTGAGCGTTGAGAAGTTGGTCGTGATCGGCCAGGGGTACGTCGGCCTGCCGCTGGCCATGCGGGCCGTCGAGGCCGGCCTGGACGTGGTCGGGCTGGACGTCGACTCCGACCGGGTCAAGCGGCTCGCGTCGGGTGAGTCGTTCGTCGAGGACATCCCCACCGACCGGCTGGGCCGGGCGCTGGGCAGCGGCCGGTACCGGCCGAGCACGGCGTACACCGACGCGGAGGGCTTCGACATCTGCGTGATCACGGTGCCCACGCCGCTGCGCGACGGCACGCCCGACCTCAGCTTCGTGGAGCAGGCCGGCGTCGGCATCGGCCCGTACGTGCGGCCGGGCTGCACGGTGATCCTTGAGTCCACCACCTATCCCGGCACCACCGAGGAGCTGCTGCGGCCGCTGCTGGAGTCGGCCAGCGGCCTGCGCAGCCCGGGCGACTTCCACCTGGGCTACAGCCCCGAGCGGATCGACCCGGGCAACCGGACCTGGCACCTGGAGAACACCCCGAAGGTGGTCTCCGGGATGGACGCGGTCGCGCTCGCCCGGGTGGACGGGTTCTACCGCCGGCTCGTGGAACGGACCGTGCCGGTGGACTCCACCCGGGTGGCGGAGCTGACCAAGCTCATCGAGAACACGTTCCGCCAGGTGAACATCGCCCTGATCAACGAGCTGACGATGCTCTCCCACCACCTCGACATCGACGTGTGGCAGGCGATCGAGGCGGCGGAGACCAAGCCGTTCGGCTTCATGCCGTTCCGGCCCGGCCCGGGGGTCGGCGGGCACTGCCTGCCGATCGACCCGTGCTACCTGTCCTGGCAGGTCAAGCGGCGCCTCGGGCGGCAGTTCCGGTTCATCGAGTTGGCCAACGACGTCAACCACGAGATGCCCGAGCACGTGGCCCAACGGATCATGAACGGGCTGAACCGGACCGGCCGCGCCGTCAGCGGGGCCCGGCTGCTGCTGCTCGGGCTGGCGTACAAGAAGAACACCGGCGACATGCGCGACTCCCCCGCCGTCGACGTGGCCCGGCGCCTGCAGGCCCTCGGCGCGGACGTCCGGGCGGTGGAGCCGTACGCGGAGCCGCACCAGATCCCGGGCGGCGTGCTCGTGGTGGAGCTGACCGAGCGGGAGGTCCGCGCGGCGGACGCGGTGGTGGTGGTCACCGACCACGACGACTTCGACTACGACCTCGTGACCCGGCACGCCCGGTACGTCTTCGACACCCGCAACCGGTGTGTCGGCCCGGTGGTGGAGCGCCTCTAGACCCGGCACCGCTGGCCGGTCCCGCGCCTCGGCGGGCGACGGGACCGGCCGGCGGATGTCACTGGTCGCCGAGCGCCTCGACGACCGGCCGGGACAGCGCCCGGCGGGCCGGCAGCACCGAGGCGACCAGGGCGGCCACGACCGCGACCCCGAGGATCATCGCGAGCTGCCCCACCGGCAGCACCACGGTGAAGTCGCCGCTGATCCGGGCCAGCAGGGCCATCGTGGCGGCGCTGACGCCGGTGCCGAGGCCGATCCCGAGCACCGCGCCGACGAGCGCCATCAGCACCGCCTCGACGGCCAGCATGGCGCGCATCCGGCCCCGGGTCAGTCCGACAGCCCGCAGTACGGCGTTCTCCCGGGTCCGCTCCACCACCGACAGGCTCAGCGTGTTCGCGACCCCGACCAGCGCGATCACCACGGCCAGGCCCAGCAGCGCGGTGACGAAGGCGAGCAGCATGTCGACCGTGGCGGTGAGCATCTTCTTGTACGCGCCCTGGTCCATCAGGTTCGCCGTCGGATAGCGGGCGACCACCGCCTCGATGGCGGCCCGGGCCTGCCCGGCGGAGACCCCGTCGGCGGGGTCGATCTCCGCAAGGTAGCCCCGCTCGTCGGGGAAGAGGGCGGCGAAGTCGGCGTCCACCACGTCGATCACGTGACCGGCGGGGACGGGGCTGCCGGCGAGCGTCGGCCCGTCGGCGGTGACGACCGCGGCCACCCGGAACGACCGGCCACGCACGGTGACGGTGGAGCCGGTCGTCCAGCCCCGGGCCTCGGCCAGCTCCCGGTGCACCAGCACCCACCCGGGCGCCAGCCGGTCGACCTCGCCCGCCACGACGCCCGTCAGCGTCCGGCCGACCAGGGCGGGGTGCGCGGCCTGGATCTGCACGTCGGCGGCGACGGCGGCGCGCTGCTCGTGCACCACCGCCAGCTCGGGCCGGGCGCGCAGCTCGGCCACGAGCGGCGCGGGCAGGTCCCCGCCGATCCCGGTGACGAGCCAGTCGACCCCGATCTCGGCGTCCACGCTGCGCTCGATGCCGTCCTTGGTGCTGCGGGCGCCGACCACGAAGGCCGACACCAGACCGATCCCGATCACCAGGGCCGTGGCGGTCGCGGCGATCCGGCGCGGGTTGCGCACGGCATTCGCCACGGCCAGGGCGGCGGTGGCCCCGAACAGCCTGCGGGCCGGCCACCCCAGCATCCGGACCAGGGCGGGCACGAGCACCGGGCCGAAGAGCACGATCCCGAAGAAGGTGAGCACGCCGCCGGCGGCCACCAGCACCACCTGGACGGCGGACGCGGCGCCGACCAGCGCGGCGATTCCGGCGGCGAGGACCAGCGCCCCGACGGTCAGCCGGAGCCGTCCGGCGCCCCGGGCGGGCTGGACCGCCGCGTCGGTGAGCGCGGCGACCGGGGCGACGCGGGTGCCCCGCCACGCGGGCAGCAGGGCGGCGCCCATCGTGATCGCCGTGCCCAGCAGCAGGCTGACCAGCACGGTCGGGCCGGTGACGGTGAGCCCGCCGGAGACCGGCGCGTCGAGCCGCGTCATCAGCTGGTCCATGCCGCCGGCCAGGGCCACGCCGATCAGCACGCCGGCCGCGGAGGCGACCAGGCCGACCAGCGCGGCCTCCAGCAGCGCCGCGCGGAACAGCTGGCCCCGGGTCGCGCCGACCAGCCGCAGCAGCGCGGTCCGCCGGGTCCGCTGGGCGAGCACGATGGCGAAGGTGTTGGCGATGACGAAGCCGGCGACCACGACGGCGACCCCGGCGAAGGTCAGCAGCACCATGTTGAACTGCTCCAGGTCGCGGACCGCGTCGGTCACGGCGTCGTCGAGGATGCGCTGCCGGGTCTTGACGGTCGCGCCGGCGCCGGCGACCTCGGCGGCCCGCTCGGCCAGCGCCCCCTCGGCCGCGCCGGGCCGGGCGGCCACCATGATCCGGTCGTAGCCCCGCTGGCCGGTCGCCGCGAGGGCGTCCGCGCCGACCAGGCCGATGAACGGACCGCCGACGTCGCGGGCGGTGCCGGCCACGTCGACCGTGCCGACCAGCGTGTACGGGCGGGCCGCTCCCCCGCCGCCGCCGACGCGTACCGCGGCGCCGAGGGGGAAGCCCTCCTCCTCGGCGGTCCCGGCGTCCAGCACCACCTCGCCGGGGCGGTCGGGCAGCCGGCCGGCCACCACGTCGTACGAGCGCAGCGCCGGGTCCACCGGGATCGCGGCGAGGACGGCGTAGCCGAGCACGGGGCGGCCGTCGGCGCCGACGATCCCGCCGGAGCCGAGCAGTTCCCCCTCGGCGGCGGCGACCCCGTCGAGGGAGCGCACCTTCTCGACCAGGGCGGTCGGCAGCGGGTCGTCGGTGGCGGAGTGGACGGCGAGGTCGGTGTGCCGGTCGAACGCCCCGGCCCGGTCGTACGCGCCGGCCCGCATCCCGTCGACGAAGATCAGCGTGCCGGCGATGAACGCGACGCCGAGCACGATGGCCAGCGACGAGAGCATCAGGCGCAGCGCCTCGGCGCGGAGCTGGCGCAGGGTCGTGCGGATCACCGGGCCACCGCCTCGCGGCCGGCGGCCGGCACGCGCGCCGGGTCGAGGCCGGCCAGCGCGTCGAGCACCCGCTCGGCGGTCGGCGCGGTGAGGTCCCGCACCGGCCGGCCGTCGGCGAGGAAGACCACCCGGTCCGCGTGCCCGGCGGCCGACGGGTCGTGGGTCACCATGATCACCGTCTGGCCGAGGGTGTCGACGGCCTCACGGAGCAGGCGCAGCACCTCGGCGCCGGAGCGCGAGTCCAGGTTGCCGGTCGGCTCGTCGGCGAAGATCACCCACGGCTTGGTGATCAGCGCGCGGGCCACCGCCACCCGCTGCTGCTGGCCGCCGGAGAGCTCGGCGGGACGGTGACGCAGCCGGTCGGCGAGCCCCACCGCGGCGACGACCTGGCGCAGCCAGGCCCGCTCCGGCCGCCGGCCGGCGATCGCCAGGGGCAGCACGATGTTCTCCTCGGCGCTCAGCGCCGGCAGCAGGTTGAACTTCTGGAACACGAAGCCGACCCGGTCGCGGCGCAGCAGGGTGAGCCGCTTGTCGTCGAGGCGGGCGAGCTCGGCGTCGCCGACGCGCACGCTGCCGGAGGTGGGCCGGTCCAGGCCGGCGAGGCAGTGCATGAGGGTGGACTTGCCGGAGCCGGACGGGCCCATGATGGCGGTGAAGCGACCGGCGGCGAAGTCGACGTCGACGCCGTCGAGGGCGACGACGGCGGCCTGGCCGGAGCCGTACCGCTTGGACAGGCCGCGGGCGGTGACCGCGACGCCGGCGGTGGCGTGCGCGGGAGGTGCGACGGACACGTGGAGCTCCCCGTGGAGATCGTGGCTGGGACGTCTCCGACGCTATGGGCGCCGCCGGCCCGGCCGCGTCCACCCGCACGCGGTGATCCCGCTGCGACCTGGGGAGTCCCTGACGGGGTGGGCCCGTACGACCTGGGTCGTAGCCGGGCTCAGCCGCCGGGGGTGACCAGCCCGGTCTCATACGCCAGCACCACGGCCTGCACCCGGTCGCGGAGCTGGAGCTTGGCGAGGATCCGCCCGACGTGCGTCTTCACGGTGGCCTCCGCGACGTGCACCCGGGCGGCGATCTCGGCGTTGGAGAGGCCCTGCGCCACCAGCAGCAGGACCTCCCGCTCGCGTTCGGTCAGCTGGCCGATCCGGGGGTCCTCGGCGGGCCCCGGGCCGAGCCGGCCGGCGAACCGGTCGAGCAGCCGCCGGGTGATGGACGGGGCGACCACCGAGTCGCCCTGGGCGACCACCCGGATGGCCGCCAGCAGTTCCTCCGGCGGGACGTTCTTGAGCAGGAATCCGCTGGCGCCGGCCTGGAGCGCGGCGAACGCGTCCTCCTCGGTGTCGAAGGTGGTGAGCACCAGCACCCGGGGCGATCCGGCGGGACGGTCCCGGCAGATCCGGCGGGTGGCCTCCACCCCGTCCATGGTGGGCATCCGGACGTCCATCACCACGACGTCGGCCTCGACGCGGGCCAGCAGCCGCAGGGCGTCGGCCCCGTCGATGGCCTCGCCGACGACCGCCAGGTCCGGCTGGGAGTCCAGCACCATCCGGAAACCGGCGCGGACCAGCGCCTGGTCGTCCACGATCACCACGCGGACCGTCATGCCGCCGTCACCTCCGTCGTTCCGGACGTCGACGGTAGCGGTAGCCGCGCCTCGACCTGCCAGCCCCCGGCGAGTCGCGGCCCGGCGGTCAGGGCGCCGTCGTACACGCCGACCCGCTCGCGCATGCCGACCAGGCCGTGCCCGCCGGACGGCGCCGGGCTGACCGGGGGCCGGCCGCGCCCGTCGTCGACGACCCGGACCAGCACGGCGTCGTCGGCGTGGGCGACGGTGACCTCGACGCCGGCGCCGACCCCGGCGTGCTTCAGCGCGTTGGTGAGCCCCTCCTGCACCACCCGGTAGACGGTCAGCTCCAGCCCCGGCGGCATCGGCGTCGGCTGCCCGGTGACCGTGTGCCGCGCCTGGAGGCCGGCGGCGCGGAACCGGTCGAGCAGGGCCGGGAGTTCGGCCAGCACCAGCCGGCGGTGCTCCGGGTCGGCGGCCACCCCGGCGCCGTCGGGCTCGCCCGCCGCGCCCGGCCCGGCCGCCGCGTCCGGCGGGCTGGGCTCCCGCAGTACGCCGACCAGCCGGCGCATCTCCTCCAGCGCCTGCCGGCCGGTGTCGGCGACCACCTTGACCGCCTGGCGGGCGGTCTCCGGGTCCCGGTCGAGCATGAACCGCGCCCCGTCGGCCTGCACGATCATCACGGCCATGCTGTGTGCCACCACGTCGTGCAGTTCCCGGGCGATGCGGGTGCGCTCCCCGGCGACCGCGGCGCGCGCCTCCGCCTCGCGTTCCCGCTCCAGGGTGGCGGCCCGTTCCTCGAGGCTGAGCACGTAGAGCCGGCGGGTCCGCACGTTCAGCCCGACCAGCCAGACCGCCCCGGTGACCAGGCCGTAGTAGATCGCCGTCGCCCACCAGGCGATGACGCCCTGGGTCTGGAGGCCGGCGAGCACCACCCCGACGGCGGCGCCGATCCCGGCGAGGACCCCGTCGCGGAGCCGGTCGGCGTACTTGACCACGCTGTAGAGGGCGATCAGCACCGCGACGTCGAAGGCCAGCGGCCCCCACCCGGCGACCACCTGCACCAGCGCGAGCGCCGCCACGACCAGGGCGACCGCCGACGGGTGGGCCCGGCGGAACAGCAACGCCACCGCCATCGCCGCGCCGACCAGGGTGGCCTTCCATCCGCCGGGCTGGTTCGCCAGGCCGGCGAGGGCGAGGAGCACCACCGCGACGGCGACGAGGACGTCGAAGCCGACGCCGCGCAGGGGGCGGCCGAAGATCGTGCGGTTCACGGTCACCCAGCGTACGTGCCGCAGTTCAGGGGGTCCTCCGCCCCGATCCCGGTCGGCCGCCGGCCCGGATCAGGAGAGCAGCTCGCGCATCCGGTCGATCTCGACGGTCTGCTCGGTGGCGACGGAGTTGGCGAACTCCGACAGGGTGAGGTCGGCGCCGACCTTGAGCAGGTCCGTGGCCATCCGGACCGCGCCCTGGTGGTGCTCCGTCATCATCCGCACGAAGAGCCGGTCGAACTCGGCGCCCCGCGCCGCGGCGAGCTGCCTGATCGCCTGGGGCGTCTGCATGCCCCGCATGCCGGCGTGGTCGTGCCCGGCGACCTCGGTGGGGAGGCCACGCTCCTGCAACCAGCCCCGCATCATGCCGATCTCCGGGCCCTGGCTGGCCCGGATCCGCTCGGCGAGGGCGCGCAGGGCCGGGTCGGCGGCGCGGTCGGGGGCCAGCTCCGCCATCTCCAGCGCCTGGGCGTGGTGCGGAATCATCATCCGGACGAACCAGACGTCCATCGAGTTGTGCCGGGACGTGGCCGCGTCGCGCAGCTCCGCGGCCGGCCGGGTCGCGGCGGCCTCCCCCGGCCGACCGGGCACGATCACCGCGGGCCGGTCCGGACCGGCCGTCGGGACGCTGGCGGTGACCTGTGCCGCCGGAGCCGTGGTCGAGCCGCCACCGGAACGGGACAGGACGACCACCACCACGACGAGCAGGAGCGCGGATATGACGACGGCCGGCGTCCGCGCGCGGCGGTTGGTCATGGGCCACTCCCCCCGGTAGAGGTCATGGCGATGCTATACATCGACAGGGATCCTTTTGTGTGACGTGCATCACATCGATGGAACTCATTGGACGGTAAGGTGTGCGCAATCGCCATCCCCTTGCGAAGGGCATCGCCGATGACCACTTTTCGCACCCCGCGGGCCAGGCGGCTCACCACCGTGAGCCTGGCCGCGGCCGGCCTCCTCCTCGCCAGCGTCGCCACCGCCGCACCGGGAAGCGCCGGGACGGTGACGCGGTCCGCCCCATCGGGCCCGGTGGACACCACCGACACCATCCCCGGCGTCGACGAGATCGTCAGCAGCCCCAACCTGCGGCAGGTCGCCAACCTGCCGAAGCAGGCGCCGCTGGACGCCACGAACAGCGACCTCGCCTTCCAGGGCCACTACGCCTTCGCCGGCAACTACAACGGCTTCGTCGTCTACGACATCTCCCGGCCGACCGCGCCGACCGTGGTGTCGCAGGTCTACTGCCCCGGGTCGCAGAACGACATCTCCGTCCACGGCGACCTGCTGTTCCTCTCCACCGACTCCTCCCGCAGCGACGACTCCTGCAACAGCACCAGCGCGCCGGCGACGGAGAAGGCGTCCTGGGAGGGCATCAAGGTCTTCGACATCAGCGACAAGGCCAGCCCGCGATACGTCAAGGCGGTGGAGACGGCCTGCGGGTCGCACACCCACACCCTCGTGCCGGGCAAGGACCGCAGGACCGTCTACGTGTACGTCTCCTCGTACAGCCCGCGGGCGGAGTTCCCCGACTGCCAGCCCCCGCACGACTCCGTCTCCATCGTCAAGGTGCCGGTGAAGTCGCCCACCGACGCGGCGGTGGTGGCATCCCCGAACCTCTTCCCCGACGGCGGCTACGAGGGTCGGCCCGGCGGTTCGGCGACCACCGGCTGCCACGACATCACCGCCTACCCGGAGAAGGACCTCGCGGCGGGCGCGTGCATGGGTGACGGCATCCTGATGGACATCTCGGACCGGGAGGCCCCGCGGCTGATCAACCGGGTGCGGGACACCGTCAACTTCGCGTTCTGGCACTCGGCCACGTTCAACAACGCCGGCACCAAGGTCGTCTTCACCGACGAGCTGGGCGGCGGCAGCGCGGCCACGTGCACCGAGGCGATCGGCCCCCGGCGCGGCGCCGACGCGATCTACGACATCACCGGCCGTGGCGACGCCCGGACGATGGTCTTCCGCAGCTACTACAAGATTCCCCGGATCAACGCCGACACCGAGAACTGCGTGGCGCACAACGGCTCGCTGATCCCCGTGCTCGGGCGCGACATCATGGTCCAGGCGTGGTACCAGGGCGGCATCTCCGTCTGGGACTTCACCGACTCGGCCGACCCGAAGGAGATCGCGTTCTGGGAGCGGGGCCCGCTGTCGGTCGACCGGCTGACCGGGGGCGGCTCCTGGTCCGCGTACTACTACAACGGCTACATCTACTCCAACGACATGCGCAAGGGCCTCGACGTCCTGAAGCTGACCGACTGGCGGACCTGGACGGCGAACCTCGTCCGGTACCGCGAGCTGAACGCGCAGACCCAGCCCAGCTACCTGAGCTGGTAGTCGCACAGCGACGACGGGCCCGACCCCGCAGGGGGTCGGGCCCGTCGCTGTCCACGGTGGACGCGGCGGTCAGCCGGCTGGCGGGTACGGGTCGTTCTGGTACGTGTACTCCGTCTCGATCTTGCCGTCGGAGGTGTGCACGACGAGCTGGCTCGGCTCGTTGCCGTGCGCCGCCCGGCGCCCCGCCTCGACGGCGAGCTGCTTGGTGTCGAACGTGCCGACGACCTGGTTGCCCTGCTCGACCTTCCAGCCGCCGCCGTTCGGCACGACGTGGTACTGGTTGCGCTTCATGTCAGTCACCCGCCTCTCGGTCAGGTCTTCCGGGATACCCGGGCCCCCGGGGCGGAAAACCCTCCCCGGTGGACAACCGTCCGCCGCCGCCACCGCGTCCAACGGTCATGCGGAGAACTCTCCTCGGCGCCGGCCTGGCCCTGGTGCTGGCCGCCGGCGCCTGCTCGACCGCGGACCCGGGGCCCGTCGCGGCGCCCGTGACGACGACCGGCGCGCCGAGCGCGTCCCGGCAGGACGCCGACCAGGTCCGCCGGACGCTGGCCAGCCTGCGCAGGGTCGCCGACCTCCCGCTGTACGAGATGACCTACGTCGGGGCGTACGACCCGATGGTGGGCACGGACGCCGCCGCGGCGGAGCCGTTCGGGTGTTCGCTCTTCGTCGCCGCCGGCGATCCCGACCGGCCGCTGTTCGCCCGCAACTTCGACTGGGACGCCAATCCGGCGCTGGTGCTGCGCACCGATCCGCCGGACGCGTACGCCAGCATCTCGGTGGTCGACATGTCCTACCTCGGGGTGGGCGCCGACCCGGCCGGCGACCGGCGGCTGCTCGACGCGCCGCTGCTGCCCTTCGACGGCATGAACGAGCGCGGCCTGGCGGTCGGCCTCGCCGCGGACGACGGCGCCCGCGCCGAGCGCGACCCGGGCCGGGCCACCGTCGGATCGGTACGCGTCCTGCGGCTGGTGCTCGACCGCGCGGCGACGGTCGACGAGGCGGTGGCGGTCTTCCGGCGGTACAACGTGGACTTCGCGGGCGGCCCGCCGCTGCACTACCTGATCGCCGACCGTGGTGGCGCCTCGGCCGTGGTCGAGTTCGTCGACGGCCGGTTGCGCGTCGAGCGAGGCGTGGGCGGCTGGCGGGCACTGACCAACGTGCCGGTCGTCGGCGTCGCGGAGGAGCGTCGCCGCGCGGACCGCCGCTACCGGATCGTCGCCGAGGCACTCGAGGGCAGCGGCGGCGTGGCGGACGCCACCGCGGCCTTCCGGATCCTCCGCGGCGTCCGGCAGGCACACACCCGCTGGTCGGTGACGTACGACCTGCGCGGCGGGGAGGTCCGGTTGACCACCGCGGCGGGCGGCGGCGAGCACCGCTACCGGCTTCCGGTGCGGTGAGCGCCGCTCACCCGGCCGGGATCCGGTCGAGCTGCGCGCGGATCGCCTCGGGCGTCAGCGCGGGCCGGCCGCCCGGATGGCCCACGGTGGCGCCGGCCGCCGCGACGGCGTGCCGCGCGACCCGCTCACGGGGCTCGCCGCGCAGCACGCCCAGGGTCAGCGCGGCGACGAAGGCGTCCCCGGCGCCGGTGTCGTCCACGGTGGGCGTCTCGCTCAGCGGCACGAACAGCTCGCCGTCGGGCCAGACGAACGCGTTGCCCTCCCCGGCCACCTCGACGGCCAGCAGCGACGGGCCGCGCCGCAGCAGCGCGCGCCCGGCGGCGAGCCCCGCCGCGGCGTCCCGCGGCGCGTCGCCGGTGATCAGCTCGACCTCCTGCGCGTCGGCACGCAGCACGTCGGCGAGGGCGAGCAGCGCGTCGGCGTCGGCCGCCTCGGCCGGCGCGCCGTCGAGCACGACCAGCCGGTCCGCCTCCCGGGCGGTCCGGGCCGCGGCCAGGGCGGCCCGCGCCGGCTGCTGGAGCTGCACCAGCACGGCCCGGGCGGCCCGCAGCGCGGACGCCGCCCCGGCGACGTCGTCGGGGGTGAGCAGGGTGGCCTCGGGAATGTCCTCCAGGTAGCGCCACCCGGCGTCGGCGTCGACCACGTCGACGATGAGCCCGGTCGCGGTGTCCGGCCGGCGCCGCACGCACCCGACGTCGATGCCGTCGGCCCGCGCCTGCGCCAGCAGCCGCTCCCCCACCTCGTCGTCGCCGACCACCCCGAGCAGGCCGACGGCGGCGCCGAGCTGCGCCAGCCCGACGGCCTGGTTGGCCCCCTTGCCGCCGAGCAGCTCGCGCCGCCGCCGTACCGGGGTGGTCCCGCCGGCCTGCGGGACCTCGTCCACCAGCAGCACGAGGTCCCGGGCCACCTGCCCGACCACCATCACGTCCAGTTCCGCCATGCCGGACCACTACCCGCGACCGCCCCGGTTGATCCACGCCGAGCCCGGGGAGTGTCCGGCCACAGTCGCGCCCATGGTCGCGCGGGTGGCGGCCGGTCACCCCGGCAGCGGCGCCTCGTCGCCCCGGGTGCGGCGCGGCCCGACCAGCCGGCGCACCATCGGGGCGGCGTTCCACTTCGCCGCGCCGGCCAGGTCGCGGGCGTGCTCCAGCAGGGTGTAGTCGGGCCGGGCCCGGCCGTCGGCGATGGCCCGGTCCAGGTCGTTGCCGCACCGGGTCAGCACGTTGTCGAAGTCGCGGCGCACCGGTTCGAGCAGGTGGTAGCCGAACGAGCGGTGCAGCCGGGCGAAGAGCGGCTTGTAGAGCCGGGCCCGCTCGTGCAGCCCCGAGGAGTACGACATCGGATTCTTCGGCCGGCGCCGGACGTAGTCGGGCAGCAGGTCGGCGAAGGCCCGCCGGACGATCCACTTCTCCTGCCCCTCGCGCATCTTCAGCCCGATGGGCAGCCGCATCGCCAGCTCGACGAGGCTCAGGTCGAGGAACGGCACGCGGGCCTCCACGCCGTGCCCCATGCTGGCCCGGTCGACGCGCTGCAACTCCGTACGGCAGAGGTTGCGGATCTTGTGCAGGAAGAGGCGGCGGGACGCCTCGGGGCCGACCTCGTGGTACATCGGGTAGCCGCCGAACAGCTCGTCCGAGCCGTCCCCGGTGAGCACCACCTTCACGCCCAGGTCGCGCAGCCGGCGGAACAGCGGCACGGTGACCACCGCGTTGATGATGTCCCCGTACTCGGTCAGCTCGGACATCCGGATGGCCTCCCGGATGTCGGCCAGCCGGATGTCGCGGGGGCGCAGCTCGACGACCTCGTGCGGCACCCCCACGTCCTTCGCGAGCCGCCGCGCGTACGCGACGTCGGGGCTGTCCGGCACGCCGACCGTGACGGCGACGCAGTCGGGGTGCATCTCGCGCACGTGCAGCAGGGCCAGCGAGCTGTCCAGCCCGCCGGAGAGCACCACCCCCACGGTGAGGTCGGTGTCCACCCGCATCCGGATGCTGTCGGTGAGGGCGGCACGGACGAGCAGGGCGGCCTCGTCCGGGTCGTCCACCACCGGCAGCCCGTCGCCGAGGGTGAGCAGGTCGACGTACGCGCGCAGCCGGACCGACCCGTCGGGCTCCGCCCAGCCGTGGTGCCCGGGCGGCACCTCGACGATCGGGGCGCGGTGCCCGACCAGCGCCTTGACCTCGCTGGCGACGTGCAGGCAGCCGGGCGTCCGCGCCCAGTACAGCGGCTTGACGCCGAGCGGGTCCCGGACCAGGTAGGCCCGGCCGGTGGCCCGTTCCACGACGGCGAAGGCGTACTCGCCGCGCAGCCGGGTCACCATGCCCTCGCCCCACCGCAGGAACGCGGCGAGCACCACCTCGGTGTCGCTGGCGCTGCGGAAGCGGTGTCCCAGCCGGACCAGTTCCGCGCGCAGCTCGTGGTGGTTGAAGACCTCGCCGTTGTAGCAGAGCAGCCACCGCTCGTCGGCGGACACCCACGGCTGCACCGCGCGTTCCCGGTCCACGATCGGCAGCCGGCGGGTGCCGGTGAGCAGGCCGTTCTCGTAGCGGGTCTCGGTGACCTCGCCGCGTGGCGCGAGGGTGGCGAGCATCCGCCGGAAGGTCGTCGGATCGGCCTCGGGGCCGAGGCTCAACGCGATGCCGCACATCGGCTCAGACCCCCATCTCGGCTTCGTACGCCCGCCGCAGCCGCCGCCGTGCCGGTGGCGCCAGGCACAGGTGCCAGGCCTGCCCCTCGTCGACCACGTTGACCTCGCCGGCCCGCTGCCGGGCCAGCAGCAGCTCGGCCAGGGTGTCCCGGACGCCGAAGCGGCCGAACCACTCCATCTCGACGTCGACCGCCCAGCCGAGGCAGTGGCCGCTGGGCACCATGGCGGCGTACCCGAGTCGGCGCAGCCGGTGCTGGTGCTCGGCGCTGCGGACCAGGCTGGTCACCCACAGCGGCGGCGTGCCGGGCGGGGTGCTGGCGGCGAACTGCCGGGCGAGGTCGTTGAGCAGCGCCACCATCTCGCGGCGGGCCCGCCGGAACCGCAGGCCGGCGGTGCGCGGCGTGGCGTCGGGCAGCAGCCGGCGCCGCACCGCCCGCAGCCCGCGTCGCAACAGCGTCCGCGGCTGCTCGGTGTAGCGGAAGCGCAGCAGGTCCCGCCGGCGCAGCCACTCCAGGTCCACCAGGTCGGGGCTGGCGTCGACCTGGGCGTCGGTGAGGAAGGTGGGGGCGTCGCGCCACCACATCACGTCGATGCGGGAGAGCAGGTAGATCCGGACCAGCGCGGTGAGGTCGGCGGCGGAGCTGCGCACGTTGGGCTGGTAGCGGGCCATCTCCAGCAGCAGCGTCTCGCGCGCGCCGACGAGCCCCTGCCCGGTGGCGTCGAGCACGGCGGCGATGGCGGGTTCGCGCAGTCGGTCGTCGATCAGCACCTGCCGGGCGGTGGTGCACGACGCGTCGGCCAGTGCGCCGACCTCGACCAGCAGCTCGGCCACGGCCGCCCGGTAGGCGTCCAGGTCCGGCGCGGCGGCGGGTCGCGTCGGCGTGGCGAACGCGCGCCGACGGGCCGGGGCGGCGGGTGTGACGGGAGAACCGGGCCGCTGTCCTGGGCTTCGGCTGGGCACTCGCATGGTCGGGTCCTCTCTCCCGTCACGGCATCACTGTGTGCATCGCCCTGCACACACCGTAATTGGGCCGGAAGGGATGAGTCCGAACAATCCTCCTATCTACTTCTTCGGGATGCCCGAGGGTCACCGCCGCGCACGAAGGGTCACGGTCGGGACGCCCCGCTCAACCGCTGCACCTCGGCGTACGAGGGCGGTTCGGCGCGCGGCGCGGCGCCGGACCGGACGGCGTCCAGGGCGTCCAGGGCGGCGCCCAGCGCGGCCCGGAACAGCAGCGAGCCCGTGCTCACCCGGGCCACGCCGAGCGCCCGCAGCTCGTCGAGGGTAGGCCCGCCCGGCCGGTGCAGCACGTTCAGCGGCGCGTCGATCCCCGCGACGAGCGCGGCGACGGTGGCGGCGTCCGGCGCCCCGGGCACGAAGATCCCGTCCGCCCCGGCGGCCAGGTACGCGCGGGCCCGGCGCAGGGCCTCCGGCAGGGGATCGGGCGTGCCGAGCCACCACGGGTCGGTGCGGGCGTTGACGAACAGGTCGGGCGCCGCGGCCTTGATGGCGGCCACCTTCGCCGCCGCCAGCTCGGGCGGGTCGAGGGTGCCGTCCGCCCGGCCGTCCTCGACGTTCACCCCCACCACCCCGAGCGCGGCCAGCTCCGCCACCAGCCCGGCGACGACCGCCGGGTCGTCGGCGTACCCCGCCTCCACGTCGACGGTCACCAGTACCGGGAGCGGGCGCAGCGCCCGGGCCAGGCGGAGGTTCTCCGCCCGGGTGGCGGCCGCCGCGTCCGGCACGCCGGCGGCGGCCGCGACCCCCAGGCTGGTGGTGCCGACCGCCGGGTACCCGTGCGCCACGAACGCGGCGGCGCTGGCGTGGTCCCAGGCGTTGGGCAGCAGCAGCGGCCGGGCGGCGCGGTGCAGGGCGTGGAAGGCGGCGCAGCGCGCGTTCATCGGGGCTCCACCTCGATCATGGTCGGGCCCATGGGGCCGGCGACGGTCGCCTCCGCGACGGTAGGGCCGGAACCCTTCGGCGCCCGCCGAAACGTCGGCTGCCGGCGCGTGCGGCGCCGTCACGGTCGGACCACGGGACCGCTCCACGGATCGCCGCGACCGGCCGACGCCAACCACACCATCACGAAAAGTGACGGTCACAGCCGGCCGGCCCCACATGCCTCCGACTCCTTTGCTCTGCATCCACATACGCAACAGCTACTGACGGTCAACGAAGCTTGCGCCCTCGATCATCACGCCCTCGTCAGATACCCAGCTCAGCCTGGTGGTGCGCCGAGGAATGCAGAGCAAAGGGCGCAGAGGACACCGGGAGGCCGGGACGTTGGCAGTGACAGTGAGTGACCCACCCGGCCGTCACGATCGGTAACGAGGGCGGCGACTGGCTCCCTCGCCGTCCGCCTCAAGGAACGAGGTCCGAGCCGTTTCGAGGGAATGCGAACCGTCTCGAGAAACGAGGTCCGAAGGCGCCGCACGGGGCAAACGAGGCGCGGCCGAGTCAGGCGCGACCGGATCAGGCGCGACCGGATCAGGCGCGACCGGATCAGGCGCGACCGAGTCAGGCGCGACCGCTTCCGCGGTCCGGCGCGGTCGCGGGCGGCGCGAGGTCGGCCGGGGCGAGACCGAGTGCGGCGGCCAGCGCCGGAGCACCGTCCGGGGTCAGCCGGACCTCCCGTCCGCCGCCGCGGGTCAGCCAGCCCGCCTCGAAGAAGCGGGCGCACAGCGCCGCGCCCAACGCGCCGGCCAGGTGCGGCCGGCGCTCGGTCCAGTCCAGGCAGTCGCGCACCAGGGGACGGCGGGCGGCCCGCAGCGGCGCGATCGGCACCCCCAGCTCAGCCAACCAGCCTCGCCCGGCCGAGGTGAGCGCCGACCCGCCGGCGCCGTCGAGCAGCCCGCGCGCGAGCAGCCTGTCGCGCAGCAGCACCCCGAGGTGCCCGGCCAGGTGGTCGTAGCAGGTGCGGGCGTACGCCAGGGCAGCGCCGGCACGGGCGGCGCGCAGCGAGCGGGCCGGCTCGGACCGCCCGGGCGCGTAGCCGGCCAGATCCTCGACCAACTGGGCCGCCGAGGGGCCGGCGAGCTGGACGTAGCGGTGTCGTCCCTGCCGTTGCTCGACCAACAGCCCGCCCCCGACCAGGCGGGTGAGGTGGTCGCTGGCGGTGGACGGGGCCACCCCGGCGAGCCGGGCCAGCTCCCCCGCCGTCCACGCCCGGCCGTCGAGCAGGGCCAGGCAGATGCGGGCCCGGGTGTCGTCGGCGAGCAGGGCGGCGAGCCGGGCGAGGGCCCGGCCGTCCGGCGCGGGGGTGGTCACGGACTCCATGCTGGCACGGGCACCCTGCGGCCGGCGCCGAAGGGTCGCCACGTCTTTACAACGTTGTATCCAACGTTGTAGAAACGGACACGCACCGATCCTGGTCGACATCTCTCGCACCCGAGGCAGGTCTGATGGGACATCTCCGCCGCGCCGGGGCGCTCGCCGCCGTCGCCGGTCTGGTCCTGGCCGCGACGGCGTCCGCGCCGGCCGCCGCCGCACCCGAGCCCCGCTACCGCAACCCCGTCTCGGCCGGGTTCGCCGACACCTTCGCCGACCCCGTGATCGTCCGTGGTGAGGACGGTTTCTGGTACGCGTACGGCACCACCGACCCGCTGCGCGAGGGCGAGGGGACGTTCCACCGGGTTCCCACCGCCCGCTCGGCCGACCTGGTCGACTGGACGTACGTCGGGGACGCCTTCGGCGCCGACCAGCGCCCGTCGTACGCGGCGCCCGGCGCCGGCTTCTGGGCCCCCGACGTGCGCCGCATCGGCAACCGCTGGGTCATGTACGTGACTGTCACCGACACGACCGTCTCCCCCGACGGCGGTGACTTCGCCGTCGGCGCGGCCACCGCGCCCACCCCGACCGGCCCGTGGACCTTCGCCGAGGAGCCCGTGGTCGCGCCGCGGCCCGGCGGTGGTGGCGGCTGGCTGTGGACCATCGACCCGAGCCAGTTCACCGACGTCGACGGCCGCCACTACCTCTACCACGGCAGCTACTACGGCGGGATCTCGGTGACCGAGCTCTCCCCCGACGGGCTGCGCGCGGTCGGCACGCCCACGCCGGTCGCCATCGACAACAAGTTCGAGGGCAGCCACGTGGTGCGCCACGACGGCTGGTACTACCTGTTCGCCTCCACGGCCAACTGCTGCGCCGGCCCGGCCACCGGCTACTCCGTCCACGTCGGCCGCTCCCGCGACCCGCGCGGGCCGTTCGTCGACCGCGACGGCATCGCGCTGACCGCCTCCCGGGCCGGCGGCACGCCCGTGCTCACCCAGAACGGCAACCGGTGGATCGGCACCGGCCACAACGGCTTCCTCACCGACCTCTCCGGCCAGGACTGGATCGTCTACCACGCGATCGACCGGGCCGACCCGTACCTGGACGAGCCGTTCGGCATCAACGAGCGACCGATGCTGCTGGACCGCCTCGACTGGATCGACGGCTGGCCGACGGTGAACGCCGGTGCCGGCCCCTCCGAGGGCGCCCGACCCGCACCGGTCACCACCGCGCGGATCGACGAGCGCTTCGACGCCGGGCTGGCCGGCTGGCGACGCGGCGCCGGGGAATGGCGGGTCGCCGACGGCCGGCTCACCGGCAGCGGCGCGCTGACCAGCCGTACGACCGTGGGCGGGGACGTGCGGGCGGAGGCCGACCTGCGGCTTCCCGCCACCGGGGCGGCCGGGGTCACGCTCGGCGACCGGGTCTCGGTGCGGGTGGACGCCGCCGCCGGCCGGCTGGTCGCCCGCGACGGCGACCGCACCGCAAGCGCGCCGCTGCCCGCCGGCTTCGACGCCGCGGCCGGGCACCACCTCGCCGTCGAGGTACGCGGCCGGCACCTGGTGGCCGAGCTGAGCCCGGCCCGGCTCGGCGACCAGCTGGCGGTGGTGTCGCTGCCGCTGGCGCGGCCGGTGGCCGGGCGGCTCACGCTCACCGCGACCGGCGGGGCCGCCGGGTTCGACAACGTCAGCGTCGCCCGGCTGCACCGCCCGGTCCGTCACGCCGTGGCCGAGCCGCGGGCGGGCCGCCTGCTGCCCGCGTTCTCCGACGAGTTCACCGGCGGGCTGGACCCGGCGTGGCGGTGGGTCCGGCAGGACCCGGCGGCCACCGTGTCCGGCGGGGCGCTGCGCTGGCCTGTGCAGGGCGCCGACCTGACCGGTACCGGCAACACCGCCGGCGTGCTGCTGCGCGACGCGCCCGGCGGCGACTACGTCGTGGAGACGAAGTTGACCCTGGACCTCGGCGAGGAGACCGTCCGCAACTACCAGCAGGCCGGGCTGGTCGCCTACGTCGACGACGACCGGTTCGCCCGGCTGGCGCAGGTCGCCATCTGGAACACCCGGCAGGTGGAGTACGGCTACGAGCTGCCCTTCGCCGGCCAGCCGGTCTACGGGGGCAACATCGTCGGCACCCCGGCGACCACCACCTGGCTGCGGCTGGCGCACCGGGTCGACCCGGAGACCGGCGAGCACGAGTTCCGGGCCGGCTCCAGCCGGGACGGGCGGAACTGGACGTGGGGCGGGGTGTGGACCTTCCCGGCCGACACCACCCCCCGGATCGGGCTGGTCGCGCACGGCGGCGCCGACCCGGCGGTCACCGCGCACTTCGACTACCTGCGCTTCCACCGCTGAACCCCCGCGCTCGGGCCCCCGCCGGACACGGCGGGGGCCCGAGCGTGTCTCAGGCGCCCCGCGGCGGCCGGCCCGGCACCCCCACCGGGTCGGCGCCGCCGAGCGGGCTGACCGTGCGGGTCTGCCCGTCGTAGCTGCGCCCGGCGACGAAGGCACCGTCGGGGCGGTCGACGCCTGCCACCGCCCGGGCCAGCCGGCGGTCGGCGTCGCGGAAGCGCAGCGCCAGGCTCAGGTGCGGCTGCCAGCGCCCCGGCGCGTGCCAGGGGCGCTGTCCGGGCGCCCCGGCGAGGACGTCCCAGACCGACGCGTGCAGTGCGGTCAGCTCCGGCGACGGGTGCACCAGCCACACCAGCGGCGCGCTGCCGTCGAGCACCGCGATCCGGTCCAGCCGCACCGGCAGCGGCAACGCCGCGTCGAGCAGGGCGGCCAGCCGCTGCCGGGCGCCGGGCGGGAACCCGTCGACGGCGGCGAGGGTCAGGTGCGGCCGGTTGGTCGGGTGGGCGTTGCGGGCCAGGCTGGGCAGCCCCACCGCGGCCAGCCGCTCCCAGGCGCCGCGCAACGCGGCCTCCAGGTCGGGCGAGCAGACCAGTTCGACCGTACGCACGCCGTCAGGCTAGCCCGCCGGAGCAGGGCGACGGGCGCCCGCCGGCCCCGCGCGGGTGGCCGTTGTGCCGGTCGGCGAAACGGCGTCGCGGCGGTGATGAAAAGCTTGACGGCATGAGTTCCGCACCCGTACGGCACGACCCGCCCACCGAGCCCGGCCCCGACGCCCTCGACGACACGAGCGCCTTCGCGGATCTCGGGCTGCGCGCCGAGTTGCTGGGCGCGCTGTCCGCCCTGGGCTACGAGGAGCCCACCCCGATCCAGCGGGAGGCTATCCCGCCCCTGCTGGCCGGTCGGGACCTGCTGGGTCAGGCCGCGACGGGCACGGGCAAGACGGCCGCCTTCGCGCTGCCGCTGTTGCAGCGGATGCCCGACGACCGGCCCGGCGGCGCCCCGGTGGCGCTCGTGCTGGTGCCCACCCGCGAGCTCGCGGTGCAGGTCTCCGAGGCGTTCCACCGCTACGGCAAGGACCTGGGCGCGCGGGTGCTGCCCATTTACGGCGGGCAGCCGATCGGCCGGCAGCTGCGCGCCCTCGACCTCGGGGTCGACGTCGTGGTCGCCACCCCGGGCCGCGCGCTCGACCACATCGCCCGGGGCACGCTCGACCTGGGCTCGCTGGCCACGGTGGTGCTCGACGAGGCCGACGAGATGCTCGACATGGGCTTCGCCGAGGACATCGAGGCGATCCTGGAGCACGCGCCGGCACAGCGGCAGACGGTGCTCTTCTCGGCGACGATGCCGGCGCGCATCGACGGGCTGGCCCGCAAGCACCTGACCGACCCGGTACGCATCCTCATCGCCCGCGAACAGCAGGTGGCCGGCGAGGCACCCCGGGTGCGGCAGAGCGCGTACATCGTCGCCCGGGCGCACAAGCCGGCGGCGCTGGGGCGGGTGCTGGACGTCGAGTCCCCCACCGCCGCGATCGTCTTCTGCCGCAGCCGCGAGGAGGTCGACCGGCTCACCGAGACCATGAACGGCCGGGGCTACCGGGCCGAGGCGCTGCACGGCGGGATGAGCCAGGAGCAGCGCGACCGGGTGATGGGCCGGCTGCGCACGGGCACCGCGGACCTGCTGGTGGCCACCGACGTGGCGGCCCGCGGCCTGGACGTCGAGCAGCTCACCCACGTGGTCAACTACGACGTGCCGTCGGCTCCCGAGTCGTACGTGCACCGCATCGGCCGGGTCGGCCGGGCCGGGCGGGAGGGCGTGGCGATCACCCTCGCCGAGCCGCGCGAGCACCGGATGCTCAAGACCATCGAGCGGGTCACCGGCCAGCGGATCGCCATCGACAAGATCCCGACGGTGGCGGACATGCGCACCCGGCGGTTGGAGCTGACCCAGGGCGCCCTGCGGGAGAGCCTGCTCGAGGACGACCTCGACCCGTACCGGGCGATCGTGGAGTCGTTGACCGACGAGTTCGACCTGGTGGAGGTGGCCCTCGCGGCGGTCAAGCTGGCGCACGAGGCGACGTCGCCCGGCTCGGACGACGAGGAGGAGATCCCCCAGGTCCCCGTCCGGGGCCCGCGCGAGGGGCGGCCCGAGACCGGCGGCCGGGGCGAGCGGCGTGGCGGCGCCCGGCCCCGTACCGGCGGCACCACCCAGGTCTTCATCGGGCTGGGCCGGCGCGCCGGGGTCCGGCCGCAGGACCTGGTGGGCGCGATCACCGGCGAGACCGGGGTCAGCGGCCGGGACATCGGCTCGATCGAGATCGCCGACCGGTTCTCGCTGGTGGAGGTGCCCCAGAGCGTCGCCGACGAGGTGATCGCCGGGCTACGGGGCAGCACCATCAAGGGCCGCAAGGCGACCGTACGCCGAGACCGTGACGGCGACGGCGGCGGCGGCGACCGCTTCGACGGGGCCGACCGGCGCGAGCGCCGCGACCGCGACTTCGACCGGCGCGACCGCCGCTAGGACGGTGCGGGCGAGGGCCTTCCCTGCCCACGCCCCCGACGGAGGAAGGGGCCCCTGCCAGGCGGCAGGGGCCCCTTCCTCGACGCCTCAGGCGGCGGCCAGCGCCGGATCCGGGCGGGTGTCGGCGTCGGCCGGGCGCAGCGCCAGGGCGAGCACGTCGGCGACGTCGGCCAGGGTGTGCACGGTCAGCGCCTCCCGGACCTCGGCGGGCAGGTCGTCCAGGTCCGGCTCGTTGCGGGCCGGGATGATCACCTCGGTCAGGCCGGCCCGGTGGGCGGCGAGCAGCTTCTGCTTGACCCCGCCGATGGGCAGTACCCGGCCGGAGAGGGTCACCTCGCCGGTCATCCCGAACTCGGGCCGCACCGGCCGGCCGCTGGCCAGCGACGCCAGGGCGGTCACCATGGTGATGCCCGCGCTGGGGCCGTCCTTGGGCACCGCGCCCGCCGGCACGTGCAGGTGGATCCGCCGCCCGGCGAGGGCGTTCGGGTCCAGCCCGAGCCGGCGCCCGTTGGAGCGCAGGTACGACAGCGCGATGTGCGCCGACTCCTTCATCACGTCGCCGAGCTGGCCGGTCAGCGTCAGCCCCGGCTCGCCCTCCATGCTGGTGGCCTCGATGAAGAGCACGTCGCCCCCGGCTCCGGTGACCGCCAGGCCGGTGGCGACGCCGGGCACGGCCGTGCGTTCCGCCGACTCCGGCGTGAACTTCGGCCGCCCGAGGTAGGTGGCGAGGTTGCCGGTGTCGACGCGGACGGGTGCCGGGTCGGTCGCCAGGGCCACCGCGACCTTGCGGAGGATCTTCGCCAGGGAGCGTTCGAGCTGCCGTACGCCGGCCTCGCGGGTGTACTCGCCCGCGATCCGGGCGAGGGCGTCGTCGGCGACGGCGACCTCCTCGGCGGTGAGCCCGGCCCGCTCCCGCTGCCGGGGCAGCAGGTGGTCCCGGGCGATGGCGACCTTCTCCTCCTCCGTGTACCCGTCGAGGGTGACCAGCTCCATCCGGTCCAGCAGCGGGCCGGGGATGGCCTCCACCACGTTGGCGGTGGCCAGGAAGAGCACGTCGGACAGGTCGAGGTCCACCTCGAGGTAGTGGTCGCGGAAGGTGTGGTTCTGCGCCGGGTCGAGCACCTCGAGCAGGGCGGCGGCCGGGTCGCCGGAGTAGCCGGCGGCGAGCTTGTCGACCTCGTCGAGGAGCACGACCGGGTTCATCGAGCCGGCCTCGCGCAGGGCGCGCACGATCCGGCCGGGCAGCGCGCCGACGTAGGTGCGCCGGTGGCCGCGGATCTCGGCCTCGTCGCGCACGCCGCCGAGGGAGACCCGCACGAAGTTGCGGCCGAGCGCGTGGGCGATCGACTCGCCGAGGCTGGTCTTGCCGACGCCGGGCGGGCCGGCGAGGGCGAGCACCGCGCCGGAGCCCCGGCCGCCGACGACGCCGAGGTTGCGCTCGGCCCGCCGGTTGCGCACGGCGAGGTACTCCAGGATGCGGTCCTTCACGTCGGCCAGGCCGGCGTGGTCGGCGTCGAGCACGGCGCGGGCCGCGGCCAGGTCCGTGTTGTCCTCGGTACGGGTGCCCCACGGCATCTCCAGCACCGTGTCGAGCCAGGTGCGGATCCAGCCCGCCTCCGGGGAGGCGTCGCTGGCCCGCTCCAGCTTGCCGACCTCGCGCAGGGCCGCCTCGCGGACCTTGTCGGGCAGGTCGGCGGCCTCGACGCGGGCCCGGTAGTCGGCGGAGCCGTCCGGCTCGTCCTCGCCGAGTTCCTTGCGGATGGCGGAGAGCTGCTGACGGAGCAGGAACTCCCGCTGGGACTTCTCCAGTCCCTCGCGGACGTCGGTGCTGATCTGCTCGGCGATCTCCTGCTCGGCCAGGTGGTCCTTCACCCAGCCGACGAGCAGTTCCAGCCGGGCGGTGACGTCCGGCGCGGCGAGCAGCTCGGTCTTCTGGGCCAGGCTGAGCCAGGAGACGTAGCCGGCCGAGTCGGCCAGCTCGGAGAGGTCGGTCATCCGCTCGATCGCGTCGATGACCTGCCAGGCGCCGCGCTGCTGGAGCACGGACGTCATCAGGGCGCGGTACTCGCGGGCGAGCTCGCGGGCGCGGCCGGCGGGAGCGGGTTCGTCGAGTTCGGTCGCCTCGACCCAGAGCGCCGCGCCGGGCCCGGGCACGCCCGAGCCGATCCGGGCGCGGGACAGGCCGCGCAGCACGGCGGCCGGTTCGCCGCTGGGCAGCCGGCCGACCTTCTCGATGGTGGCGACCGCGCCGACGGGGCCGTACTCGCCGTCGAGGCGGGGCACGGCGAGCAGCTTGCCCTCGCCGGTGGCGCGGGCCGCGTCGACGGCGGCCTGGGTGGTCGGGTCGAGGGTCACCGGGATCACCATGCCGGGCAGGAGCACGGCGTCGGTCAGGGGAAGTACCGGAAGAGTTGCCATCGAACACCTGCTATCGCGTTGAGTTGAGCGTGTCCAACTCAAGTAACAAAGCGTTCCCCTTGTTCCGGGTTGTGACCCAGGCCACTCGGCGCCGCCGCGCCGCGCGTCGGACGCAGCAGCTCACGCGCCAGTGCGGCGCCCCCGGCCGCCGCCACGGCGAGCGGGATCGCCAGGCAGGTCAGCGCCAGCGCGGCGACGGTCCAGCCGGGCAGGCCGGCCAGCGCGGCGAGGCCGGTCAGCACGGCGAAGACGACGAGCTTGCGCCGGGCGCGGGCGATCGGGATCGCGACGGGCATCGGGTCTCTCCCTTCGTACGGGGTCAGAGCAGGACGAGCAGGGCGGCGCCGACGGCCGCCGCCGGGACGGTGGTGACGACGGTGGCGAGCGCCGCCGAGTGCCGGCGCAGCGCGGCGAGCGGAATCAGCGCGTCGCCGTCCTGGCTGATCGCGTTGGCGACCAGGGTGGGCAGCGGCAGGCCGCCGCTGACGTAGAGGCCGGTGAAGACGATCTGCACCGCGCAGCCGGGGATGAGGCCGATGCCCGCGCCGACCAGCACGCCGACGAGCCCGGTGAGGGCGAGCTGCGAGCCGTCGAAGCCGGTCGTCGTGGTCACCACCTGCCAGGCCAGGTACGCCACGGCGACCCAGACGGTGACGAAGGACGCCTCGTGCGCGCTGTGCCGCAGCATCTCCCGCAGCGACCGGGGCTGCGCCGTCTCCAGGCTGTCGTCGGCCAGCTTCCCGCGCCCCCCGGCGAAGATCAGCGCCGCGGTCAGCGAGCCGAGCACCCCCAGCGCCAGGTACGGGTCGACGCCCCCGAGGGACCGCGTCAGCGCGCCCGGGTCGACCAGCTGGAAGACCACCGGCACCGACACCGCGAACGCCGGCGTGGTCAGCCCCCAGAACGCCGTGGACGCCGGCACGCGGGGCAGCAGCCCGCCGAGCAGCCGCCGCGACCCGGCGAGGTCCAGTCCGCCCGCGGCGGCCGGGCCGACCGGCGCGGGCGCGGCGGCGACCCGGCGGTCGGCCGCGCGGGCCGGGTCGATGCCGAGCGCGTCGACGACGTACCCGGTCACGAGGCCGACCGCGAAGAGCAGCGCGTGGATCTTCAGGGCGAACACGGGATTCCAGGCGAGCACCACCCACGACGAGTCCCCCATGGTGGCCGCCAGGGCGGCGACCACGGTGCCGAAGGAGACCTTCCCCCGGGCGTACAGCGGCATCAGGATGATCGCCCCGCCGCAGCCGGGGCTGACCCCGAGCAGGGCGCCGACCAGCGGACCGAGCCGGGGCCGGCTGGTGAGCCCGTCGGTGACCCGGTCGCCGTGGCGCCAGCGCAGCCAGCCGAAGAGGGCCACCATGACGGCGACGTAGACACCCACCTGCATGAACGCGTCCGCGAGCGGGCGGAGCACGAGTTCGGTCACGGCACACCTCCGGCGGGTACGGGGCCGCCCGGGCCGTCCGCCGCTCGCGGACGGCCCGGCGCGACGACGTCAGGTGAGCTTGCTCTTGACCTTGTTGACGGCGCCCTTGGCGAGGCCCGGGTTCGTGCCGTAGAGCCGCGGGTCGCCGGGCGGCAGGACCGGCTCGGGCGCGTGCGCGCGCGGGCTGTGGTCGTAGCGGAACTCGCCCTTGCCGTCGGGCGCCGGCCCGGACGCCCAGCGCCCCTCCGACGCGTCGGTGCCCGGCGAGAAGTCCAGGTACGTGTAGCTGAACTTCTCGGTGAACTCCTTGGAGTCGGGGAACGCGTCCGGCACCGGCATCTCCTCCAGGCCGTCCTCCTTGAGCTGCTCGATGGCCGCCATCCACATGTTCTGGTGCATGGTGTCGCGGGCCAGCAGGAAGCGCAGCATGTTCTTGACCCCGGGGTCGTCGGTCATGTTGAACAGCCGGGCCACCTGGAGCCGGCCCTGCGCCTCGGCGGTGACGTTGAGCTGGAAGTCGGCCATCAGGTTGCCGCTGGCGGTGATGAAGGCGCCGTTCCAGGGCACGCCGTTGCTGTCGGCCGGCAGGGCGCCGCCGCCGCCGTGGATGAAGTGCGCCGGGTTGGACCCGCCGTAGATCGCCCCCACCATCGGGTTGTCGGCGGCGGCCTCCTGCAACGACAGCGGCGCGTTCTCCAGCAGCCGGGTGATCATCGTGGCGATCATCTCGACGTGGCCCATCTCCTCGGTGCCGACGTCGAGGAAGAGGTCCTTGTACTTGCCCGGCAGGCGGCAGTTCCAGCCCTGGTAGAGGTACTGGTTGGCGACGGTCATCTCGCCCCACTTGCCGCCCAGGATCTCCTGGAGCCGGCGCGCGAACGCGGCGTCCGGGCCGTCCGGCTTGGCCTCGAACTGCAGGTCCTTGATGTGGCTGAACACGTGTCCTCCTCGGTGCCGGTCGGGCTGTCACCGAGGCGGTTCCCGCGACGGCCGGCCCCATCGGGCCAACCGGCGGCCCGGCGGGGTCAACCTGTCGCCGGGGACGCGGGCAGCACCACCTCGAGGGCCACCCCGCGCGGGCGCAGCCGGTGCAGGCGCAGGCGCCCGC
The DNA here is from genome assembly GCF_040640115.1 of Micromonospora sp. NPDC023644. Taxonomy (NCBI): domain Bacteria; kingdom Bacillati; phylum Actinomycetota; class Actinomycetes; order Micromonosporales; family Micromonosporaceae; genus Micromonospora; species Micromonospora sp. NPDC023644. The sequence goes on along the minus strand of NZ_JBFABA010000020.1, from coordinate 6,954 downwards.
CGTCGGCGGCGAGCAGCCGCCGGACGATCCACAGCCCGAGCCCGCAGGGCCCGGGGGCGGGAGCGGGCCGGCAGAGCGCCTCGACGAGGGTCGGGTCGATCCGCCCCTCGTCGGTGACGACGATGCGCAGGCCGGCGCGGCCGAGCGCGGCGTGGATGCCGATCCGGCCCTCGGCCGGGCCGTGCCGCAGCGCGTTCTCCACCAGGTTGGTCACCACCTGCCGGGTCCGGCGCCGCGGCACCAGGCACGCCCCGGCCCGTCGGGTCACCCCGGTCAGCCGGCGGTGCGAGGGCACCAGGGCCGCCGCGCCGCGCAGGATCTCCGCCAGCGGCGCCGTCGGGTCCGCCGCCGGCGCGAGGGCCCCGGTGCCGGCGGCCGCGTCGCGCAGCAGGCCCTGCAGGTGTACGGCCTGCTCGTGGGCCAGCGCGGTGATGGCACGCCGGTCGTCGCCGGTGAGCGGAAGCCGGTCGTCGGCGAGCGCCCGGGTGAGCGAGGTGAGGGCGCTGACCGGGGTGCGGAACTCGTGGCAGAGCACGCGCAGCAGCAGTTCCGGGTCGGTGTCCAGGGCCGCCGGGTCGGCCGGACCGGGTTCGGGCCCCGCCCACCGGAGCACCCGCAGCGGTCCCCGCCCCCCGTGCCGTCCGCGCATCCGCCCGACCTCCCTCGTTCGGCCCACGGCCGCATGATCGGTACCCGCTCGGGAACGGCCCAGACATGCCCGCTCCCCCCGTCGTCCGGTTGGCCGTCGTGGACGACCACCCGCTGTTCGTCCGCGGGCTGGAACTGCTGCTGCCGGCCACGACCGACGGGCGGGCGGCGGTGGTGGGCTCCACCGGCGACGCGTCGGCCGCCGCCTCGCTGGTCAGCCGCTGCCTGCCCGACCTGGCGCTGGTCGACCTGCACATGCCGCCGCCGGGCGGGGTCCGGGCGGTGGCGGCGATCCGGCGCACCACGCCCCGGGTGCGGGTGGTGGCCATGTCGGGCGCGGAGGACCCGGCTCCCGCCCTGGAGGCGCTGCGCGCCGGCGCTGAGGGGTACCTGCCGAAGACCGCCGAGCCGGAGGAGCTGCTGCCCCCGCTGCTGGCCGTCCTCGACGGCTGGGCGGTGCTGCCGGGGCACCTGCTGCGCGCGCTGCTGCGTCCCGGCCGGGCGGCCCCGGTCGACCTCGACGACGAGGAACGGGCCATGCTGCGGGCCATCGCGGCGGGCCGCAGCACTCTCGAGATCGCCGAACGGATGCACGTCTCGGAACGCACCGTGAAGCGGATGACGGCCGCGCTGCTGCGGAAGTTGCGGGTCTCCACCCGGGCCGAGGCGGCGGCGCTCGCCGGGCACGCCGGTCTGCTCGGCGACTGAACCCCGGGCTTTGCGCCGAGCCGTTTTCCCGCGATAACGCGACCCGCCGAAATGAGGACGACGCGCATTGTTGCGGATTCGCCGTGGGATACGTCAAACTTTGACCACACCCCGCCCCACACAGGGAGTAATTGACGATGGCGAGAAAAGTAATCACGGTCCTGACCGACGACCTCGACGGTGGAAAGGCCGACCGGACCGTCGAGTTCAGTCTGGACGGAGTGGCCTACACCATCGACGTCTCCGACGAGAACGCGGGCGTGCTCCGTAAGGCCCTCGACCCGTACATCAACGCTGGCCGGCGGATCGGTCGCGGATCCGTCGACACCGGGCGGGCGCCCCGCCGGGCGGGCACGCCGGGCGGCTCGGGAATGGACCGGGAGCAGAACCGGGCCATCCGGGAATGGGCCACCAAGAACGGCTACAAGATTTCCGAGCGTGGCCGCATCCCGGTCGAGGTCGTCGAGGCGTACAAGAACCGCTGACCGGCACCGGGCTCACGCTCGGGCTCGTGCGGGGTCACGCTGAGGAATCAGCGCGGCCCCGCCGGTCTTTTCCCACGGCCGTCCATTCGCACGACCGGCACCCGGTCGCGGGAACATTCTCGGCCCGACCCATTCGCCGCTTCGGCCATCGGCGCCTCGTCGGGCCGCCGGCCGACAACCGGCCGCACCCCGTCCCCTCCGGCGTGATCATCACCACGATCACACCGCCGCGACCGGGGTTCGTGGCACTTCCCGAGCGTAATGACCGACAGATTTGTCGGGCATTACCGGTGCGATCTCGGAGGTGGCGGACGACGCGCTGGTGGAGCCAGACGGCCGGCGGTCGCCCCGCACCTTCTGGCACCCCTGGACGGCCATTCTGATCAAGCGGCTGGGCAGTTTCGTCGCCATCCGCCTCGGCGTCCACCCGGTGTCGCTACGCGGCCTCAGCCCCGCGTACGCCGGGATGGCGATCGGGTCGCACGAGGCCGGCAGCGCGGCGGGGAGCGTGCTCGGCGGGAGCGTCGCGGACCGGCGGGGCGCGTCGGACCGGCGGGGCGCGTCGGACCGGCGGGGCGCGTCGGACCGGCGGGGTGCGTCGGGCCGGCGGGGTGCGTCGGGCACGCGGGCGGTCAGGTGCCGAGGCGGGGCGGGTCAGTCCGCGCAGAGGTGGACGAACGCGAAGCCGTCCGTCATCTCGCCCTGCCGGGACTCCAGCCGCCGGATCTCGGCCAGCAACTCGTCCCGGGGCGTGAGCACCGGCTCGGCCGCGTCCAGCGCGCGCATCCGCTCGCCGACGGCCACCGCCGCCAGGTCCTCGGCCAGCCGCCCCGGATCCACCCCCGCGGAGACGCGCTGCTCGTGCACCGTCACCCGCTCCACGAGGCAGGCGCCGGGGCGCACCCGCACCCAGCTCCACCCCTCGGCCGGCCCGCCGGCCCAGCGCACGTGCAACCCGCGCACGATCGGGTCGACCAGCCGCCGCGCCACGTACGCCTCGACGGCGGCGGCCCGGGCCAGGGCGCCGAGGTCGTTGACGTGACCGGTGCGCCCGTCGGGCAGCCGGCCGAGGATGTCGCGGAAGCCGACCGGGGGCACGTCGGCGTCGTCGGCCTCTCCCGCGCCGAGGGCCGCGTACCCGCGCGCGTCGATCACGTACGCCACGATCCGGCGCCCGTGGGCATCGGCGCGCAGCGTTGGCGACCCGATCCGCAGCACCGCCAGGCCGACCGCCTCGGCGACCGCGTTCTTCAGCCGCTCGACCCGCTGCCCGGCGGAGCCGGGGGGCGCGACGGGGCCGATCTCGACGGCGAACACCGGCCGGGCCGTGTCGGCGGCGCAGACGACGAGGTCGTAGCCCTCCCGCAGGGCCGTGCTCCACTGGTTGCCGGTGACGCCCGGCGGACGCCCGTGCACCAACTCGCCGAGCCGGCGGGGGCCGTGCACGAGCTGGCCGTCCCGGGCGAGCAGCGGGCCGCGCCCGCCGTCGCCGGCAACCGCCCGCAGCCAGGAGTCGTCCCCACCACCGGTGCTCGTCATCCGCCTGATCCGTCCGTCCCGCCGCCGATCGGAGGCCGACTCGTCGGCCGGGGCGAGTCTAGGCCGTCGATCATGACCGGCTCGGTGGCGGTGCCCCTCGGACCGCACGGCCGGAATTCGTTTGAGGCCCCCCCGCCCGCGCCGGTGGGATGGGCGGGTGAGCGTCTTCCTGAGCACCCCGCGGCTGGTGCTGCGCGAGTTCACCCCCGACGACGCCGACCTGCTCGTCGAGCTGGACGGCGACCCCGAGGTGATGCGGTACCTCACCGGCGGGCGCCCCACCCCGCCCGAGGCCGTCCGGGAGCGCGTCCTGCCCCGGATCCTCGCCCACTACCGGCGTCCGCCGGGGCTGGGGTGGTGGGCGGCGCTGGGCCGGGAGTCGGGCGACTTCCTGGGCTGGTTCGAGTTCCGCCCGACCCGCGACGGCGACGCCCGGGAGGTGGAGCTGGGCTACCGGCTGCGCCGGGCCGCCTGGGGGGTCGGTCTCGCCACCGAGGGCTGCCGGGCGTTGATCGACAAGGGCTTCACCGAGCTCGGCGTGCAGCGGGTCACCGCGAACACGATGACCGTCAACGCCGCCTCGCGTTCGGTCATGGAGAAGGCCGGGCTGCGGCTCGTGCGGACGTACGTCGGGGACTGGCCGGAGATGATCGACGGCGCGGAGCACGGCGAGGTGGAGTACGCGCTGACCCGGCAGCGCTGGCTGCGCCCCACCACCCACTAGCCGCCCCGGGGCTACTCCGCGCCCATCACCAGGCCCTCGATGGTGTGCTTCTGCCGGATCGGCGTCAGGGCGTCGACCACCGGGCAGGACAGGTGCGCGCGCACCTGCTCGGGCAGGCTCTCCCAGTACCCCCGGGTGACCGCCATGTCGTGGTGGTCGGCGTTGCCCGCTCCCGGCGCGTCGACGCCGAGCACCAGCACCGGCCGGGACAGGGCGGAGACGTTCGGCGTGCCGCGGTGGATGGTCAGCGCGGAGCGGGCGGAGATGTCGCCGCGCTGCGGGTACTTGCGGACCGCCCGTTGCTCGTAGCGGGGGTAGCGCTCCCTGGGCGGGAACATCTGGTGGTCGAAGTCCCGCCCGTCGTCCCACTGGGTGCCCGGGGCGATCTCGAACGGGCCCATCTCCTCCACCGTGTCGACGGTGGTCAGGTTGAAGGCCAGCGAGGTCAGCCGCCGCTGCCGGCGGGTGTCCTCCGGCATCGGGAAGTCCCGGTGCCACGGCTGCATGACCGCGCCGGGGAACGGGATGTCGAACCCGAGCTCGACGATCTGGTAGTCGGGGCCGAGCACGGCCCGGCACACCGCGGCCACCCAGGGGTGGGTCACCAGGTCGACGAACCCGCGCAGCTGCTCGGGGTGGATCTCCACGTACCACCGCTGTGGGCCGCGGCCGACCGCGCCGTCGGGCCGGGAGCGGGCCTCCCGGAACGCGGCGTCGACGTCCTCGCCGACGCGCTCCACCCAGTCCACGGCGAAGGCGCCCCGGCACGCGGTGATGCCGTCCCGGTAGAGGTCGCCGAGCGCCTCCAGGGGCACCTCCTCCTCGACGGGGGCGGCGGGCTGGTCGGCGCGCGGCGCGGGCGCGGTGGAGTGGGACCTCATCGAACCTCCTGACGGGACCAGCCGAGTATTACAACGTTGTAGAGACGTCGCAAGGGTCGCCCGGGCCGCGAGCCGCGCCACGGGTCGGGGCATGATCGACCGGTGCGCCGGCGGTCGGCGCACTGAACCGGGGAGGTGCGCGGGGTGCGGGTCGTGTCGCTGGTGCCGTCGCTGACCGAGGCCGTCGCCCTGACCCTGCCGGGTCTGCTGGTCGGCGCCACCGACTGGTGCACCCACCCCGCCGGGCTCGACGTCGCGCGGGTCGGCGGGAGCAAGTACCCCGACCTGGACCGGGTGCTCGCGCTGCGGCCCGACCTGGTCCTGCTCAACGTCGAGGAGAACCGCCGGGAGGACGCCGACGCGCTGGCCGCCGCCGGCGTGCCGGTGCGGGTGACCTACCCGCGTACCGTCGACGAGGCGCTGACCGAGCTGGCGGACCTGCTCCGCGACCTGGGCGCCCCGGGCGAACCCGACTGGCTCGCCGCGGCCCGCCGGGCGTGGTCCGCGCTGCCCACGGCCCCGCCGTACCGCCGGGCGGTGGTGCCGGTCTGGCGGCGGCCGTGGGTGGTGCTCGGCGCCGACACCTTCGCCGGCGACGTGCTGCGCCGGCTCGGCGTGACCAACGTGTACGCCGACGACGTCGAGCGCTATCCCCGGCCGATCCTCGACGAGCTGCGCGCCCGCGCGCCGGAGCTGGTGGTGCTGCCCGACGAGCCGTACCGCTTCACCGCCGACGACGGGCCGGAGGCATTCCCCGGCACCCCCTGCGCGCTGCTCTCCGGCAGGCACCTGACCTGGTACGGCCCGTCGCTCGCCGAAGCGCCCGCCGTGCTCTGCGCCCAGCTCGCCGACCCGGTCGTGCGGGCGGGCTGAGCGCCGCGGCCCGGCCGCGACCGGTGGACGCGCGGTCAGCCGCCCGCGCGCCGGCGCCGCTCCCGACGGGCGTCGAAAACGCTCCACCCGATCGCGATCGACAGCGTCAGCACCACCACCGCGAGGGTCAACCAGACCGGCAGCTTCCCGACCGGCGTCTCGGCCAGGATCAGTTTCACCCCGGCGAAGGCCAGCAGCACGGCCAGCCCGTACCGCAGGTAGCCGAAGTGCCGCAGCAGCCCGGCCAGGCAGAAGTACAGGCTGCGCAGGCCGAGCACGGCGAACGCGGTCGCCGTCCAGACGAGGAACGTGTCGGTGGTGATGGCCAGGATGGCCGCCACCGAGTCGATCGCGAAGACCACGTCGGTGGCCTCGATCGCGACCAGCGCCACCAGCAGCAGCGTGGCCCGACGCCGGCCGCCGACCCGGACGGTGAACCGGCCGCCGTGGTAGCCGGGCTCCGTGGGCACCAGCCGCCGAAACGCCCGGACCGCGACGTTGCGGTCGGGGTCGACGTCCGGCTCGCCGCGTACCGCGAGTCGCCACCCCGTCCAGATCAGGAAGGCGCCGAGCACGACGCCGGCCCAGGCCAGCCGCTCCAGCAGCTCCGCGCCGGCGAAGATGAAGGCCAGCCGGAACGCGAGCGCGCCGACGACCCCCCAGAAGAGCACCTTGTGCTGGTACGCGGCGGGCACCCGGAAGTACCCGAACAGCAGCGCGAAGACGAAGACGTTGTCGACGGAGAGCGCCTTCTCCAGCAGGTAGCCGGAGAAGTACGCCACGGCCGGCTCGCCGCCCCGCCACAGCCAGATCACCAGGCCGAAGGTGAGCCCCGCCGCGATCCAGATGCCGCTCCACAGCAGCGCCTCGCGCAGTTCGATCACGTGGTTGTCGCGGTGGGAGAGTATGTCCACCGCGAGCATGACGGCGATGACCGCGCCCACCGCCGCCCAGGCCCAGAGGGGCGCCGCGAACGTCGCCTCGTCCACCCGGCGTCCTCCGCATCCCCCGACGGCGGCTCCGCTCCCGACGCGCGGCGCGGCCGGCGCGGGTGCGCCCGGTGACCTGCGGCGCGGGGCCCCCCCCCCCCCCCCCC
>NZ_JBFABA010000019.1:0-95775 GCF_040640115.1 Micromonospora sp. NPDC023644 | reverse complement strand
CCCGGCCCCGCGCGCCCCCGGCCCGGCGACCGGGGCGGACGGGCCGACGGCCGGCACGGACGCCGGGCAGCGCGCGCCGGCCGGCCGGCCATCGACCGAGGTCACCGCCTCCTGAGCCGGGACCCGACGCGCCGCCGCCCGCTGCGGGTGCGCCCGGCGGGCGGGCCGGATGAGGTGTTACCGTGGAATCCCGTGGATCGCGTGATCACTTGGCTGATCGGCACGGCGGTCTGCACGACCGCGACGGACGACACGGGAGCAGGCCTTGGCCCCTTCAGCACGGACGACCAGGCACATTTTCGTCACCGGGGGAGTCGCCTCCTCGCTGGGTAAGGGCCTCACCGCCTCCAGCCTCGGCAACCTGCTCACCGCGCGCGGCCTGCGCGTGGTCATGCAGAAGCTCGACCCCTACCTCAACGTCGACCCGGGGACGATGAACCCGTTCCAGCACGGCGAGGTCTTCGTCACCGAGGACGGCGCCGAGACCGACCTCGACGTCGGGCACTACGAGCGGTTCCTGGACCGGGCGCTCTCCGGCAAGGCGAACGTCACGACCGGACAGATCTACTCGGAGGTGATCGCCAAGGAGCGGCGCGGCGAGTACCTGGGCGACACCGTCCAGGTGATCCCGCACATCACCAACGAGATCAAGTCGCGGATCCTGGCGATGGCCGACCCGGACGACGACGGCCAGGTGCCGGACGTGGTGATCACCGAGGTCGGCGGCACCGTCGGCGACATTGAGTCGCTGCCGTTCCTGGAGGCGATCCGCCAGGTCCGCCACGACCTGGGCCGCGACAACTGCTTCTACCTGCACGTCTCGCTGGTGCCGTACCTGGCGCCGTCGGGCGAGCTGAAGACGAAGCCGACCCAGCACTCGGTGGCCCAGCTGCGCAGCATCGGCATCCAGCCCGACGCGCTGGTGCTGCGCTGCGACCGGGAGATCCCCGACAAGGTCAAGCAGAAGCTGTCGCTCTACTGCGACGTCGACCGCGAGGCCGTCACCGCCGCCCCGGACGCGCCGAGCATCTACGACATCCCGAAGGTGCTGCACCGCGAGGGCCTCGACGCGTACGTGGTGCGCCGGCTCGGCCTCTCCTTCCGGGACGTCGACTGGACCAGCTGGGACGACCTGCTGGAGCGGGTGCACCAGCCCCGGCACACCGTCACCGTCGCCGTGGTCGGCAAGTACGTCGACCTGCCCGACGCGTACCTGTCGGTGAGCGAGGCGATCCGCGCCGCCGGCTTCGGCCACCGGGCCCGGGTGCAGCTGCGCTGGGTGCCCAGCGACGAGTGCGTCACCCCGACCGGCGCGGCGGCCGCCCTGGCTGGCGTGGACGGCATCGTCATCCCGGGCGGCTTCGGGGTGCGCGGCATCGAGGGCAAGATCGGCACCGCCCGGTACGCCCGCGAGAACGGCATCCCGCTGCTCGGCCTCTGCCTCGGCCTGCAGTGCATGACCATCGAGGTGGCCCGGCACCTGGCCGGCCTGGAGGGCGCGAACTCGCTGGAGTTCGACTCCGAGGCCGCGCACCCGGTCATCGCCACCATGGCCGACCAGGAGGACATCGTCGCCGGCCGGGGTGACCTGGGCGGCACCATGCGGCTGGGGGCCTACCCGGCGGCGATCGCCGAGGGCTCGCTGGTCGCCGAGGCGTACGGCAGCACCGAGGTCAGCGAGCGGCACCGGCACCGGTACGAGGTGAACAACGCCTACCGCGACGCGCTGACCAAGGCCGGCCTGCACATCTCCGGCACCTCGCCGGACGGGCGGCTGGTCGAGTTCATCGAGCTGGACCGGGGCCTGCACCCGTTCTTCGTCGCCACCCAGGCGCACCCGGAGCTGCAGAGCCGGCCGACCCGGCCGCACCCGCTCTTCGCCTCCTTCGTGAAGGCGGCGGTGGCCTACTCGGAGGCCGACCAGCTCCCGGTCGACCTGGACGCTGCCGAGAGCGCCGCCGCGAAGAAGGCCGCCCGCAACGGTGGCGCCGCCGCGAAGGCGACGTCGGCCTCGTGAGCGAGCGGAGCGAGCGAACCATCGGGCACGGCAGCGCGGCGGCTCACGCCGCTGGCACGCGAAGCGGGGCGGCGTCGTGAGCGCCGTCGAGCACCGCTACGAGGTGCGCTCCCGCACCGAGCGCTACCAGGGCCGGATCTTCGACGTGGTCAGCGAGGAGGTGACCATGCCGGGCGGCGGGACGGGCGTGCGCGACGTCGTCCGGCACGTCGGCGCGGTCGCCGTGGTGGCGCTCGACGCGGCCGGCCAGGTGGTGCTGATCCGCCAGTACCGGCACGCGGTCGGGCGGCACCTGTGGGAGCTGCCCGCCGGGCTGACCGACGTCTCCGGCGAGGACCTGGCCGCCGCCGCGATCCGGGAGCTGGCCGAGGAGGTGGACCTGGCCGCCGGGCGGGTCGACGTGCTGGTGGACCTGCACAGCTCGCCGGGCTTCACCAACGAGCTGGTCCGGGTCTTCCTGGCCCGGGACCTGACCGACGTGCCGGCGGAGCGGCGGCACGAGCGACGCGAGGAGGAGGCCGACCTCCAGGTCGTCCGCATCGACCTCGACGAGGCGGTCGGCATGGTCCTCGCGGGCGAGATCACCAACGCCTCCTGCGTGGCCGGGCTGCTCGCCGCCGTCCGGGCCCGTGACACCGGCTGGTCGGCGCTGCGCCGGGCCGACGCGCCCCTGCCGAGCTGAGCAGAAGGTGAAGGGGCCGTGCGGTACGCCGCACGGCCCCTTTCGTCGTTGCGGACCGGTCAGTCGCGCAGCGGCCGGCCCTGCCCGTCGACGCCACCGTTGATCAGGATCAGGATGCCGTCGATGAAGCCCCAGAGGCCGCCGATGCCGCAGGTCACCAGGGACACGATGAGCTGGATGACGCCGGTCTTGGTGTCGCCCATGTAGAAGCGGCCGATGCCGAAGGTGCCCAGCACGATCTGCAGGACGCCCGCGACGACCTTGCTCTTGTCGGAGACGCCCGACGGGTAGCCGGGCTGGTAAGGAGGTGTGGTCATGAGGCGACACCCTAGTGATCCACTGGTCTCTTGTCCGCAGCGGTACCCGAAGAGTGGGACGATAATGGATGAACACTGTCCTGACGGCTGAGGTGACGTCCCACCGCCGGCGCCGTTCATGCCTGACACATCGTCAGGGCGTACGGGCACCGGATGTCACTGTGCTGCCTCATCGGGGGCGGCGACGCGCCTAGACTGCCGCCGGCGGGACCGGTGGACCGCGGCGGCAAAGGGGCCGCCGTGGCACCGAGCAGTCGGGGGAGCGCAGCCCCGAAGAGAGGTGTCTGCATCGTGAAGGTCGGAATCCCACGCGAGGTCAAGAACCACGAGTACCGCGTGGCGATCACGCCGGCGGGCGTCAACGAGTTCGTCCGCAGCGGTCACCAGGTCTTCGTCGAGTCCGGCGCCGGGGTCGGGTCCAGCATCGGCGACGACGAGTTCGCCGCCGCCGGGGCCAAGATCCTGGCCACCGCCGACGAGGTGTGGGAAACCGCCGAACTGGTGCTCAAGGTCAAGGAGCCGATCGCCGAGGAGTACCACCGGATGCGCGAGGGGCAGGTGCTCTTCACCTACCTGCACCTGGCCGCCTCGAAGGCGTGCACCGACGCGCTCGTCGACCGCAAGGTCACCGGCATCGCGTACGAGACCGTCGAGCTGCCCGACCGGTCGCTGCCGCTGCTCGCCCCGATGTCCGAGGTGGCCGGCCGGCTCGCCCCGCAGGTGGGCGCCTACCACCTCCAGCGGCAGGGCGGCGGGCGCGGCATCCTGATGGGCGGCGTCTCCGGCGTGTACGCCGCGAAGACGGTGGTCATCGGCGCCGGCGTCTCCGGCATGAACGCCGCCGCGATCGCGCTCGGCCTGCAGGCCGAGGTGCTGCTGCTGGACAAGAACGTCGCCCGGCTGCGGCAGGCCGACGCCATCTACCGCGGCCACCTGCAGACCGTGGCCTCCAACGCGTACGAGATCGAGCGGGCCGTGCTGGACGCGGACCTGGTCATCGGCGCGGTGCTGGTGCCCGGCGCGAAGGCCCCGACCCTGATCTCCAACGAGCTGGTCTCCCGGATGAAGCCGGGCAGCGTGCTGGTCGACATCTCCATCGACCAGGGCGGCTGCTTCGAGGACTCGCGTCCCACCACGCACGCCGAGCCGACCTACCAGGTGCACGGCTCGATCTTCTACTGCGTGGCGAACATGCCGGGCGCGGTGCCGCACACCAGCACCTACGCGCTGACCAACGTCACCCTGCCGTACGCGCTGGAGCTGGCCAACCACGGCTGGCGCGAGGCGCTGCGTCGCGACCCGGCGCTGGCGCTGGGCCTGAACACCCACGACGGCCAGGTCACCTACGGCCCGGTCGCCGAGGCGCACGGCATGGCGAACCTCGCGCTGGCCGACGCGCTGGCCTGAGGGGTGGCGGGCTGACCGGCACACCGGACGGGGCCGACGCGGGCGTGCAGCCCGCGCCGGCCCTGCGCCGTGCCGTCCGCGGCTACCTCGACCACCTCACCGTCGAGCGGGGGCTCTCGGCGAACACGCTCTCGTCGTACCGCCGGGACCTGGAGCGCTACCTGGCGACCCTGGCGGCGGCCGGCGTGCCGGACCTGGCCGCCGTCGGCCCGGGGCAGGTCGAGGCGCACCTGGCCCGGCTGCGCGCCGGCGACGACGCGCACCCGCCGCTGGCGGTCTCCTCCGCCGCCCGGGCGGCCAGCGCGGTGCGCGGCCTGCACCGGTTCGCGCTGCGCGAGGGGCTGACCGGCGCCGACCCCAGCCGCGACGTCCGCCCGCCCACGCCGCCGCGCCGGCTGCCCCGCGCGCTGCCGGTCGACGCCGTGGTGCGGCTGCTGGAGACCGCCGGGGCGCTGACCGCCGCCGGCGACCAGGCGCCGCTCGCGCTGCGCGACCGGGCGCTGCTGGAGTTCCTGTACGGCACCGGGGCGCGGATCTCCGAGGCGGTCGGCGCCGCCGTGGACGACCTGGACGTCGACGAGGGCACCGTGCTGCTGCGCGGCAAGGGCGGCCGCACCCGGCTGGTCCCGATCGGCGGGTACGCCGTCGAGGCGGTGCGGGCCTGGCTGGTCCGGGCCCGGCCCGGGCTGGCCGCCGCCGGCCGGGGCACCCCGGCGGTCTTCCTCAACGCCCGCGGCGGCGCGCTGACCCGGCAGGGCGCCTGGACGATCCTGCGTCGCGCCGCCCAGCGGGCCGGGCTGCCGGTGGACGGGCCGGAGGCGGTCTCCCCGCACACCCTGCGCCACTCCTACGCGACCCACCTGCTCGACGGTGGCGCGGACGTGCGGGTGGTGCAGGAACTGCTCGGCCATGCCTCGGTGACCACCACCCAGGTCTACACCCTGGTCACCGTCGAGCGGCTGCGCGAGGTGTACGCGACCGCCCATCCCCGGGCGCGGGGGTGACCCCGCCCGGCCCCGGCCCGGGCGCGGGGCCGACCGCCGGCCGCCCCGCCGTGGGTGGCCGGACCCCGCTTCGCCGCGGTGGCCGCCGGCCGGTTCGCGAAGGCGCGACGGCGCCCGGGGCGGTCCGTGGGGGACGCCGCCGACGGCTGGCCTGGTGGGCGGGGCGGCGACACGCCGAGCGGGTGCGACCGGGCCGCCGGGCGGTGGCGTACAGTCGGCATCGGCGCGGACCTCCTGGGGCGATGGTGATGCAGACCGGGGTGCGCAGCGGCGCCGCGAAGGACGTCGGACGGCTCCGACGCCGGGTGGTCGTCGGGAGGGGGCAACGAGCACATGGCTGGCAACGGTGACCGTGCCGAGACCTGGACGTCGGAGCTCCGCGAGCAGCAGGCCACGCTCGGGGCGGATCTCGGTCCGGCGGATCCGGCGGCATACACGATGCGCAAGCCGATTCCCGAGCCGATGCCGACCGACCGGCACGGCCCGGCCCGGATCATCGCGATGGCCAACCAGAAGGGTGGCGTGGGCAAGACCACCACGACCATCAACCTGGGCGCCGCGCTGGCCGAGTACGGCCGCAAGGTGCTGCTGGTCGACTTCGACCCGCAGGGCGCCCTCTCGGTCGGGCTGGGGGTCAACCCGCACAACCTCGACCTGTCGGTCTACAACCTGCTCATGCAGGACGACGTCACCGCCGAGGACGTCCTGATCAAGACCGACGTGGCGGGGCTGCACCTGCTGCCGGCCAACATCGACCTCTCCGCGGCCGAGATCCAGCTGGTCAACGAGGTCGCCCGGGAGATGGCCCTGGCCCGGGTGCTCCGGTCGGTCCGCAAGGAGTACGACTACATCCTGATCGACTGCCAGCCCTCGCTGGGCCTGCTGGCGATCAACGCGCTGACCGTGGCGCACGGCGTGCTCATCCCGCTGGAGTGCGAGTTCTTCAGCCTGCGCGGCGTGGCCCTGCTGCTGGACACCATCGACAAGGTGCGCGAACGGCTCAACTTCGACCTGGAGCTCGAGGGCATTCTCGCCACCATGTACGACAGCCGCACCACCCACTGCCGGCAGGTGCTCCAGCGGGTGGTGGAGGCGTTCGGCGACAAGGTCTACCAGACGGTGATCACCAAGACCGTCAAGTTCCCCGAGTCCACCGTCGCCGGGGCCCCGATCACCACGCTCGACCCGGCCTCGTCGGGTGCCCGCAACTACCGCCAGCTGGCCCGCGAGGTGATCGCCGCCCAGGCCGAGCGGTAGGCCGGGATGCACCTTCGCGCCGAGCCGTCCGGGGCGTGGACTACGGTCTCCCGGTGACCGCGCCACCCCTCGACCCTCCGACGACGCCGGAGCAGCCGCCCGTGCGGGCCGCCGAGGCCGTCGCCGAGGTGCCGACGGACCCGGCCGGGGTGCCCGAGGCGGCGGCGGAGAGCGGCGGGTTCACCGTCCGGCTGGCGAACTTCACCGGTCCGTTCGACCTGCTGCTCCAGCTGATCGGCAAGCACAAGCTCGACGTGACCGAGGTCGCACTGCACCGCGTCACCGATGAGTTCATCGCCTACATCCGGGCGATGGGCGACCAGTGGGACCTGGACGAGGCCAGCGAGTTCCTGCTCATCGCCGCGACCCTGCTGGACCTCAAGGCGGCCCGGCTGCTGCCCGCCGCCGAGGTCGAGGACGAGGAGGACCTCGCGCTGCTGGAGGCCCGGGACCTGCTCTTCGCCCGGCTGTTGCAGTACAAGGCGTACAAGGAGGCGGCGGCGCACATCGCGGCGCTGGAGGAGGTCGGCGGCCGGCGGTACCCGCGCGCGGTCACCCTGGAACCCCGGTACGCCGAGGCGCTGCCCGACCTGGTGCTCGGCATCGGCCCGGAGCGGCTGCTGAAGCTGGCGATCAGGGCGATGACGCCGAAGCCGGTGCCCGAGGTGTCCATCGCCCACGTGCACATGGTGCGGGTCAGCGTCCGGGAGCACGCGGCCATCCTCACCGAGCGGCTGCGCCGGGCGGGCACGGCCACCTTCTCGCTGCTCTGCGCCGACTGCGAGGCCACCCTGGAGGTGGTGGCCCGGTTCCTGGCCCTGCTGGAGCTCTACCGGGAGGGCCTGGTCGCCTTCGTCCAGGAGCAGGCCCTGGAGGAGCTGACCGTACGCTGGACCGGCCCCGCCGACGGCGGCCCCGACCTGCACATCGACGAGTACGCGGGCGCCCCGCCCGAGCCCGCCGAGCCCGCCAGGGCGGCCGGGCCCGCCGAGTCCGCGGAGTCCGCCGGGCCCGCCGGGCGACCGGACGGCGACCAGGGAGGAGCAGAGGGATGAACAGCGACGAGCGCCGGGACTCCCTGGCCGACCAGGCGGCCGCCTGGGTGCCTCCCTGGCAGCGCCCCACGGTCCCCTCCGCCACGCCCGACGCCGAGGACCCCGGCGAGTCCCCGCCCGCGGCGGCTCCGGAGCCACCGGCGCCCGTGGAGCCCTTGAACCCGCCGGATCCTTCGGAGCCCTCGGGGCCACCGGCGCTCCCGGAGCCGCCGCGGGCGCCGGGGCCCGCCGGGATCTCTGAGGGGCCCGCGGCGGCGGACGTGGCGCCCGCGGCGGCGGGGGAGGGCCCGGGCGCAAGCGCGCCGGAGAAGGCGCCCAGGGCCCGGCGGCGGGCGACGCCCGCGCCCGAGCCGGCCCCGGAACTCGACGACGCCGAGCTGCGCGGGGCGCTGGAGGCGATCCTGCTGGTGGTGGACGAGCCGGTCAGCGAGCTGACCCTCGCCCAGGTGCTGGAGCAGCCCGCCGAGCGGATCGGGCCGGTGCTGGACGAGATCGCCGCGGGCTACACGACCGCCGGGCACGGCTTCGAGCTGCGCCGGGCCGCGGGTGGCTGGCGTCTCTACACCCGGCCGGAATACGCCACCTACGTGGAACGGTTCGTACTGGACGGGCAGTCCGTGCGACTGACCCAGGCCGCGCTGGAGACACTGGCCGTGATCGCCTACAAGCAGCCCGTCACCCGGGGGCGGATCTCCGCCATCCGGGGTGTCAACTGCGACGGGGTGATCCGTACCCTGGTGTCCCGCGGGTTGGTCGAGGAGTGCGGCACCGAACCGGACAGCGGGGCGTTCCTCTACCGGACCACCACGATGTTCCTGGAGAAGCTCGGGCTGAACAGCGTCGACGACCTCCCGCCGCTGGCCCCGTTCCTTCCCGACGACGTAGAAGAGCTTGCCGATGCCACGCGATGACCGCACGCCCCGCCCCGACGCGCCCGCCTTCGAGGGGGCCGAGCGCCTGCAGAAGGTGCTGGCCGCCGCCGGTGTGGGCTCCCGGCGCGCCTGCGAGGACCTGATCTTCCGCCGCCGGGTCACCGTCGACGGCCGGGTCGCCCAGCTCGGCGACAAGGTCGACCCCGCCACCGCCGTGATCCACGTCGACGGCGAGCGCCTCGTCGCCGACACCCGGCTCGTCTACCTGGCCATGAACAAGCCCCGCGGGGTCGTCTCCACCATGGCGGACGAGAAGGGGCGCACCGCGCTCGCCGACTTCCTCGGCAACCGGGTGGAGCAGCGGGTCTACCACGTGGGGCGGCTCGACGCCGACAGCGAGGGTCTGCTGCTGCTCACCAACGACGGCACCCTCGCGCACAAGCTGATGCACCCGTCGTACGGGGTGCAGAAGACGTACCTCTGCGAGGTGTCCGGGCCGATCCCGCGCAACCTCGGCAAGCGGCTGATGGCCGGCGTGGAGCTCGAGGACGGGCCGGCGAAGGTCGACTCCTTCCGGGTGGTGGACACGATGGGACGGACCGCCCAGGTGGAGCTGAGCCTGCACGAGGGGCGCAAGCACATCGTCCGCCGGCTGCTCGGCGAGGCGGGCCACCCGGTGAGCCGGCTGGTGCGTACCGCGATCGGGCCGATCCGGCTGGGCGACCTGCGCGCCGGGCGGACGCGGCGGCTGACCAACGCGGAGGTCGCCGCCCTGTTCAAGGCCGTGGGTGACTGACCCCCGAGTTCGGGGTACGGCTGCCGGTAGGCTCCCTGGCGGCCCGGCGCCGGCGGCGCCCAGCGCGCGGCGCGACGCCGGGCATCATTGAGAACGTTTGGAAAACCGCTCGCGGCACATCCGGTGTTTCGTGAGGTACGGGCTGAGGAGGACGACGGTGGAGGAAAACGAACGGGCCGGGCGATGCGTGGTCGCTGTGGACGGGCCGTCCGGTTCGGGTAAGTCCACCGTCTCCCGGCGGCTAGCCGTCGGCCTCGGTGCCCGCTATCTCGACACCGGCGCCATGTACCGCGCCATCACCTGGGCGGTGCTGCGCTCGGGGGTCGACCTGACCGACGCCGAGTCGGTGGCCAAGGTCGCCGGCGAGGTGGACCTGCGCATCGGCACCGACCCCCAGGGCTACGGCGTGACCGCCGACGGCGTGAACGTCGACGCCGAGATCCGCGGGCCGGAGGTGACCGGGGCGGTCTCCGCCGTGGCCGCCGTGCCTGCGGTGCGCGCCCTGCTGGTCACCCGGCAGCGCGAGATGATCGCCAATGCCGGCCGGATCGTGGTCGAGGGCCGCGACATCGGGTCCGTGGTGGCCCCGGACGCCGACCTGAAGGTCTACCTCACCGCCTCCGAGGCGGCCCGGGCCGCCCGGCGCAGCGCCGAGGACGCCACCGACGTCGCGGCGACCGCGGCCGACCTGGCCCGGCGGGACCGGCTCGACTCGACCCGCAAGGCCGACCCGCTGGCCCAGGCCGCCGACGCCGTGGTGCTGGACACCACCGAGCTGGGCATCGACGAGGTCGTCGGGCGCCTGCGCGACCTGCTGACCGATCGGGGAGTGGCATGACCGAGACCGACGGGTGGATCGAGCTGCGGGAACCGGACGTCGACACCGAGGAGCCGACCGGCCCGCAGCCGGTCGTGGCCGTGGTCGGCCGCCCCAACGTGGGCAAGTCGACCCTGGTCAACCGGATCATCGGTCGCCGCCAGGCGGTCGTCGAGGACGTCCCCGGGGTCACCCGGGACCGCGTCCCGTACGACGCGCAGTGGGCCGGCCGGCAGTTCACCGTGGTGGACACCGGCGGGTGGGAGCCCGACGCCAAGGACCGGGCCGCCGCGATCGCGGCGCAGGCCGAGACGGCGGTCGCGACCGCCGACGTGGTGCTGTTCGTGGTCGACGCGATGGTCGGCTCGACCGACGTGGACGAGGCCGCCGTACGGATGCTGCGCCGCAGCGCCAAGCCGGTGATCCTGGTCGCGAACAAGGCCGACAACACCGCCATCGAGATGGAGGCGACCTCGCTGTGGTCGCTGGGCCTGGGTGAGCCGTACCCGGTGTCGGCGCTGCACGGGCGCGGTTCCGGCGACCTGCTCGACGCCATCATGAACGCGCTGCCGGAGGCCCCGAAGATCGTCGAGAACCGGCCGCGCGGCCCGCGCCGGGTGGCCCTCGTCGGCCGGCCGAACGTCGGCAAGTCCAGCCTGCTCAACCGCTTCTCGGGCGAGGAGCGGGCGGTCGTCGACTCGGTCGCCGGCACCACCGTGGACCCGGTCGACAGCCTGGTCGAGATCGGCGGGGAGACCTGGCAGCTGGTCGACACGGCGGGCCTGCGCAAGCGGGTCGGCAAGGCCAGCGGCACCGAGTACTACGCCAGCCTGCGGACCGCCGCGGCGATCGAGGCCGCCGAGGTCGCCGTGGTGCTGCTGGACTCCAGCGAGCCGATCAGCGAGCAGGACCAGCGGATCCTGTCCATGGTCACCGAGTCCGGCCGGGCGCTGGTGATCGCCTTCAACAAGTGGGACCTGGTCGACGCCGACCGCCGGTACTACCTGGACAAGGAGATCGATCGCGAGCTGCGCCGCATCCCGTGGGCGATCCGGCTCAACCTGTCGGCGCAGACCGGCCGGGCGGTCGACAAGCTGGCGCCGGCGCTGCGCAAGGCGCTGGCCAGCTGGGAGACCCGGGTGCCGACCGCGCAGCTCAACTCGTGGCTGACCGCGCTGGTGCAGGCGACCCCGCACCCGGTGCGCGGCGGGCGGGCGCCGAAGATCCTCTTCGCCACCCAGGCGGGCGTGGCGCCGCCGCGTTTCGTGCTGTTCACCACCGCTCCGCTGGACGCCGGCTACCAGCGGTTCGTCGAGCGCAAGCTGCGCGAGGAGTTCGGCTTCGAGGGCAGCCCGATCGAGATCTCCGTACGCCCCCGCAAGAAGCTCGGCCCCGGCGGCCGGGGCAAGGCGCACGGCTGACCCGCCGCACCTGAAAAAGCCGGGTGGAAGCACGCTCCCACCCGGCTTTTTCGCCGCCCGCCAACTCCCCTTATCCTCCTAGGACGCTCTAGGGGAGGTGCGCCGGACGACGCGTTCCGGCACGGGAGGGGGCAGTGCGGACGGCGCGAAGATCCTGCGCTAAGCTGTACCGGCTGTCGCGGGGAGCACCGCGCGGGAGCATCGGGACGTGGCGCAGCTTGGTAGCGCACTTGACTGGGGGTCAAGGGGTCGTCGGTTCGAATCCGGCCGTCCCGACCGGTTGACCTGGGGAGATGAAGATCTTCTCGGGTAACGGCGGTAACATCCGGTAACGGATGATCTTTATTGGCGGTAACGGCGCGGACCGTGGGCCGCCGGTCAGCTGACTATGGAACGCGCTGACCTGCCGTTTCATCTGCATCCCGGATGAAGCGGCATTGTGGTCTCTTGATTCCGTGTCAAGCGCTCCAGATCTGCCAGCTGTTGCTACGTCGGGTGTTTCGACGGTCCTGAATGCGAGGCAGGATCGCCGGCGCTCCCGGGTCCTGGTCTTCACGAGTTCGACCGGTGGACGGTGGAGCAACCTGTCATCGCGTCGGCGGAGAGGTCGGCGTCGACCTGGCTCGGGCGACTACCTCCTGAGCAGTTCGATGAGCGCGGTGTCGCCTTGGGCCAGGATCGGCGGTCCATGCAGCGGTGTGGCCAGGACCCGTCGGCATTGGTCGAGTTCGATGTAGACCACGTCGCCGGTGATCGTGGCGTCCTGTAGGGCAGCGAAGCGGTCTGCGGCGACTGAGCACTGCTCAGCGGGGCGTAGCGCTGCCAGCATCCGCTCGATGGCCGCCCGCCGCTTCTGTGGCAGGAGCAGTCCGTACTCGAAGGTCCCGGCTGGCTGGGGCGTTTCCTGCTGCTGCGCCGGCACCCGGTACACGCACAGACGCACTCGGGACGGGAGCGACACCCGGCCCGGCCGTGGGAGGAGCCTCGGGTTGGGCTTCCCCCTGAGATGTGGACACCCTGAGACTGGATGTTGGTCCAGAGGAAGGGGTGTCCCAGTTTGGGCGTCCATCGAAGTACACGGAAGAGTTCCGGCGTGACGCGGTTGACCTGGCCCGTTCGTCGTAGCGGCCGATCAACCAGGTGGCGCGTGAGCTGGGGATGAGTCACGAGACGCTGCGCAACTGGGTCCGCGCCGCCGAACGCCAGAGCGGGGTCGCCGCGACCGCCTCGGGTGGGGACGGGTTGTCGGTGGCGGACAAGGACGCCGAGATCGCCCGGCTGCGGCGTGAGGTCGCGGAGTTGCGGCAGGAGAAGGAGATCCTGCGCAAGGCAGCCGCCTATTTCGCGAAGGAGATGGATCGGTGACCAGCCGCTTCCGGTTCATCTCCACCCACCGCGCGTCTTCGGCGTCAAGCGGCTGTGCCGGGTCCTGGCGGTATCCCGCTCCGGGTTCTACCGCTGGACCGCCAGCGAGCCCGCCCGGCAGGCTCGCGCCGCCGACGAGGACGCCCTCGCCGAACAGATCAAGGTCATCCACGCCGACTCCGGTGGCACCCTACGGATCCCCTCGGGTGACCGTCGAGCTGCACGACCAGGGCGTGCGCGTCAACCGCAAGCGGGTCGAGCGGATCATGCGCCAACGCGACGTCGTGGGTCGGCACCTGCGCCGCCGCAAACGCACGACCATCCCGGATCCGGCTGCCCCACCAGTGCCGGATCTGATCGGCCGGGACTTCACCGCCACCGCACCGGATCAGCGATGGTGCGGCGACATCACCTACCTACGCGTCGGCGCCGGCTGGCTGTATCTGGCCACGGTCATCGACATCGCCACCCGACGGCTGATCGGCTGGTCGATCAACACCCACATGCGCGCGGAACTGGTCATCGACGCCCTGGACGCCGCGGTCGCCGCCCGCGGCGGCCGGGTCGACGGCGTGATCTTCCACTCGGACAGGGGCGCCCAATACGGCAGCGACGCCTTCGCCGAAGCCTGCCGTCGCCACGGTGTCCGCCGCTCGATGGGGCGGATCGGCTCGTCGTACGACAACGCTCTGGCCGAGGCGTTCTTCGCCACCCTCAAGCGTGAGCTCGACGTCAACCGCCGACGGTGGGCAACCGAGGCCGACGCCCGCCGCGACGTGTTCCGGTGGATCGCCTTCTACAAACACCGACGCCGTCACTCCGCGCTGGGCTACCTCAGCCCCGCCGACTACGAACAGACCCTCACACCGACTACGCTGCATCAGGTCGCGGCATAACCCGGTGTCCACATCCCGGGGGGAACCTCAATCGGGGTGCGGTGGGGCTGGTCGGTGTCGTGTTGGGCGGTGTCGATCGTGACCATGCGGGCTCTGGCGAGGAGTTCCAGGCCCATGTAGCGGCGGCCTTCGGTCCATTCGTCGGTCTGCTCGGCCAGGACGGCGCCGACGAGGCGGATGATCGCCGGGCGGTTGGGGAGTTCGTGCGCCAGTACGCCGCTACCAGCAACACCCGATAGGCGAGGTCGAGAGACCACTGCCGGCCCGGTCGGCCGTCAGCGATCGCGTTACCGCCATGCTCGGCGACCAGCCGGACCAGCCTGCGGAACTGGGCGGGCTGCAGCCCGGTGAACGGAAAGATCCACTCCGACTGGGCCGCCGAGATCACCTGCACCCCGACGTGATCCACCATGGACCGACCACCGAGTTACGAGACGTCCCTTAGAAGTAAGCCACAAAGCGGGCGCTCTCGGCGTAAACGTAGGCCCATGTAGCAGGATGTCGTGGATGGAGTATGGGCATGCTTGCCCGTACCCTATAAGGATGGTGGAGCCACTTACAGACGACCAGCTGGCAGATCTGTACAACGATGAGTCTTTCAGGCGGGCGCTCTCTCGACTACTGGATCTTCGCTTGCTCTTCCAAGAATGTATTATTACAAAAGACTTCAAAATTACCCAGCAGATGTATGATCCGCTGGTCCTTACTGACGAAGGCCAGCGAACCGTCGATAAATTCGTAAAGCGGGGGATTCCCTACCCGCAGGCTCGGTTTTCTGCCTATTGGACATACTTCAAACTGGACCACTGATTGATCCTGCAAAGACCGACACGAATAGACTCCTCCAAGTAGCCTCGGAGCAGGTCGAAAGCGGAGACATGCGCTATCCGTATACATTTGGCCGACTCCTTTACGACAGAGCGAATGATCTAGGCATGAACGCCAAAGTTCGCCTCAACCATCGTGACACTCTAGACCTGCTAGACGGAACTCCACAAGGCGTCTTCCAGGTCGGTGCGTTTGTAACTGGGCCGTTCGGCATAGTTGAATCTGAACACCGGCGCGGCTGTCGCCCTCGCATGGTTGTCAGGTATCATTGTTCGGATCAGGCTTGTCAAGCTTTGCATTATCACGCGCTTGAGACCTCCCGAGAAGCTGAAATTAACGAGAATCGAGAAAAGGCCGACAGGGTCCTCGCCAGGGAATTTCCGAGTGTAAGCGACTGGCCGGGCTACTACAGGCGCTTTCCGGAATTCGATAGGCATCGAACTTATGACGACTTTGCCGGCGACACGCTACCGTTTCTTCTTGGTGATGCGCTTTCTCTAGGCGAGCTGCAACAGCTCGTTGCGTATCTGCTCGACAACACTCAAGGAAGACTGCGCGCCTTTTGGCGAGAGCGGGCCGGATTGAATGGGCCAGCTGCGCGAATCGTTGAGGGCCTGGGATCAGCTCAACTCATGCAGGTGTGCCTTGTGGCCTCAGATGCAGACATATCCTCGGCTCTGGACGCGTTAGTTGCATCGGGGGCCATTTTCGTTCCTGCGGGAGAGGTCCGTCGGCCCGTCATCAATGCGTCTCGCACGAGTGGCGCCTTTGAGCTGAGTCCGCGACTGAGTCGATTTGGTGTTCGCATCCAGCCGGGTGATAACTCGCTTGCCGCACTTCGCCTTCGACGTCTAGTCCGACAGATGTACCGATTTGATAAAGAGGAGGACCGGCTCGAACTCGCATGGCATTTGCAGCTTAGGGACGAAGGCACGGATACGCTCGATGCCGTTCTAGAGCAGTACCTTCAGTCTAGTACGCCGCGCCAGGCTGTTTCTACGCTTCTCCTCGCGAGGCGAAGCAATTTCATTGTTGCAGCAGATAAATTGAACCTCAATGAAAGGGCTCTATCCACCGACGAGGATCGCATTAATGCGGTGCTTTGGAAGCTAGGCTTCACGGCGGAAGACTTGCTCGATCCTCATGCCCGGTTTTGGGTGCTTCATGAAAAGATGGTGACTTTGACCCGGCAGAGTCCCATTAATCCGCTTGGGCCTGACGAGGAGCAACTCCGGAGCCAAGCGGTCAATTATTTTGTAGCACTGGAAGACCTCCTTAAGGATTCTCTCCTTTACTCGACCTGGTGTCTTACCGTTGATCACTACTCGAGCCCACAACGCTTCATCTACCGCCCGCATTTGGCTAAGGAGATCTCCCTTCGAGTGTTGAAGGAGCAGGCGGATCTAGATGTTGACGAGGACGGCCGCCCGCGGCTCGCCATAGATGACAAAATGACTCTCTATCCTTTGACGAGAGGATTCGGTCTATTGGCGAATGCACTTCGCGACTTCCAGGCGCGAGCTAAGGATCTCGTAAGGCCGGATAAGGGTGTTCCGCTCTGGTATAAATATCAGTCATTAGAGCGCTTCCCATTTTCGCATACGGTGCCCTTCCTCGATCTCTTGCCCGACAGCAGAACGGACGTGCTTGAGAGCCTTGAAGAGGTATCGAGAAGACTTGTGGGTGCCGACGTAAGCGAGGCGCGCAATGAATGGCTCCACCCCCGTCGAAGGGGAGGGCAAATGGACCGTCTCCGAGGGAGCCTGGATGCGGTGAGAGATGCCGTAGAGATGCTTCAGAACAAGGGCTTCTCCAGGCAGGTCTATCGGCGGGCAAAGACGGAGCGCGACGAAGCTGGTCGTTCTACAGTGGTTCTTGCGGATAGTCGAGGCCAAGAACTGGTTGTTTTCCGTCCGTCGGGATTTGCGTGGATCGGCCTTCCTGGCCTTGACGTGCCCCAACATGTCATGTCGGCTGCGCGTTTTGCTGAGCCGAGTGAGGTTCTTAGGTTTAGAACGGAGGAGGATTCGGAGTTCGCGCGTTTGTGGACTGGATATCCAGCCAGACCGCGCAGGGGGGCGGACTCAGCCGCTGCCCGTGTGTATGCCGGTATCGGCGTTCCAGAACAACGATCAGACGAGGATCGCGTCTAACAACTCCTAACTCTTTGAGCGTTGGAGTCGGCGCCAGCAGATGATGGGGCAGGCGAGGGTGAGGAACGCTTCGTGGATGTCGTCGTGGATCTCCCAGCGGATGCGTAGGCGGCGGAACCAGTGCAGCAGGGCGATGGTCTGCTCGACGACCCAGCGTCGGGTGCCGAGCCCTGACCCGTGGCCGGTGCCGCGTCGGGCGATGACCGGGGTGATGCCCTTGGCCCGCAGCTGCCGGCGGTAGCAGTCGTAGTCGTAGCCCCGGTCGGCGTAGATCCGCTCGGGTCGTTGCCGCCGGGCCGCGGATGCCTTTGATCCGGGGGGTCTTGTCGACCAGGGGCAGCAGTTGGGTGACGTCGTGGCGGTTGCCGCCGGTCAGGCTCGCGACGAGGGGGATGCCGCCCGCGTCGGTGATGACGTGGTGTTTCGAGCCTGGCTTGCGGCGGTCGACCGGGCTCGGGCCGGTTTTGGGCCGCCCTTGATCGCCCGGACGTGGGTGACGTCGATTACCGCCCGGGACATGTCCGACTGCCCCGCGGTCCGGAGTCTGCCGAGTAGGACCTTATGCAGTAGTTGCCAGACGCTGGCGTCGTTCCAGTCCCGCAACCTGCGCCAGCAGGTCATGCCTGACCCAAAGCCGAGTTCTTGGGGTAGGTACTCCCACGGGATCGCGGTGTAGAGCACGAACAGGATCCCGCACAACACCTTGCGGTCATCGAAGGGCTTGCGGCCTGGGTGCCGATGCCGCCGGGGCGGACGGGGTGGCAGCAGCGGTGCGATCTCGGCCCAGAGTTCGTCCGAGACGATCCACGGCGGCTGCGCACCCCTCCTCACGTTCAGACAGAACGATCCTCACGTCCCGAGGACACGCCGAACATCATTTCGTTAGGAGCTCTTAGAGGGCATCTGATCTCGCTTGGTGAGGTTGGTCCGATTAGGCGGTTTCGTTTCGCCAGGTTGGGGTGGATTCTCCGGTGAGATAGCGGCTCATTGTGTTAGCCATCGCCCATTGGATCATCGCCCGGGTGCGTTGGGGAAGGGTCTCGTAGTCACGGACGAGTCGTCTGTGCTGCATCAGCCAACCGAAGGTCCGTTCCACGACCCACCGCCGGGGCTGGACGTGGAAGCCCTTCCCGGCGTGGCGGGGCACCCGCTCGACGTCGATTCCCAGCCGGGCGCCGTGCGCTCGTACGGCGGTGTTGTAGCCACCGTCGACCCACGCCTTGACCACGCCCGGATGGTCCGCGGACACGCTGGTGAGCAGGTGCCGGCCGGCGGTGGAGTCCTGCACCGACGCGGCGGTGACGATCACCGCCAGCAGCAAGCCGAGGGTGTCGGTGGCGATGTGCCGCTTGCGTCCCTTGATCTTCTTCGCCGCGTCGATGCCCTGGCTGGACTCGCCGACGTTGCTGGAGGTCTTCACGCTCTGCGAGTCCAGAACCACCGCTGACGGGCTCTCGCGGCGGCCGCGAGCGACCCGGACCCGATCCCGCAGCAGATCGTGAATCCGCTGCGTCGTCCCGTCAGCTTCCCACTTGGCGTAGTAGTCGTACACCGTCTTCGCCGGCGGGAAGTCGTGCGGCAGGTACTCCCACGCGATCCCCGTCCTGGCCACGTACAGGATCGCGTTAACGATCTCCCGCAGGTCATGCACCGGCCGGCTGATCCCCAACCCCACCCGCGCCGCCCGCCACGCGGTCAGCACCGGCTCGATCAACGCCCACCGCTCATCCGACAAGTCCGACCGATACCCACGCCGCTGCACGCCCACGCCGCGATCAACGAAACAGGCCCACCACCGCAACGGCCGAACGTGAAACAGCCACTACACGGATCAGATGCCCTCTTATGCATCGAGGACTGGGTCGCCGAGGCGGCACTGTTCGCGCTCGTCGCCGAGGCGTACCGAGAACCGGCCCTGTGGGAGGGGGGTACAACAGCTCGGCTGAATGTGGCGGTGGCAGCAAATCGGTTGGTCACGATCGAGCAGTCGCTGGTGCAGTTGATGCTCGTCACGCCTTGCTTAGCACGGTAGGGCTCTTCGGCGGCAACACCAAGGCCAGCTCGGCCCCAGCGTTTGCGAGCGTGCTGACGCAAAGAGCGCCCGGCGGAGTTTGAGCAGTTCTATCCTAGGACGCACTGCAAGTAGTGTTTCTCCTCAACACTGCAGCTGTACGGGACGGCAGGGCGAGTCCTTGACCGTTCGCCGTAACGAATCCGGTAACGGCGACGGCCCACCAGGGGAGGAGTGGCCGACATGAGATGGCATGAGGCGTGATGCGTGCTGTCGTTCTGTCTGGGTATGCGGATGTATCGAGCTGTTCCGACAAGGCGTGACAGAATCGTTGTAGAACTGGGGGTCAAGGGGTCGTCGGTTCGAATCCGGCCGTCCCGACAAGGTGTAACAGCAGGTCAGAGGGCTGATCCGACATATCGGGTCGGCCCTTCTGGCTTCCTGGGGACCACGGCGGTCAAGTGCGCCGGGCCGGTAGCGCATCTTGACCGCTGGTCAAGTTTGAGGTGGCTACCCGGGCCATCTGCCGAGTTGTTCGTTATCAAAGCGGCCCGCAAGCGGGCCGCGCCGGCCCGGCCGGCCACGCTTGGGGAGACAACAAGACCTTGAAGACCTCGGGGCTCCGCCCCGAACCCCGACCCTCCTCAGAGATGCCGCGTCAATGTAGACGTCAGCATGGAACCCTTGTGGCTTACGTCTACACCGCCCTACGCGCAGACTTCGCCGCCCTCACCCCTTGACCTCCATAGGAGCATCGGGATGGCGACGCGCGTACCTCCGGTCTGCCAGGATTGGGAGGTGGGTGATC
Source organism: Micromonospora sp. NPDC023644 (assembly GCF_040640115.1). Lineage (NCBI taxonomy): Bacteria > Bacillati > Actinomycetota > Actinomycetes > Micromonosporales > Micromonosporaceae > Micromonospora > Micromonospora sp. NPDC023644. The sequence continues at coordinate 76,069 of NZ_JBFABA010000019.1, read as the reverse complement.
AAGCGTCGGTATACGTGCGTCGTGGACCGGAGGGCGGGCCGTATGGCTGTCCCTGCTGCCGGTGCATCACGCTCGACGAGCGCGGCATGTACCAGATCTGCGTGGTGTGTTTTTGGGAGGACGATGGATCCGACGATGCCAGCGCCCATGAACCCAGCGGGCCGAACGGTTCGCTGACCCTGGCCCAAGCGCGGGAGAACTTCGCGCGATTCGGCGCATGTGACGAGCTGGGGGCGGACTGGCCTGATCAGTTTGAAGAGGTCCGATGTCGGCTGGCCGACGGCATGCCGGTAGACGCAGCCATTGCCCTGATGCGCCAGCGGGGCCTTAGTCGACTTGCGTCGATGAAGGTTCTCTGGCACCTAGTGGTCGCGGATGTTGGCGCGGTAAGACACCTGATCGATGAGAGCGCCGTGTGGGTCCGCCGCAGGTCAAAGGGCTGATCCGGAAATCGGGTCGGCCCTTTTTGGCGTTCTGGGGACCAAGATCAGTCAAGTTGGAGCGTGCCTGGCGCTGCTTGACTGCTGGTCAAGTTCACGACGGCTGGTCCCTTGCCTGCCGGATTGTTCCCTCAGAGCATCAAGGCGGTCCTGGACGGGCCGCATGCGCCGGCGCCTGGACGTCGCCGGCCGCTTGCCACTGTCGCTCTGCGACCGCCGCGCCCATGCCCGACGGCTGGCGTGGGACGGTCACGTTCCTGCCTCGACCATCCGACCTGCGATGGGAAGCCATGTGACGGGCTGCGGTACGGTGCCAAATCAGCTGCCGAGTCTGTGGGGCCGTTCGTCCTGTCAGGAGAGGTGACCGTGCAGTTGCATCGGAACACTACGAGACTGCGCAAGACTTGCCTCGCCTGGGGGCTGTTCGGGGCGCTCGTCTGGTTGGCGGCACAGTGGGCCGGGGCCAACCCTGATCACTTTCATCACAGCAAGGCACCCTTCTACGAAGTTGTTAGCGCGGCCATAGTCGCCGTTTCTCTCCTCGCGTGGCTGATGCTGCTCTGGCCGTTTCTAATGAAAGTCGATGTGGATGGCCTGACGCTTCGGCTGCGGGGAATCACGACCCGGTTGCCTTGGGAGTCGGTGGAGTCGCTGATCGTGATGAAGGCGGGGGAGTCGTGGGAGGCGCCGAACATGGAGATTCGCCTGGCTCCGGGGGTGAAACTCGGGGGACGGGTGGCCACTAAGCGAAACGGACGCCGGATCTACTCGCTGCTCGCCCTGGACAGTTTCACCGTCGCACCGGAAGAAGTGATCGCGGCTCTGCAGCGGTATGGCGGAGGCAGGGTCGATGCGCAGGAGTACCTTCAACACCGGGCGGCGAAGCGGGCCGTCGCGCGATACATGCGTGGCGATGAAGTTCAAGCCGACCCGCATCTGGCCGAATACATGGCAGCACAGCGGAGCACCGAAGCGGAGAAGCGCGAGAAGTTGTCATCGGGTGACGACCAAGAGCCGGACTCGCTTACTTCTTCCTGAACCGTGTGTTGCGTTCGTCGAGCATGTCAGCGCCCGGGGACCAAGTGGGGACCACACGGCCTGTGCGATGGTGCGCGGCACGACGTCGACTGCACGGCCTGATCTTGGGGATAGCGTGCGTGACGTGCGGGAACGCTTACCGAATCGTCCTGGGGGTCCAAGGGGTCGTCGGTTCGAATCCGGCCGTCCCGACAGTAAAACAGCAGGTCAGGGCCTTGATTCACTTCGGTGGGTCGGGGCCTTCTTGCTGTCTCGTCTCACAATTGATCACGTACGCTCGTACTGCTAAATGTCGGGTGCTGGAGTCACCCGAACAGCCCTGATTCGAGCTGCTCAGCCGCCACCTTCAAGTGGCTGCTGTCGGGGTGGACGTAGACCCGCTTGGCGAGCGTGCCGCCGTCTGCGTGGCCGGCCCAGGCCGCCAGGACGACGTCGGGCACTCCGGCGCCGGCGAGGTAGGTCAGGCAGGCGTGCCGCGCGTCGTACGGCCGGACCTTGCCAACCCCCACCTTCGCCATCAGCTCGTAGACCCGGCGGCGGAACCAGGCGGTACGTTGCGGCTGGCCGAGCTCGTCGACCAGGACGTAGCCGCTGTCGACGTAGACGTCGCCCGCCTTCAGGCGCTCCTTCTTCTGCAGGGTCTGGAACGCCTTCAGCGCCTTCGCGGCCGTCGCCGGCATCGGTAGGCCGCGTTTGCCGGCCGCCGACTTGGCCTCCTTCTCCTCGATCTCGCCGTCGACGAGCGTCCGCGTGTTCTCCCCGGCCGTGATCGTGCCGGTCTCGAAGTCGATGTCGGACCAGCGCAACCCACACACCTCGGCCGGGCGCAGGCCCATCAGCGACAGCAGGCAGGGGGCGTGCAGGCGCTCGCCCGCGATGCCTGTCAGGAACGTCTTCGCCTCCTTTTGGGTCCAGGGCTTGCGCTGTGCCCGCGTCTCGGCGTCGGCCTTCGCTACCGCCCTTGGGATGGTCACGAACGCTGCGACGTTGCGCACCACGAGCTGGCGGCGAACCGCCACATTCAGCGCGGTCCTGAGACGGCCGAGCGTCAGGCGCACCGAACGGACGCCCAGCCCCGTTCCCGGCTTGCCGCCGCGCCGACGCCCCTCGGTCAGCATCCAGTCGATCAGCGCCTCGATGTCAGCCTCGGTGACGTCTTGGAGCGGCTTGCTGCCGAGACGGGCGCGGACCGGCAGGAGCGCATCACGGTAGTTGGCGGCGGTAGCCTTCTCGACCACCTCTTCCTGGGTCCAGGGCCTGCGCTCAGCTTGTGCTTCGGCGGTCCGGTCGGCGAGCTTCGGCGCGTCGTTGCTGCGGTTGAACCGCAAGTTGTGGATGGCGTCGGGCCGCCGTGAACGTGGCGGTGTCGAGGGACCGGCGATCGGCGGCCATCGCTCGCTCCAGGTGCGCCCTGCCCGAGCGGCTGTGAGCGATAACAGGATCGCAGCCGGTCGCATCCGCAGTAGCGACCACATCCGGCACGCCGAGCGTTTCGTGAGGCAGGGATGGCCGAGCGGCTAGGTCGCCCTGGCGGATGAGTGCGTCTTGGGGCTTGGGAATTGATGATCCGTTACGTCTTGACGAAGGCGATGTTATCGCTCACCCTCGATGTCGAGGCTGACTGCGGCCGTGGCTCACCGGGCGAGCCCTCGCTGGTCGACCTCGCGATCATGACGTCCCCCCAGGGCATGCGGACGTCACCTCAGGACATCCGCTGGCGACAGCGACCGGACTGCCGGTGTCGGTGCCGTCCACCTCACTGACCGTCCGCGAGCCGCGCCCGCCGTTCCGGGCTTCCCGAGCCAACTGGCACATCACCACCACCGGTATTGATGACTGGATAGGAACGCCATGACATCCAAGAGAACCCTGCTGTCGGCGATGGCCCTCGCCGTGGCGCTGACCGCGGGTATGACGGCGACGCTGGACTCCACGGCCAGTGCCGGAACCACCCTGAAAGCGTCCGCAGCCGAGAAGGGTCGCTACTTTGGCGCGGCCGTCGCGACGGGCAAGCTCTCCGACAGCCAGTACGTCGGCATCCTCAACCGCGAGTTCAACAGCGTCGTCGCCGAGAACGAGATGAAGTGGGACGCCACCGAGCCCCAGCAGGGCCGGTTCAGCTACACCGGCGGCGATCGTCTCGTCAGTCACGCCCGGGCCAACGGCATGAGCGTGCGGGGTCACGCCCTGCTCTGGCACGCGCAGCAACCGGGTTGGGCGCAGAGCCTCTCCGGTAGCGCGTTGCGCAACGCCGCGATCAACCATGTCACCCAGGTGGCCACCCACTTCCGAGGCCAGATCCACTCCTGGGACGTGGTCAACGAGGCGTTCGCCGACGGTGGCGGCGGCGGACGGCGTGACTCCAACCTGCAGCGCACGGGCAACGATTGGATCGAGGCGGCGTTCCGCGCCGCCAGGGCGGCCGATCCCGGTGCGAAGTTGTGCTACAACGACTACAACACCGACGGCGTCAACGCGAAGTCGACCGGTGTCTACAACATGGTGCGGGACTTCAAGACCCGGGGCGTGCCGATCGACTGCGTCGGTTTCCAGTCCCACCTGGGCACCTCGCTCCCGGGCGACTACCAGGCCAATCTGCAGCGCTTCGCCGATCTCGGGGTCGACGTGCAGATCACCGAGCTCGACGTCATGAAGGGCTCCAACCAGGCCAACATCTACGCCGCGGTCACGCGCGCCTGTCTGGCCGTCTCGCGCTGCAACGGCATCACCGTGTGGGGTGTGCGGGACAGCGACTCCTGGCGCGGCACCGACGACGCCCTGCTCTTCGATAGATCGGGCGACAAGAAGCCGGCGTACACCGCCGTCCTCAATGCCCTCAACGAGGGCGGCAACCCGCCCTCCACGCCGCCACCGGGCCTGCCGGTGGACACCAGTGCCTGGTATCTGCTGGTGAACCGGAACAGTGGCAAGGCGTTGGACGTGTACAACCTCGCGACCAATGACGGTGCGCGGATCAACCAGTGGACGCGGAACGGCGGGGCGAACCAGCAGTGGCAGTTCGTGGACTCGGGTGGTGGCTACTACCGGTTGAAGTCCCGGCACTCCGGCAAGGTGCTGGACGTCTACAACTTCTCCACCTCCGACGCCGCCGCGATCGTGCAGTGGAGCGACGGCAACGGCACGAACCAGCAGTTCCGGCTCGCCGAATCGGCCGGAGGTTACGTGCGTGTGATCAACCGCAACAGCGGCAAGGCCGTGGAGGTGCAGGGCGCGTCCACCAGCGACGGGGCAAACGTCGTCCAGTACACCGACTGGGGCGGCAACAACCAGCAATGGCAACTGATCCGTATCGGTTAGCTGGTCTTCCGCTAGGTGGCGCGGACGGCATCCGTTCGCGCCACCGCAGGTGGGCAACCGGCCAGGGACACGCGCCGGTGGCCGCATCGCACCCGTACGACGAACACCGTGCCGACGCCGGACGGCGGCACGCACCCCAGGCCATCCGCCTGCGTTCCGCTCGCGGGTGACCCCGACCAGAGGAGTGGACCATGAGTGCCATCGGTGCGGCTCGTCCCGCCCTCCCATCGAGACATCGCTGGCGGTCAGGGCTGGCCGCGGCGGCCATCGCGGCCGGCACGTTGGTCGCCGTGAACGCGGCCCCCGCGGCCGCGGCGACCGTGGACACCGACGCCTGGTACGTCCTGGTGAACAGGAACAGCGGCAAGGCGCTGGACCTCTACGCCTCGGCCACCAACGACGGTGCGCGGATCAACCAGTGGACGCGGAACGGCGGGGTGAACCAGCAGTGGCAGTTCCTGGACTCGGGTGGCGGCTACTACAGGCTGAAGTCCCGGCACTCCGGCAAGGTCCTCGATGTGCACAACTGGTCGACCGCCGACGGCGGGGCCATCGTGCAGTGGTCCGACAATAACGCGACGAACCAGCAGTTTCGGCTCGCGGACTCGGACGGTGGTCACGTCCGGCTGATCAGCCGGCACAGCGGCAAGGTCGTGGAGGTGCAGGGTGCCTCCACCGCCGACGGTGGGAACATCGTGCAGTACTCCGACTGGAACGGCGCCAACCAGCAGTGGCAGCTTGTCCGCGCGGGCAGCGACGATCCGCCGCCGGGAGGCACCGGGTGCGGTAGGGCCCCGACGCTGTCCAGCGGCACGCACACGATCCAGAGCAACGGCAAGAGCCGTTCCTTCATCCTGCGGGTGCCCGCCAACTACAACAGCAACAATCCCTACCGGCTGATCTTCGCGTTCCACTGGCGCGGCGGCACCATGCAGGAGATCTCCTCGGGCGGCACCAGTGGGACGGCATGGTCCTACTACGGGCAGCAGGAGCAGTCGAACAACAGCGCGATCCTGGTCGCGCCCCAGGGAATCGGCAACGGCTGGGGCAACGCCGGCGGTGAGGACGTCACCTTCGTCGACGACATGATCAGACGGATCGAGAGCGACCTCTGCGTCAACCCGAGGCAGCGGTTCGCCCTCGGCTTCAGTTGGGGCGGCGGCATGAGCTATGCGCTCGCCTGCGCCCGGGCCACTGTCTTCCGGGCGGTCGCGGTCATCGCCGGCGCACAGATCAGCGGGTGCAGCGGCGGTACGCAGCCCATCGCGTACTTCGGGCTGCACGGCATCTCGGACAACGTCCTGAACATCTCGCAGGGGCGTTCGTTGCGCGACACGTTCGTCCGGAACAACGGTTGCGCCGCCCAGAACCCGCCCGAGCCGGGGCCGGGCAGCCGTACGCACGTCACGACCGCCTACTCCGGCTGCAGGGCCGGCTACCCGGTCCAGTGGGCCGCGTTCGACAACGGTCACATGCCCGGGCCGGTGGACGGGACGTACGCCGAGAGTGGCGTCACCACCTGGACCAAGGGTGAGATCTGGAGGTTCTTCGCGCAGTTCTCGTGACGCGGACGGGTCGGCCGGCGCCGGCTCCCGCGACGCGGGGGTCGGCACCGGCTGACCTCGGGCCGAGACGGCGAGGACCCTGAGCGCCGGCCTCCTGGCCGGGTCAGCGTTGCAGGCGGGCAGGCTTGTCCGAACCGCTGCGGCGGACCAGCCACGCCTCGGTGATGTGGGTGAACATGGCTTCGGCCGCGCCGTTCGGGTCGTGCGCCGCGATGCGCTCGTAGATACGCCGGTGGCCGCGGTTGGACGCCACGCACAGGGAGCGTTCGGTCCGGCCCACGTAGCGGGCGGTGTCGATGAGCTGGCTCTCCAGCGCCCGTACGAGACCGCGGGCGATGCGGTTCCCGGACGCCTGCATGACCGTGTCGTGGAAGGCCCGATCGTGCTCGTGGTAGGTGACGTGGTCGTCGACGAGCTCGTCCATCCGGTGCACCAGCGCGCGTAGCCGGTCAGTGGTTTCCGCGTCGGCGAGGCGGGCGGCGACGTTCGCCATGTCGGACTCCAGCACCCGCCGGGTGGCGACGAGGTCGTCGAGGATGGCGAGGCTGTCGTCCTCGGCGATGGTGGCCCCGAGGACGAGTTCGTCGAGCATGTCCCAGTCCGATGGTGGGGTGACCATGGCGCCGGCACCCTGGCGGACCTGCACCAGCCCCTTCTCCTGGAGGATCTTCACCGCCTCCCTGACGACGGTCCGGCTCACGGAGAAGGTCTCGCAGAGGATCGGCTCGCCACCGACGGCCTGCGCTACCTCCGGGAAGTCCTCGGGTGACGCGCCGCCACGCACCGAGCCCGCCTCGTCGAGGCGATCCACCCACACCCCACCTCAGGTCAGGAGTACCGTCCCGTGCCCGTTACGTCCCTACCGTCGCCGCGCCGGCTGCTGGCCGGCGCCACCGCGACAGCGATGGCCGCCCTGGTCGCGGTGGTCGCCTCGGCGTCCCCGGCCTCCGCCGCCACCACCACCCTTTACGCGGCTCCATCCGGCACCGGCAGCAGTTGCTCAGCCAGCCAGCCGTGTTCCCTGACCTCCGCACAGGCGGCGGTACGCACGCGCAACAGCGCGATGTCCGGTGACATCGTCGTCGAACTGGCCGACGGCGTGTACCGGCTCTCGTCGCCGATGCGACTGACCGCGGCCGACTCGGGCACCAACGGCTACCAGGTGATCTGGCGGGCGGCCGCCTCCGCTCGCCCGACGATCACCGGCGCCCGGGCGGTCACCGGTTGGTCGCTCGCCGACTCCGCGAAGAACATCTGGCGAGCCGACGTCGGAGCCGGGCTGGACAGCCGCCAGCTCTACGTCAACGGCGCCGTCGCCACGCGGGCACGTACCGCCGTGAACCGGGCCGACTTCACCTTCAGCACGACCGGCATGCGGTTCAGCAACAGCGCGCTGAGCTACCTGAACAACCTGGGCAACCAGAGCAGGGTCGAGGTGGAGAGCGTCGGCTCGTTCACCGACCGGTACTCACCCGTGCAGAGCACCAGCGGGAACTTCCTCACCATGCAGCAGCCCGCGTGGAACAACAACACCTTCGGGTTCGACACCCTCTCCAGCCCGCACCGGGCGGGCCCCTTCCACCTGACCAACGCCTACGAGTTCCTGGACTCACCGGGGGAGTGGTACCTCGACCCGGGCAACGGCCAGCTCAACTACATTCCGCTCGCCGGACAGAACATGAGCACCGTGAGTGTGGAGTTGCCGCGGTTGCAGTCCCTGGTCAACGTCGGCGGCACCTACGACGCCCCCGCGCACCACATCTCGTTCAGCGGGATCACCTTCACGGGCACCAGTTGGCTCGGCCCCAGCAGCAGCAACGGCTTCGCCGACCAGCAGACCGGCGCCCACATCACCGGCACCTGGGCCCGACCGGCCGACGCGCTGACCTCCTGCCAGGCCGGCTGCCCCCAGTTCGAGGCCACCCGGCCGAGCTGGAACCAGATGCCCGCTGCCGTACAGGTCTCCGCAGCCAACACCATCACCTTCAGCGACTCCCAGTTCGTGAACCTGGGGCAGACGCCCATCGGCATCGGCAACGACGGCAACGGTCACACCAGCGGCGTCGGCCTGGGCGCCAGCAACATCACCGTCACCCGCTCCGAGATCGCCCGCAACTCCGCGGGCGGGATCGTGGTCGGCGGTGTACGCGCCGACGCCCACCACCCCAGCGACCAGCGGATGGTCAACCGGGACATCACCATCAGCAACAACCGGGTCCACGACCTCGGCCTGGAATACCGGGGTGTCGTCTCGATCCTGACCACGTACGTCAACACCGCCACCATCTCCCACAACGAGGTCTACAACATGCCGTACACCGGCCTCTCGGTCGGGTACGGCTGGGGCGCCAACGACGCCGGCGGCAGCCAGCACTACGCCAACCGGGGCCTGTACAACTACCAGCCGCGGTACACGACGGCCACCACCGCGTCCAACAACCGGGTCGTCGGCAACTACGTGCACGACGTGATGCAGCAGATGACCGACGGCGGGTGCATCTACACGCTCTCGGCGAACCCGGGCGCAACCATCAACGAGAACTACTGCCTGCGGACCAACGGCTGGTTCGGGCTCTACTTCGACGAGGGCTCCCGCTACCACACCGCCCGCAACAACGTCTTCTCCGCCACCGGCACGTGGGCCACCGCGAACTACTGGTACGCGGAGAACATGGGCAACTTCACCGTCACCAACAACTGGTCGACCAACGGCAGCACGAACGTGACCAACGGCGACCGCGGCAACGTCGTCAACGGCAACGTCACGGTCACCGGCGGCAGTTGGCCGTCGGGCGCGCAGGCGGTGATGGCCGCCGCCGGCGTGCAGAGCGGCGGCGCCAACCCGCAGAACGTGCAAATCGTCGGGGTGCAGTCCGGCCGCTGTGCCGAGATCGGCGGATCCAGCACGACCAACGGCACGCAGGCCCAGATCTGGGACTGCGTCGGCACCGCCAACCAACGGTGGACCTCCACCGCCAGCCGGCAGCTCATGGTCTACGGCACCAAGTGCCTGGACGCCTCCGGCCAGGGCACCGCCAACGGCACCACGGTGGTGATCTGGGACTGCAACGGCCAGGCCAACCAGCAGTGGAACATCAACGCCAACGGCACGATCACGGGTGTGCAGTCGGGTCTCTGCCTGGACGCCGACGGCGCCGCCACGGCGAACGGCACGAAGCTCATTCTCTGGTCGTGCAACGGTGGCACCAACCAGCAGTGGCAGCTGCGAAGCTGACTTCCGGAACGTCGCGGCCGGTCAGCGCTGGGTGGTGACGGGGGACCGCCACCACCCAGCCCACCGTCGGTCCGCTCAGGCGCGCGACCACTGCATGCTGGTCGCCGAGGTGCACGTACGCTGCTCGAGCGCGGCGCCGAGAGCGGTGGAGCCGCCGACCACGCCCAGGCACTTGTTGCTGTTGACGTTCACCAGTTCGTGGTAGCCGCTGCCGGTCGATCGCCAGGTGAACGCCTGGTTCAGGCCCTCGTGGCAGGTGTACTGGACGATCCGGGCGCCGTCGGCCACCGAGGCGTTCAGGACGTCGACGCACTTGCCGCTGTTGACGCTCTGCAGCCGCACCGCCCCGTTGCCGGCGTCGAGGAAGCGCCACTGTTGCCAGGTCGAGCCGTTGCCGGTCCACTGACCGATCACGGCGAGGTTGTCGAGGTTGGGCTGCTGGACGTCGACGACCTGCCCACTGTTGCGGTTGGTGATCCGGTACGACGGCGAGGCGCCGCCGCCGAACTGCCACCAGTTCACGTTGAACAGGTTGCCGCTGCCGCCGGCGAAGCGCAGGTAAAGGTCGTGCGTACCGGTGGCTCCGCTCACGCCGCACGTGGTGTTCGTCCAGTTCTGCCAGCCGCCGGTGCCACCCACGGTGCAGGTGCCGACGAGCGGGCCGCTCGCACTGTCCAACCGCACCTCGATGCGACCTCCGCTCGTGCCGGAGGCGACCCGCGCGGTGAAGGACGTGGCACCGGCGCCGAAGGCGACCCCCTTGACCTTGATGGTGTCGCCGTTGTCGATCCAGCCGACGTTCATGCCGCCCTCGCTGGACGGTTCGGTCTCGATGCCGGAGCCCCAGGCGATCGTCTCGGCCTCCTGCCGGACGTACGGGTTCAGCGTGCCGACCTGAGGAGGGCCCGCGGTGGTCATGTTGATCGTGGGAAAGGTGCCGTTGGAGTTGTAGGTGAACCGCTCCACCGCGACGGAGCGGGTGTAGCCGCCGCCGCCGGGCAGCGCGCCGTTGTGGTAGAAGAAGTACGACCCGCCGTCGAAGTCGATGACACCGGCGTGGTTGGTGAAGCTGCTGCCCTGTCGGGGCATGATGGCCCCGCGGTACGTCCAGGGTCCCGTGGGGCCGGGCGCGGTCGAGTAGGCGATGAACTCGGAGCAGCACTCCGCCGCGAAGACGTTGTAGTAGAGCCCGTTCCGTTTGTAGACCCAGGGGCCCTCCTCGTAGAGGGTCGGCCGGCTGGGGTTGCCGGTGCGGGTGCCGTACCCGGCGGTGCTGAGCGGGATCTGGGTCGCCCCGCCCGAGAACGAGATCATGTCGGGGTTGAGCCGCACGTACCACAGGTTCGGGTTGCCCCAGTACAGGTACGCCTGGCCGTCGTCGTCGATGAAGGCGTGCGGGTCGATCTCACCGTTGCCGACGAGTGGTCGACCGAGCGCGTCCCGGAAGGGACCGGTGGGGCTGTCCGCCACCCCGACCCCGATGACCATCTGCCCGTTCGAGCGCTGGCGTACGGGCACGTACCAGTAGAACTTCCCGTTGCGGGCGACGACCTGGCCGGCCCAGGCGTTGGCGTCCGCCCAGGCGAAGGTCGCCAGGCTCATGGGAACGCCATGATCCGTCCAGTTCACCATGTCGGCGGACGAGTACACCCGCCACTCGCGCATCGTGAAGTAGGTGGAGCCGTCCTCGTCATGCCCGGTGTAGACGTACACCCGGCCGTTGTGCACCATCGGCGCCGGGTCAGCGGTGTAGATGTTCTGCACGATCGGATTGTCGGCGCGCGCCGTACCCGGCAGCACCGCGACTGCGCAGGCGAGGCTCGCGATTGCGGCGACCACGCGTCGGAATCCCCGACGGGCCCGGAGCGGAGCTCGTGATTGCACGATGTACCCCCAGATTGTCGAGCGGTTTCCACTGGTCGGCGAGCCGGCCGGGTGGACGTGCCGTCCACCCGGCCGGCCTCAGGTCAGCGGCCGGCGGTCACACCCGGCTCCACCGCTGGTTCGCGTTACCGTGGCAGGACCAGAGGATCACCGCCGTGCCATTGGCCGTGCCGCCGTTGTTGACGTCGAGGCAGAGCGACGAAAAGCGGACATTGCTGACCGTGCCGTTGCTGTTCAACGTCCACTGCTGGTTGGTGCCGCCGTTGCAGTCCCAGATCTGCACCCGGGTGCCGTTGGCCGCGCTGGTCGGGACGTCCAGGCACTTGCCGAGGATCCGCAGCGTCTGGCCGTCCTGGCTGATCTGCTGGTTGGCGTTGCCGTGGCAGTCCCAGATCAGGGTGCCGGTGCCGTTGGCGGTGTTGGCGTTGTCGACGTCGAGGCAGCGCCCTGCCGACTCGCTGCGCAGCCGGAACGTGGTCGGGGGCGGCGGGTCGGTGGTGCCGCCGCCGCTGACCCGGAACACCACGGTGCCGTGTGCCGGGACGCTCGCGGAGATGCTCCCGGTGGTGGTGGAGGTGCTGTTGGTCCACGCGTCGCGCAGGGTGAACGAGCTGCCGGTCTTGCCGATCGCCGCCGCGGTGGTGGCGATCGTCGTGGTGGAGCTGCCCTGGTTGAACAGGGCGACGGCGACGTCGCCGTTGGTCAGCCGCTTGGCCAGGATCCGCCGGGTGCCGTCGTGGGAGACCTGGACCGCTTGGAGACCGAGCGGATCCTGGTTGATGGCGGCCAGGTTCTGGTTCTTCAGGATCGCCAACGTCGCCGCGTTCGCCGAGCGCAGGTCGTTGCCCATCATGAGCGGCGCCGCCATGACCGACCAGAGCGCGAAGTGGCTACGCATCTCCGTGTCGTTCATGCCGCCGTTGCCGACCTCCAGCATGTCCGGGTCGTTGAACCCGCCCGGTGCGGCGTAGCCGGCCAGCGGCACGTTGACGTCGACGATGTTCTGGATGCCCATCGGGTAGCCGTTGGTCTGGCCGGTGTTCCACGCGTTGGTGATGTCCTCGGTGGTGCGCCAGAGGTTCGCCACGTCGCTCCAGTTGCGCTGCGGCCCGGTCTTCTCGTGGATGCTGTTCGGGTTGATGCTGTAGACGATCGGCCGGCCGGTGGCGGCCAGCGCGTCGCGCATGATGCCGAACCGGGCGACCTGGTCGTTGATGGTCCCGGTCGGCGAACACCAGTCGTACTTCAGGTAGTCGACGCCCCAGGCGGCGAACTGCCGGGCGTCCTGGTACTCGTGGCCGAGGCTGCCGGTGGAGCCGGGGAAGGCGTCGAAGTACTGGGCGCAGGTCTGATCCAGCGGAGCCTGGTAGAGGCCGAACAGCAGACCCCGCGCGTGCAGGTAGTCCCCGAGCGCCTTCATCCCGCTCGGGAACCGCTCGGGGTGGGCCTGCAGATTGCCCTGCGCGTCCCGGTTGGGGTTGAACCAGCAGTCGTCGACGACGACGTACTTGTACCCGAGGTCCCGCAGGCCGTTGGTCACGATCGAGTCGGCCATCTGGCGGATGAGCGTTTCGTTGATGGAGCAGCCGAAGGTGTTCCAGGTGTTCCAGCCCATCGGCGGGGTGCGGGCGGCTCCGTTGTTCAGCGCCTGCGCCGGCTGCGGCGCGACGACACCACCGGCGAAGGCGGTCGCGGCCGTCACCGCCAGGACGCCCAGGACAGCGGTCATCCATCTCCTGCGTCTGTACACGTTGTTCCTCCTCGGGAGCTCCGGCGTCGGCGGTCGGTAGCCGGTGCCGTGACTGATCGGTACGGCGGGGACGGTTGCGCCCGTCCGTACTCGCGGCAGGTTGCTGTGTGAGAGGCCGCCCGGCCACGCGCGGAGCCGAGGCGACGGTGCCCTGGTCGCGTCGGTCGCCCCGCTGTCGCCAGCCCGGCGGCTCCAGCCGCGCTGCCGTTCGCGGATGATGGGACGATTGCAGCGATGTTATCGCTCACATCGATTCGTGTAAATTGGCAACAGACGATGTCCTTGGGGAGTGCGGGTGGATTGCCCGCGATGATGGGCTGAGAGGGCTTCTCCGCAGATCACCATCAGTGTGATCGCGGGTGCCGGATCGAGGCGCGTGCCGGCCGCCCCGGGGAGCGGCGGCTCTGCCCGAGGTTACGCCTTGACTGGCAGCGTGTTATCGCTCACAGTCGATGGGTCGGATCGGTGGCCGGCTCGGCCCGCCAGACCGAAGATCATTTCCCTAGCGGGTCGTCCGGGCTGCGCCTCCTGGGCAGGGGCGCACCGACCTGTCAACGATCACGACGCGCCGCGGATCGGACCTGGTGGTCGTCTGCTGCCTGACGACGGCTCGACCGACCGACTCCGGCTCCTGGTTGTCTCCTGAAGGAGGATCATGTCTACCAACGGTGGTCTTACCTGGGCTGTGTCGGGGCGGCGTGGGTGGTTGTCCCGCATCGCCGCGGCCGTGGTGGCGGTGCTGGTGGGCGGCGCGCTCGTCGCGGTGTCTCCGTCGCCGGTGTCGGCGGCGACGGTGGACACGAATGCGTGGTACGTGTTGGTGAATCGCAACAGTGGCAGGGTGTTGGACCTGTACAACATGGCCACGGGCGATGGTGCGCGGATCGCGCAGTGGTCGCGTAACGACGGGAACTGGCAGCAGTGGCAGTTCGTCGACTCCGGTGGCGGCTACTACCGGTTGAGGTCGCGGCATTCGGGCAAGGTGCTGGACGTCTCCGGGGCTTCCACGGCCAATGGTGCGAGCGTGGTGCAGTGGGCTGATCACAACGGGACCAACCAGCAGTTCCGGCTGGCGGATTCGGCGGGTGGGTACGTGCGGTTGGTCAACCGGAACTCGAACAAGGTGGTGGAGGTGCAGAACGCCTCGACCGCCGACGGTGGCAACGTCGTGCAGTACGACGATTTCAACGGCAGCCACCAGCAGTGGCAGCTGGTCCGCGTCGGCGACGGCGCAAACCCCGGTGGCTCCTTCACCAACCCGGTCGTCTGGCAGGACTTCGCCGACGTCGACATCATCCGGGTCGGCGACGTCTACTACATGTCCGCCTCCACCATGCACTACTCGCCCGGCGCCCCCGTGCTGCGGTCGTGGGACCTGGTGAACTGGGAGTTCGCCGGGCACTCGGTGCCCCGGCTGGACTTCGGCGCGAAGTACGACATGGCAGGCGGCAGCCACGGGTACGTCGACGGCATCTGGGCCTCCACGCTGAACTACCGGCCGAGCAACCGGACCTTCTACTGGGCCGGCTGCGTCGACTTCGCCCAGACACACATCTACACCGCCTCCGCCGTCGACGGCACGTGGAGCCGGCACACCACCATCCCCCACTGCTACTACGACGCCGGGATGCTGATCGACGACAACGACACCATGTACGTCGCGTACGGCAACGGCACGATCAGTGTGGCGCAGTTGTCGGCCGACGGGCGTACCCAGGTGCGGGCCCAGCAGGTGTACCAGACGCCGTCGAACATCGGCACGCTGGAGGGGGCGCGCTTCTACAAGCGCAACGGCGCCTACTACATCTGGCTCACCCGCCCCGCGAACGGCCAGTACGTGCTGAAGTCGACCAGCGGCCCGTTCGGCCCGTACGAGCAGCGACAGGTGCTGCTCGACATGGCGGGCCCGATCTCCGGCGGCGGTGTGCCGCACCAGGGCGGGCTCGTGCAGACCCCGAACGGCGCCTGGTACTACATGGCGTTCACCGACGCCTACCCGGGCGGCCGGATGCCGACGCTGGCGCCCATCACCTGGACCAGCGACGGCTGGCCGCAGGTGCAGACGGTCAACGGCTCCTGGGGCGTCAACTACCCCAACCCGCTGCCGTCGCGCCCGGTCAAGCCGCTCACCGGCACCGACACCTTCACCGGCACCACCCTCGGCGTCCAGTACGAGTGGAACCACAACCCGGACGACAGCCGGTGGTCGGTGAACAACGGGCTGCGTCTGCAGACCGCGTCGGTGACCGACGACCTCTACCGCGCGCGCAACACGCTGACCCACCGGATCCAGGGCCCGACCTCGACGGGCACCATCGAACTGGACTACTCCGCCATGCGCGACGGCGACCGGGCCGGACTGGCGATGCTGCGCGACACCTCGGCGTGGATCGGCGTCACACGGGACAACGGGGCCACCCGCGTGGTCATGACCAACGGCCTGACCATGGGCACCGACAACTGGAACACCACCGGCAAAGGAACCGAGATCGCCGGCGCCCCGGTGTCCGGCGGGCGGATCTGGTTGCGGGCCAACGCCGACATCCGGCCCGGCCCGGGGCGGCAGGCCAGGTTCTCGTACAGCACCGACGGCGTCACCTTCCTCCCGCTCGGCAACGCCCTGACCCTCAACAACGCCTGGCAGTTCTTCATGGGATACCGGTTCGGCATCTTCAACTACGCCACGCAGTCGTCGGGCGGCACGGTGACGGTGCGCCGATTCACCCTGGCGACACCGTGAGGTCGGTCGGGACCCCGAGTACGTAGGGGCACACCACCCTGTGGTGATCGCACCTGCGCGGGTGGGAGCGGAGCAGCGCCGTACCGCTCCCACCCGGGGCCCGCTGGCCGACGCCGACGACCAGCGGGCCCCGCCACTCCCTTCCGGCCGTCCGACCCTTCCGCCGCGCCGGACACGACCTGTCTCCGGTGCCGGCGCTGGTCGTGGCGGGCGAGCGGCACTTCGTCGTCGTCACCGACCCCGGCTCGTTGGAGCGTCGCCACACCTGGCCCGACCCGCCTGATGTTCCGTGACGCCGTCGGTCCGGACGTCACGCGTCCGCCGCGGTGGCGGCGAGCACCGTACGCAGCCACGCTTCGGAGGTGTTGACATGCATCAGCGCGCTGGCCTGGGCGAGCAGTTGGTCGCGCGAACGCAGCGCGAGGTAGATCGCGCGGTGCTCGTCGAGCGTCGTGTGTGCCGCGTGACCCTCGATCGACCCACGCCAGACCCGGGCCCGCACCGTGCGGCCGGACAGCCCGTCCAGCAGCGACGTGAGGGTCTCGTTGCCGGTGCTCGCGATGACGGTGTGGTGGAAGGCAGTGTCGAACTGGATCAGCTTCTCGGCGTCGTCAGCCGCCGACCGCATGTCCTCCAGGATCCGACCGAGTTCGTCGAGCTGCGTGTCGGTCATCCGCAACGCCGCGACGCCGGTCGCCACCGGTTCCAGCATCCGGCGTACCTCCCGCGCAGGCCCTGGCCCAGGCCGGCGTCACCCCGGGCAGCACGGTGAGCCGGAACGGCGTCAACTTCCGCTGGCCCGACGTAAGCCCCGGCGTCGCCGACAACGCCATCGCCTCGGGGCAGTCCATCAGCCTGACCGGCACCGGCCGTACCCTCGGCTTCCTCGCCACCGGCACCTACGGTGCCGTCTCCGGGACCGCCGCGGCGATCTACGCCGACGGCACCCGCCAGACGTTCACGCTGAGCACGCCGGACTGGTACGGCGGACCACACGCCGGTGGCACCGCCGCCACCGCCGCCATCGTCGCCTACCAGAACCGGCCCGGCAACCAGCGCGTCACCACGCCGGCCTGCGTCTACTACGTGGGCGTGGCACTGCGGAACAAGCAGGTGGTACGGGTCGAGTTGCCCAACATCAGCGCCCGGCCGGCATCCGGCTTGCCCACCATGCACATCTTCGCGATCGCGATCGGCGCCTGACCACGTCGCGACCCCCGCGTACCTCTGGAACAGGCCATTCGCGCGCGTCCCGCTCGGGAAGCGCGCGAATGGCCTGTTCCCTGCCGCTTCTAGATGAACCGCCAGCGCTGGTCGGCCGACCCGCTGTCGTTGCCGAGCACGACCTGCGCGCCCTGGCTGCCGGAGCCGCCGCTGACACCGAGGACCCGGCCGCCGTTGGCGCATTGGATACGGAAGTAGGCGCTACCGCCGTAGCGCAGCCGCCACCGGTGGTCGGTTGCGCCGTTGTCGGCCCACTGCACGATCCGGGCGCCGGCCGCGGCGGAACCACCCTCCACGGCGAGCACCTTGCCGCTGTGCGAGTTTCGTAGGCGCAGGTACCCGGCGGTGTCGACGATCGCGGTCCACAGGTGGTCGGCGGTGCCGCTGTCGCCCCATTGGATGACGAGGCCGCCGTCGGCGGTGGACATGTTCTGCACGCCGAGGACGAGGCCACTGGCGAGGTTCTGGATCCGGCGGGCGCCGTTGGGCAGGAACCGCCACTGGTTGTCCAGCGTGCCGTTGTCCTGGTCCTGCACCGCCTGGGCACCCTGGCTGACGGAGCCATCGATGATGGCGAGGAGCTTGCCGGTGTGCGTGTTGCGCAGCTTGTGCGTACCGTCGCCCACGTCGACGACCGACCAGGTGTGGTCGGCCGTGCCGTTGTCGGCCCACTGGAGGATGCGCGCGTTGTCGGCGGTGGACATGTTCTCCACCCCGAGAACCTTGCCGCTGTTGACGTTGCGGAGTCGGATCGCCGAGCCGTCGACCAGCAGCTGCCAGTCGTGGTCCGCCGTGCCGTTGTCACCCCACTGGATGGCGAGCCCGCCGTCGGCCGTGGACATGTTGCGGATGCCGAGCACGAGACCGCTGGCCGTGTTGGCCAGCCGGAAGCTCGCGACGGTGCCGTCGGCCGTCCCGCCAGCTCGCCAGTACACCGTGTAGTTGTGCCCGTGGGCGTCGTAGAACGGCCCGAGGTTGACGGTGACGCCGTTGGCGACTGCGGTGAAGGCCAGCGCGCTGCTGCTGGTGCGGGTGATCGAGCCGCTGGTCAGCGAGGGCAGGTCGCTCAGGGCGGTGTTGCCGTAGTTTCCGGAGAGCACCACCGGGCCGTAGGTGACCGCCTGGACCGCCGCGTTGTCGTTGGCGGCAACCATCACGACGCGCATCGGCAGTCGGACCGTGACCGTGTCGCCGGAGGCCCAGGATCGGGTGAGGTTGGCGTAGCTGCCCGGCGTCGCGGTGACGTTCTGCGGCGTGCCGTTGACACTGACGGTGGCACCGCTCGTCCAGCCCGGGATCCGGATCCGCATCGTCCACGAACCGCCGACCGATCCGGTGACGGTCAGGGTGGTGGTGTCGGAGACCGGGTATGACGTCGTCTGCGTGACCGTGATCGCCCGCTGTGTCCAGGTGAGGACCGATGGCATGAACAGGTTCACGGTCAGCGTGGTGTCGTTGTGGAAGTAGATCGAGTCCATCAGCGTCGTGTTGGTCTCCACGCCGGTGCCCTGACAGCACCAGAACGAGTTGTAGTCGGTGCTCCAGGTGCCGCCACCCCACGCCGGGCCGACGCCGCGACGGCCGCCCGGGTTGAGCGGGGTGAAGTAGGTGACGTGCCCGTGGCTGTCGGCCGGGTTCTGTTGGCCGATCATGTGGTTGAGCAGCGCACGCTCGTAGAAGTCGAAGTAGGCCGCCCGGTCCGGATCGAGCAGCCACAGCTCCCGGGTCAGCTTGAGCATGTTGTACGTGTTGCAGGCCTCGCAGGTGTCCGCGCGCAGGTATCCGGCGATGGCGTTCGGTGCCCGGAAGTGTTCGGCCTGGCTGTTCCCGCCTATCACGTAGGTGTGCGCGTTGACGGTGATGTTCCATGCGTTGCTGGCGATGTCCCGGTAGCGGGTGGTGCCGGTGGCCTTGTACTCGCGGACGGCGCCGATCCACTTGGGTACCTGCGTGTTCGCGTGCAGCCCGTTGAGCTGGTCGGAATTGGCGGCGAGCGGATTGAACACGGCGTTGTGGTCGAAGCGCTGGGCGGCCGTCAGCCAACGGGCGGTGCCGGTCTGCTGGTACAGGTCGGTCAGGACGGCGTTCATGCCGCCGAACTCGGTGCCCAGCATGGCCTGCATCTGGCTGGCGGTGAGCCGGCCGGTGCGCCAGTCGACCCATCCGGCGAGCGCCAGCAACACGTCGCGGGCCTGGGTGTTGCCGATGAGGCGCCAGACGTCGAGCAGCCCGGCGAGCGTCTTGTGGATGCAGTAGTACGGCACGTTGCCGTTGCTCAGCGTCCGTGCCTCGAGCGCGGTGAAGTCCGACTCGGGAAAGCCGGACAGGTAGCCGGTATTGAAGCCGGCGGCGGCGTTGTTGGCCTGGCACTTCGCCAGCTCGGCCACCATCTGGTTGGCCTTGTCCCGGCAGGTGGTGTCCCCGAGGACCGCCCAGGCCTGGGCCCAGGCGGTCAGGAGGTGCCCCTGCATGTGGGTGCGGAAGGGGAACGTCGGCGCGTCCCACCCCCCGTTGGGCGTGGCACCGGCGGTGGAGAGCCGGTGGTTGGCGCGGAAGTTGTAGAGCAACCGGTTGACATCCACGAAGCGCAGATAGTTCAGGGTGCGGTTCTGGTTGTCCTGCCAACGGCTCCCGGTCAGCCTGACCTGGCCCGGCTCGAACGCGTAGGCGGAGACACCTATGTCGGCGCGGGCCGGGGGCAGGGCGGCACCGGCGGCACCGGCGAGGGCGGGGCCAGCGGCGCTCGCGACAGCGGCTCCGCCGGCTGCCTTCAGCAGGGTACGACGGTTGACGAAGGGGGCGGGCATGTCGGCCTCCGTTGGTGGTGGTGGCGGGGTGGTGGGCTCGCGCGGCAGCGGGATCCTCACGAACTGGTCCGGAAGGTGGCGTCCTGCCGCCTGCCCCCTCGGCTCCTCGCGGCGGCGTCCGGCAACCCGCTCCTGCCGGTCGGCGACACTGGAGGGTGTGCTCAACGAGTTGGTGCGCCAGCAGGCATCCGGCGGTGTGGATGGCAGCTGTGGCCGCCCCTGGTGCGACGACGAGGCCGGTGACGGTGGCCGCGCCGGCTGTACTGGGCGAAGCGCGCGCCAGGCGTCTCGTCTGCCGTGGAAGCGCATCGTGTGCGGTCCCCACGAGCACGGTCGGGCCGGCGGCGCTTCACCGATCCGTCAGCGGCAAGGCAATGGGTAGACTTCGATGTTATCGATAACATAGCGTCGGCCTCGGGCTCGCGCAAGACTTTGGTAGTGCGCTGAGGCGCGGCACCCGGCACCGTGGCGACGGTGAAGCACCTGAGCGCATCGCTGCCGGTGGTCCCTGCGGGGCGGCGCGGGGGGCGTGTCGGATCGCTCGGTTTCGCTGCCACACCCGGGTGGCTGAGGTCGCGCCGATGGCGATGTGTTTCCGGATGCTCCAACGAACCGTGACGTTAGCGATAACAGTGGCCTACACGCGACGGGTCGCGAGTCCTCGATCGTCGATGCGGCGGCGACGACGTTCCGCTCACCTCACCGAGGTTCCCCGGCCGGCGTCGTCGTGTGCGACCGGAGCACCGCCCGGGCCAGGCTCGCCCGGTTCGACACACCGAGCTTGCGGTAGATCCGGCCCAGGTGGGTGTCGACCGTACGGACGCTCAGGAAGAGCCCGTGTGCGGCCTCCACGCTGGTCATACCGCGGCTCACCAGATCGGCGATCTGCCGTTCACGCTCGGTCAGCACGGCCAGCGGGTCGCTACCCCTGGTTGACGCGTTCGGGACCAGACGGCTCCGCTGCCGGCGAACCCGATCGACCAGACGGGCCGAACCGCACTGTTCGGCGAGCGCGGCGGCCCGTCCGAGCCAGGCGCGGGCATCGTCGGTGCGGCCGGCGTCGACCAGTACGGTTCCCGCCGCCGCCATCGTCCGGCACAGGTCCAGGTCCAGTCCCCGACCGGCGAAGCACTCGACTGCCTGCTCCGCGGCGGCCAGCGCCGGGCCGGTTTCCCCGCGTGCGGCGTACAGCCGCATGCGGGCGCGCATCAGAAAGCCCTGACGGCTGACGGAGAGGTCGCGCACCGAGGCCTCGGCCAGGTCGACCCACCGGCTCGCGTCACGCTTGTCACCCATCCGGAGCGCGGCCATGGACAGCGCCTCGTACCACCGGGACCGGTTCGGCGGGGCGATCCGTGGCATCTCCGGGCCGCCGAGAGCGTCGAGCATCAGCCGACGCCCGCGTTCCGGCTCCGCCACCTTGATCAGTAGGTCCGCCAAGAGGCAGCGCACGATCACACCCTCGGCCGGCCCCTGGTCCCGGATCAGGGCGAGGGCCTGATCGCCCAGGGCGATCACCGCGGCGGCCTCTCGGTCGAAGTCCTGCCAGTACCGTACGAGCGCGAGAAGCGCGGCGACCGTGGCCCAGGCCGTCGACGTGCCTTCCGGTTCGAGCAGTCCCGCAGCTTCCTCCAGGGTGCGGCCGGCCCGGTCGAGTAGTCCACGTTGCAACTCCACCGCCCCGAGCGAGGTCAGGATGGCGGGAAGGATGAACCATTGTCCGGTTCGGCGGGCCTCCTCGGCACCCCGGGACAGGTGCCGATGCGCCTCGGTGAACCGGTGCAGGGCCTCCTCCGTCGAGCCCACCAGGTAGAGGGCTGGCAGGTTGGTGACGACGCTGCTGTCCGGCGTGGTGTCCACCAGATCGGCCGCGACGTCGGCGGCCCGGTCCGCGGCGTCGCTGTCGGCGGCGAGCAGGTGCGCCATCGCGGTCTGGGCGACGGCGGCCGCCTCCCCGAGCCGGTCTCCGTGCTGCCGGGCGATGGTGGCGGCCTCGTGGGCGTTCAGGCGGGCGGCTTCCTGATCGAGCCGGTCGAGGGCGAGTGCCGCCAGTTCCGTGTGCATGGCCACGGCCGTACAGGGAGTGGAGGGATGGGTGTCGTGCAGCGCGGCCAGCCCTTCCCGGATCAGGACCGACGCCTCGGCGTGCCGGCCCTGGATCCGGCGTACCCGGACGGCGACTGCCATGGTCGAGGAGAAGTCCCGGCCAGGCATGCGGATCACCCGGGGTAGGAGGGTGTGCACCAGTTGCTGCACGTCGCATCGACCGCCGCGCAGCAACTGGGCCCGCAGGGCCAGCACCTGCGCCTCGTACCAGCGGTCGTCGCCCTCGGGCAGCAGTTGCAGCGCGGCCTCCAACCACTCCAGCGCATCGGCCGGTGCGTCGTGCATGGTGCTCCGCGCCGCGTCGATCAGGACGGGCAACTGCTCAGGACGGCCCGTGTCGAGGGCCCGGGCGATGTGGTGGGCGCGCTGGGAGACCGGAGCGCCGCGAGCCAGCAGTTCGGCCTCCACGCGCCGGTGGGCGGCGAGGCGTTGGCTGGGGCCGATCCGTGCGTAGACGAAACGACGGACGACGTCGTGCCGGAACGCGAAGCGCGGCAGCAGCTGCACCGGGCGCATCAGGTCCAGCTCGGTGAGGGTGTCCAGGGCAGACAGTGTCTCCGTGACGTCCAGTCCGGCCACCGCGGCGAGCAGGTCCGCCGAACCGGGGGTACGCAGCACGGCGGCCGCCTGGGCGACCCGCAGTTCGCGGTCGGCGAGTTCGGCCAGCTCGCCGAGCAGGATCAGGTGGGCGTCGGTCATGGCCTCCGCGTCTGCGGCGGCCAGCAGTTGCAGGTAGAGCGGGTTGCCGTCACTTTCGGCGTGCAGCCGGGTCAGGTCCGGCCGGTCACCGAGCAGCTCGCGGGTCTGGCCGAGGTCCAGTGGACCGAGTCGGTGCTGGGTGAGCTGGCCGCGTGCGGCCGCCCGGGACAGCACCGCCGCCGCTCCACGGGACAATTGTCGGTCCCGATAGGCGAGGGCCAGCAGCACCGGCGCGGTGGTGGTCAGTTCGATCAGCTGCTGCATCTGGTCCCGGTGCGCCGTGTCGAGCAGGTGCACGTCGTCGAGCAGGACAAGGGTGGGTTCCGCTCCCACCACGACGGGCGGGCCGGTGCCCGTCCGGCCGGTGGCGGCGACCACCGTGAGGGTGTGCGTCCTGCCCTGCGCCGCGAGGGCGGAGATCAACGTGGTCTTGCCGATTCCCGGTTCTCCGGCGAGGGCGACGGCTGCGCCGGTTCCCGCGTGCAGGTCGTCGAGCTGACGACGGAGTGCGGCGAATTCCGTCCGGGGCAGCGGGTGACCGGTCATCCGACCGGACTTCGGTCGAGCTGGTACGAGCCGGTCGGCCGGGGCGGGCGTCATCGGACGGTGTCGCGGGACGGCCGCTGGCTGTGGGTGCGGAACCGCAACCACAGTGTGATCAGAGAAGGCCGTTTACCTGGCATTACGGATCCTTAGGGGGAAGATCCTCTTTGGGGATGTCGAGTACACAAGGCGGACGCTTCGTAGTCAACAGCTCACCGCACTCTTCGATCCGGCCAGATCTCGAGTTGATCGGTCCAGGTGTAGTTTCCCGGCGGAGGAAGGATTGCCGTCGATCAAGCGCTGGGGTAGAAAGACGGCGGGCCGTTGTTTTCAGCCGGGCGACGAGCGTGCCCGCCGCCGTCCGGAGCTGGTCGAGGCCGGTGAAGCCGCGGTTCCAGGCGGCAGTCCGCAGGACTCCGGCGGGGCCGCCGAGTCGTGCACGTCGAGGTCAGCCAGGCCGAACCCATCGTCGATGGAGACCGTGTCGACGCCCCGCACACCTCCCTCCCGCCGCCCCGGCACCATCCGGAGAAGTACGCAACCGGCTACGCAGCCGGCGCCTGCCACCGAGTACGTAACCGGACCGGTAGTTGTGCGGACGCCTCCCACGGACACGGCTGCGAATGTCGGCAGTCACGCCGTCACCGTCCTCCACCAGGAAGCGGTCACGGGGGAGAGGAGAGAGGATGATCGGGACCACGGTCGGCGGGACGCCGGCGCTGGGCGTACGCCGGGTCGGGCCCGTCACCCGAGCGCCCGAGGTCACCGTGGCGCCGTACGCGATAGTGCGGGTCGCCGGTGTCGCCCTCCCGGAACCGTCGGCCGTGACCGAGGAGTTCCGGGGCGTCGCCGCCCGCCTGCTCGAGCTGACCGCACGCGCCGAGCGAATCGCCGCGGCGCTCGCCGACGTGCTGCACGAGCAGGTCGTCCGGGCCGATTCCGACCAGCGTCGGGCGCTGCTGGCCCTGCGCCGCGACGTGCACAACGGGCGCAGCCCGTCGGCGGCGTCGCGTACCCGGCTGGAGGGCTGGACAGACCACCTGCCCGGCCTGGCGTCCTGGCTCGGCCTCCGCGACGACATCGACCGGCACACCGCGGAACTCGACGCCCTTCTCGCGCCGGCGCTCGCCGCCGACCGGGTCGCCCTGGCCGAGCTGTGCCGCGCCGAGGAGCTGTCCCGGGCCGTCGCGCTGACCAGCGTGGACCTGCTGCGGGCGCTGCGCCGGGCGGCCGAGCAGGGCCCGGCACCCGACGACCGGGCGCGCAAGTCGGAGGCCACCGTGCTCCGGTACGCGCTGCGCGCGGCCACCAGGACCGTGCCGCTGTCCTGGTTCACCCGGGTGGGCTGGGGCCGCTGGGACCGGCCGATGCCGGACCCGACCGGTTCCCCGGAGGTGGTGGCGGTCGCCAACGCCGACCGGGCCACTCTGTCCGCTCTCGTGCACGCTGTGCTCCGGCACCCCGACCGTCGCGGCGATCTGCCCCACACGCTGGCACCCGGCCTGCGGGTGGACGGGGCGGCGATCCGACTGCGTCGGCAGACACAGGCCCCCGACGCGCCACCCGGGGTGCAACGGGAGGAGGCGCTGACGCTGCCGCTGACCCGGGCGCTGCGGCACCTGCTGAATCTGCTGGAGCCCGGCGGGGTGGCGACGCCGCACCAGCTCGCGACGGAACTGGCCACCCGGCTGCCCCTTCCGGCGTCGCAGGCGTCCGCGGCGGCCCGGGCGTACCTGCACGCGCTCGTCGAACAGGGCGTGCTCCGCCCCGCGTACCCGGTGGACCCGCAGGCCGTCGACGGCCTCGCCGCGGTCGCCGACTGGCTGGCCGGGATCGGCCTGGCCGACGTGGCCGTGTTGCTGCGGGAGATCGATGCCAGGACCACCGCGTTCGCCGGTCTCGGCGCGACCGAACGGCCGGCGGCCCTGGCCGGGCTACGCTCCCGGTGGGACGCGGCCTTCGCCCTGCTCGGCGCGGACCGCACGGGTCGTCCGCAACCCGTCACCGAGGACGTGACCCTGGTCCGCCCGGTGGGCCTGGGCCGGGCCCACGGCCGGGACCACCGGGGCACCCTCGCCGCGCTGGCCCCGCTCTTCGAAGTCTTCGACCAGCACGCGGTGATCCGCCGCCTGGCCCGGGACCGCTTCGTCGCCCGCTACGGCGTGGGCGGCCGCTGCGAGTCGCCGACGGAGTTCGCCGAGGAGTACGGTGCGATCTGGCAGGCGGCGCACCTGGTCGGCGCCGACGGCGCCCTGGACCCGACGCTCGACCTCGCCCCCGGTGACGAGCTGCGCGAACTGGCCCGGCTCCGGGCCGACCTGGTGGCCGCCGTCACGACCGACGACGACGGGAACCTGGCCGTCCCCGACGGGCTGCCCGACGCCGTCGCCCCCAGGCTGTCCCGTTGGCTCACCAGCCGACCCGGCTCGTACGCGGTCTTCGGACAGTCCTGCCACGACGGCGCGTCGTTCTGTGTCAATCACGTGTACGGCGGCTGGGGCCGGTTCACCAGCCGCTTCCTGCGGCAGCTCCCCCCGGAGGCCGGGACGGCCGTCGCCGCCCAGCTCCGGCGCCACCTCGGCGCCCGGGTGGCCCAGCTCCGCCCAGTCAACGGGTTCAATGGCAACCTGCATCCGCTGCTCGTCGGCGACGAGATCGCCGACGACCGCCGCCACGGAACCCTGGTCCCGGACGACCTGCACCTGGTCCACGACGTCGCCACCGATCAGGTCCGCCTGGTGGTCACCGCCACCGGTGAACCGTTGGATGTGCTCTATCTCGGGTTCCTGGTGCCGCTGGTGCTGCCGGAGCGCCTGACCAGCATGCTCACCGACCTGGGCACGGGATCGGTCGGACTGGGCGGGGCCATGGCGGCCCGACAGATCTGCCGCACCCCGGTCGGCCCGGTCTGGTGCCGGCCCCGGTTGCGGTACCGGGAGGTGGTCCTCTCCCGGGCGGCCTGGCGGCTCTCCGCGGACATCGTCGCCGCCTGGCGGGCCGAGCTGGACGCCCGGCCCGCCGAGGTGGGACGTACCGCCGTGCGCTGGCGACACCTGCTCGGCCTGCCCGAGCACGTCTTCGTCGGCGCCGCCGCCGTCGAGGGCGCGAAGGGGTTGGCGGCGTTCATGTCCTACCTGGAGCAGCCCCGTTCCCAGTACGTCGACCTCGCAAGCCCGCTGCACCTGCGTTGCCTGTCCCGGACCCTGGCCCGCTACCCGGACGGTGTCGTCCTGGAGGAGGCACTGCCCGCCCCCCGTCCCGGGCAGCCGGCGACGGAGGTCGTGATCGAGCTGTACCGTGCAGGCACCGATGAGTGACCACCGGTCGACGGCCGCCGACGTCGTCTGCTACTACCACGAGCCGGAGAAGGTCCCGCTGCTGCACCACGCGGTCCTTCCCGCCGTCGCCAGGCTGAGTGGTCCGCAGCTGCGGCTGCACGTCGAACGGCACTGGCTGCACGGGCCGCACCTGCGGATCCGGGTGGCCGGACCGGAGCCCGCCGTACGCGTGGCCGCCGACGATCTCGCCGCCGCGCTGCGCGCGTACCTGGCCGCCCACCCCTCCCGGGGCGACGTCGACGATGCCGAGCTGCTGCGCCGCTGTGTCGCGGCGGGCCGGGCCGAACTGGTGCCCGGCCCCTACGAGCCGATCATGGCCGACAACACCGTCCTGGTCGGCCCGCAGGCCGACGGGCACGTCCGTGAGCTGCTCGGATCCGACGCCGCCGTGGCCTGCCGCGCGGAACTGCTGCGCGCCGGCCTCGACCCGGTCGCCGCCACCGCCGCCGACCTGGTGGCGCACGGCAACACCTCCGCCCGGCGGGTCCGGCTCGCCCTCACCGCCATGGCGGTGCACGCGGCCGCGTACCCGGCCGGCTACGGCGCCGGCTACAACTCCTTCCTGTCCCACCTGGAGGACTTTCTGCACCTGCGGGATACCGACGGGCGGATCCGGGCCGGCTTCCACGCGACCTGGCAACGGCAGAGCGACCGGATCGTCGAGGAGGTCAGGCGACTGGTGGCGCCGGACCGGACCGGCCACACCCCGGTTGCCGAAGCCTGGCGAAGCTGGGAGGAGGTCGCGTGGCGGATCACCCGGGCGGCCCATGACCGAGGTGACATACCCGTGGTACCCGGCGACCAGTACGCCCGCCGGGCCCGCGCCCTGGGCGACCCCGCCACCGAGCGGCAGTGGGATGTCGCCCTGCGGACCGAGTTCAGCCCCTACCACCGCGGGCTCAACCGGATGGACTTCCTGTCCAGGGCGGCGGTCCGCAACGACTTCGGCCCGTACCGGTTCGGCACCAACGTGCTGTACCTGCTCCTGGCGATCTGCGACATCACCCCCTCCGAGCGCTACCTCGCCGCCTACCTGTTCAGCGAGGCCATTCAGCGGCTCACCGGAGTGACCTGGCAGGACGCGATGCGCGAGCACCCGCGCGCGTCGGAGGTGACCCGGTGACGGCCGTGGTGTCCGTGCCCTGTCCGGAGGAGTTCCCATGCCCGTGACCGCCGCCCCCGTCCACCCCGGGCGGGGCTCCTTCCACAGCCTGCACTGCTATCTGCACTGGAGTGCGGAACACGTCGACGACTTCATCACCAGCACACTCACACCGCTCATGGAGGGACTGCGTCGGGACGGGACGATCACCGACTGGTTCTTCATCCGCTACTTCGACGACGGTCCACACCTGAGGGTGCGGGCCCGGGGCGCCGAGGCGCACGAGCACCGCCGGTGGCAGGAGCAGTTGGTGGCCGCGGCCCGGGCCGCCGACCATCCGCTGCTCGACCTCAGCACCGCCAGCCGTCCGGGGTGGCCGGGGCACGCAGAGGCCCGGCAGGTCGACTACGAGCCGGAGACCGAGCGGTATGGCGGCCCGGCCGCGCTGCCGGTGGCGGAGACGGTGTTCGGCACCTCCAGCCGGATCGCCGCCGAGGTGGTCGCGCGTACCCCGGGACCCGGCCAGCGGATGGTGGCGGCCACCGACCTGGCCCTCGCCACCCTGATCGCCCTCGACCTGGACATGCTCGCCGCGGCCCGATGGCTGCGCCGCAGCGCGACCGCCTGGCGCTGGCACCCGGAGAGCACCACGCTGACCCCGGGCAACGTGCAGGGGCCGGCGCTCGCCGCAGCCACCACGCAGGCCCGCTCGGTGGTACGGCGCTGGCACGAGATCACCGCCTCCGCGGCGGACGGCTCCCGGATCCGGGACCGGTGGGCCGCCCAGGTGCGCGCCGCCCGCGCCCAGCTGGAGAGCTCTGCCGGCGGCGGCGACCAGTGGGCCGGGGTGTGGGCGTCCCAACTGCACATGCTGCTCAACCGGTTGGGCATCCTGCCCGACGAGGAGCGCTCCCTCTACCACTTCCTCGCCGCCGCCCTGCTGGCGCCGGACGGCCCCACCGACTTCTTCGCCGACGGCACCGACAGCCCCGACCGGCGTTACCTGGCGGCCAGCAGCTACGCCCCGGGCCGAATCGAGTGGCAGCAGCCGCGGACGTCGGGCCGGACGCGGCACGGCGACCGGCGACGGTCCGGTCCGCCCCTGGCCCTTCCTCCCGCCGCGCCCGTGACGGCCGCGCTCGGCGACGCGCTCACCGCGCGGGCCAGCGGACGCGGGCCGCTCTGCGGCCCGATGGACGCCGCGCACCTGGCCACTCTGCTGTGGACCGCCAGCGGGGCGAGTGATCGGGCCGGCAGACCCGGGGTCCGCCGGCCCTACCCGAGCGCCGGCGCCAAGTACGCGGTCCGGCTACGCGTGCTGGCCCGGGACGTGGCCGGCATCCCGGCCCACCAGTACGACGTGGACGCCGAGTCCCGGCTCCTGCTCCCCACCGGCCCAATGCCCACCGACGCCGAGCTGGCCACCGCGTCGATGTGGTTCAGGGCCGGCCCGGCCACGCAGCCGACGGACACCCCGGCCAGCCAGGAACGGATCGATCTGTCGGCGCTGCCGGCGCTGCTCGGGGTCTACGTCGACCTGCCCGTGCTGCGGGCCACCTACGGCCTCCGGGCGCTGCGCTTCGGCCTGCTCGAGGCGGGTCACCTGGCCCAGAACCTGGCTCTCACGGCGGCGGCGACGGGACTCGGGCTGGGCATGGTCGGTGGGTTCTACGACGACATCGCCCACGAACTGCTCCTCCTCGACGGGGTCGACGAGGTTCTCGCCTACCTGCTCCCGGTCGGTCGGCCCGTCGGGTGACCCCTGGCGGTCGGGCCCGCACGTCGGGCCGACCACCCCCCGGTCGGGCCCGGGACGGGACGGTCACGGGAAGGGATGCGGATGCAGCGCCAGGTCCTCGTAGCGGGGCCGTCCGGGCAGGCGGCCCAGCTCCGCCGGCACGGTCAGCAGCCGGGGCAGCCCCCGCGTCCGCCGGTTCAGGTGACCGAACGTCATCGGCAGGGTGCCGGGGACGACGACCTTGGCAGCATGCAACCCGAGGGCCTGCCGCAGCTCGGGGATGCTCTGGTCGACGACGATCGGTTCCACCCCGGCCCGGTGGTGCAGGTCCGCGCAGAGCGCGCCGAACAGGGCCGCGAGGTCCTCGACGGGGCGGGGCAGCCCCGGCCACACCTCCCGCCAGGCCCGGGTCCGCCCGGTCCCGAGCAGGAACTCGTAGCGCGGCCGTGCCTCGGGCAGGCAGTGCAGCATCATGTGGTCGTCCATCTGGCGGACCAACGCGGCATCGTCGAGCATCGGCAGTAGCCGGTCGCGGTCCGCCCGCGTCGGATCCCCCTGCCACGCACCGCGCACCTCGTGGACGTTGACGACCAGCTCCACCACGGCGGAGTGGATCGCCGAGAGGGGATCCAGGTGGGCGCCGGCCGCGAAGAACGCCGTCGGCGCCGCCTTGTCCGGCACCCGGTGCTGCGCCAGCGCGACGACCGCCGGCACGGCCAGGTCGGTGGTCGCGTCGAACAACCGTAGGTCGTAGTCGAGCAGATCCAGATCGTCGGCGAGGTGCCCGACCAGGTCGAGTTCGTCGGGGAGCGCGACCTCCACCAGCGGGGTACGGGCGTACCAGGCCATCAGGAAGGCGTCCCGTTCGATCACCTCGAACAGGCCGTGCAGGGCCGCCTCCTCCAGACTGTTGCCGAGACCGCAGCCGTTGGAGGACTCCGACAGGAAGGTCACCGACGGGCGCTGCCCGAGGTCACCCCAGTACGCCGCGTGTTCCGGCACCGCCACGGACGTCGCCCGACTCGGCGACCACCCCGGCACCCACCACGTCGGCACGTCGGGGGCGTACGCGGTGTGGTGAGCGCTGGGCAGGTCGGGCAGACCGAGGGCCGCGGGATCGACGGCGCGCTCCGGTCCCAGCTCCGCGAAGGACGCCCAGTGCCGGGCGGCTGGCCCGTGGGGGGCGTACCCGGCCAGCCGTTCCACCGCTTCGAAGAGCGCCAACCGGTCAGCCTCCGCGGCGGTCGCCGCCCGGCCGAAGCCCGCCACGGTGACCGCCGGACCGGCGACCACCGCCGTGGTGACCGGTAGCCCGTACCCCTCGTGCCGGTGCAGCTGAACGACGTGGCCCAGCCGTGGCTCCAGCAGCGCCCGGCGAAGTCCCGCCAGGTCGGTCGCCGGGTTCGGCCGGCGCAGCCGCACCGGGTCGGCCGGCGGCTGACCGCTGCCGGCAAGCGGCGTCCCAGGTGGCGCAGGCGGCTGCCGGCTGAGGCATCCTTCGCAGCGAACCCCCACCGGCGCCACCGGATGGACGGACACGCTCCCGTCCGGCCGGACGACCCAGAGCCGCGCGGCGGCGGACTGCGGCTCGGCCAACGCCGACCGGACCACCGCGGCGAGCACGGGCAGCAGGGCCGGGGCCGGCAGACCGCCGAGCCGTAGCTCGGGATCACCGTGCGGTGTCCGGCCGCCCGGCGCCGCCAGCCTGGCGATCTCGAGGCAGCGCAGGCAGGTGGCGCTGTCGGCACCGACCAGCGGACCCACCAGCGCCGTACCGCCGTCGAACCGGACGGGCAGGACGGTGCCGCCGGCCCCGGTGCCCCGGTCGACCAGCCGGCTCAGCAGCGCCGGACTCCACCGGGTCGACACCACCACCGCCGGGCCGGAGCCGGCCCACCCGTCGTCCTCGGTCAGCACCGGGTACGGCGACCCCGCCCCCCTCAGCGCCTCGGCGAGCTGGCCGGCCAGGTCGGGGTCCGGCTGCCGGGGAGCGTCCCGATCGTCCCCGGGCAACCGAGGGTCACCGGTCATCGCCGGCCCGCAGGACGACCATTCCGACCGTACGCAGGGCGGCGGCCAGCGGAGCCGGCGGCGCCACCACGATCGGCTCCGCAGGGGCGCCGACGAGGGTCCGCAGTGATCGCCGGAGGGTGGCCTCCCGTTCGGACCCGTCGGGCATGGGCGCGGCCGAGCGGCTCACCCGTGGCGACGCTCCGCAGGGGCCGTGCGAGTACGGCGGACCGGGCTGGTGGGCACGCCAGCGGACCGTGGCGACCGCGGCGAGGGCGGCGAAGGCGACCGCGTCGTGGGCCGTGGCCTCGATCGCCCAGCCGAGTTCCATCCACCCATCGGGGTCGGTCGGGCCCGGGCCGTGCACGACGGCCAGCTGCGCCCCGGGGGCGAGCCGGCGGACGTGAACGGTCGCCGGGACGCCGAGGCGGCGGGTCAGCGTACGCCACCAGCGGCGGGCTGCCGGCGCGTCGAACGCCGACGGTGGGACAGCCTTGCCTGACGTGACGCCGGCCGAGGCCACCGACCGGCGGGCGAGGCGGCGCAGCAGCACTCCCTCGGCATGGCTGCGGTCCACCCCGCAGGCCAGCACGACGGCCCCTCCGGCCGACACGCTGAGCAGTTCCACCGCTGCCAGCGTGGCGTGCAACCTCGCCGTGGCGGTGTCCGGACCGTGCCCGGTGACGAGCGTCCCACCGGCCGGGCCGGGAACACCGCCGACCCGGCACCGGGCCAGTCCCACCGGCAGTTGTGGCAGGTCGTCGAGCTCCACCGGCGGCAACACACCGAGTTCCGGGTCCGTGAGGGAGGTGGGTAGGCCCGCGTGGACGGTGTTGTCCCGCCGGTCGGGGGCGTCGACCGCCGGTGACCGTACGCCGGGCGGCCAATGGTGGGCGGTGGCGCGCAGCGGGTCGTTCCGCACGACGAGCGCCGTCGGCGCGGCCGGGTCGGTCAGCTCGGCGAGCGCGCCGAGGAGCCGGTGCGCGGCGCAGGCGCCGGCCACCACGGAAACCGGGTCGCCAGGGGCCGTCGCCGCGCTGCCAAGTCCGAGCCGCTCGGCGATCAGGCCGACCTGGGCCCGCAGATGCGTGCCCGGGCCGACGGGGGTGACGTAGCCGACCGTGGCGCTGGCCCCGGTCACCACGGCACGCCCGTCGCCGGCGGCGAGAATGACGTGCCCGGCGTCGCGCGGTGGGTCGGTGTGGGTCGCGGCCCGCCGGACCCGGGCTCCGGCGGCGGTCAACGCCTCGATCGCGGCGGTGGCAGCGGGGCCCGCTCCCGTGACGGTCACCGATTCCCGGCCGATGCCGTTCCAGGACGCGGCGGGGTCGGTGGCGACCGAGGCCAGCCAGGTGGCGACGGCGGGGGGAGGCACCGGGGCCGGTCCGCAGGCGTCGGCGGGGGCATGGGGATGCCCGGTGCTGGCCCAGTGCTCCGGCACCCGGACCAGCAGGTCGTGTTCCCGGAGCAGGTCGGCCAGCCGGTGCAGGGCGAGGGCGACGGGCGGGCGTGGCGACAGGTCGCGCAGGTCGTCTGTGGCCCGGCCGGACGCGAGGCGCCGGGTGAGCAGTTGCCAGAGCCGCCACAGCTGTGGCGCGTCGTCCAGGGTGAGGCTGGTGTCCCAGGACCGTAGGTGCAGCCCGCCGTCGATCCGGGTCGCCTGCACGGCGGGGCGGAGTTGCCAGGAACGGGTCGACATCTGCTCGCCTCACCGGTCGGGGAACGGCTGGGGTCGTCCGAAGGAGTCCGGGTTGGAAAGGCGACTGTCGCCGGGCCCGGCGACAGTCGCCTCGTCACCCAGGCAGCACGGTTCGCGCTCCGCGGCGGCTACAGCATCGGCTCATCCGGAACGATGGAGCAGGAGCAGGACGCCGCGCACGCGCTGATCCGGGACGCCCCGGACTCGGGGATCGCGACGGTGTCGCGCATGACCGTCACGGTCAGGCCGCTGAGGTCGAGATCGTCGAGCTCGAACTCGTCGTCTTCTCGTTCGATCGGCATGTGGTCACCTCCCTTCGAGGTGGGATGAGGCCCGGGCCACGCCGGGATGGCAGAGATTCTTCCGGCGGCCGGTGCGGGGCGTCGTCAGTAGTTTTGCCGACATCACTACTTACCCACGCTCGGGGGCCAAAGCTGCCTACCCGGCCGGGGTCCCGCCCCTGGGCGACCCCTCGGCGGGTGACGTGTCATCCGGCGCCCCGGCCTGCTGGCAACCTCCGGCCGGCATCGGCTGGGCCGGCCAGCCACGCTGGCGGACGACGAGACCTCTTGAAGACCTCGGGGCTCTGCCCCGAGCCCGGCCCTCCTCAGAGATCGGCCAGGAGCGGATCACCTCGCCGGGCACCACAAGGGTTACCAGCCTCCCCGGACAGGGCCAAGGTCGTTCGGCTGGTAAGGCGCTCCACCTTGTCCCCGTCCGGGGAGGCTGGACGGTCTACGACTGCCCGACGAGGAGATCCAGCGTTTGCGGTCAAGCGGTGAGCACAACGAGGATGACTTGGTGATGCAGAGGCGGAGTGTTTCGTACGGCAAGCTCGTGAGAGACCGGATACCGGAGATCATCACAGCGAAAGGCAAGGAGGCTCATGTCCGTACCCTGCAAGCCTCCGAGTTGTTTGACGCGCTGGTCACAAAGCTGGGAGAAGAAGCGGCCGAACTGAGGTGCGCCGCGCCGGACTCCCAACTGGAGGAACTTGCCGACCTACGCGAGGTGCTGTCGGCGTTGATCACCACGCTCGGCTACTCCGAGGAGCAGGTCGAGCAGGCTGCCCGGGAGAAGCGAGCCATACGAGGAGGCTTCCGGCGCGGAGTATGGCTCGACGAAGTGTCATGGCTGGACGACCAGCACGGCACCGCTGGGCCATCCACGGGCCAGTAACAGTGGCGTGGAGCGGACGCGAGCGGGCACGAGCTGCTCGAGCGTAGGCCGCCGGTCGCAGGCGTTTCGGGCATCACGACCGGTTGATCGCGCTCTTCCAGACTGGCGGTGCGAGCGCGAACGGCTAAATCCGCCGTGCCCGTTGTTTGCCCGATGGGGCGGACGATGAGGGGCGACGGCGGTACTGAAGGAGCTAGATGGCGCAGCTCGAAGGATCGGGTCAGATCGTGATTCTCAATGGCCCACCGCGCTCTGGGAAGTCCAGCATCGTCGTCGCGATCCAGGGCACGTTCGAAGGCGTCTGGATGAACCTGAGGGTCGACCACTTCAAGCAGATGACCCCGGCACGGTTCCAACCCGGAATCGGGCTGCGACCGGGCGGTGAGCGTCCCGACCTTGAGCCGGGTGCGGAAGCCGTACGACACCAGACGACCGGCCTACCGTCTACAAGCGCTCGCCGTCAACCGTTAGCCTGCCGCAGGCGGCACGGGCCAACAGGGAGACGGACTATGGGCGTCTGGGACGTCAAGCGTGATGAGGGGCGCAATCACTGGAGTTTCGTCCCGATGGCCAGCGTGGGGCCGCTCCAGTTCGGGATGAGTTCCGACGAGGTGGTTGCGGCACTAGGCGGCGGTGAGCGATCCGGCAGGGGCTGCGGTTCGTGTCGTGGAGAGTCGTTTGAGACGTTCACCGATGCGGGCGTCAGCGCCTACTACACGGACAGGACGCTGTACTGCATTGCCGTGGACGCACTCAATGGACCACAGGTCGCGCTCGATGGCGTGGCGTTGGTCGGTCGCGTGCCCTCCGAAGTGGAACAATGGGCATGGGGTCAAGCTGATAGGTGCGGACGAGAGCTGCGTTATACGCACGCTGCGGACCCGGAGTTGGCGGACCTTGGCTTGATCATCCGAGCTCAGCGGGCTGGCGACATCGTTCTCAGCCGCCCCGTCTTCCTCAAGGAGCGGGCAGAGGTCACGTGGGACTACGTTCCCTCAGAAGAGTGGCGCACTTTCTAATGGTGTAGCGGTGAAGGTCGCGGATGCCTGGTCGATGAGAGTGCGTGCAATGGTGTCGGCGTCCGCGCTTGCGGCAGCGCGGCGGTGAGCGTCATAGCGCGCTCTGCCCGTCTGACCCAGCGAGCCCATCTGTCTTACCTGCTCAGAACAGATCGGAACCTCCGGTCTGCACTTCGGACCACCACCGGTTCTGGCGTCTATCGCCCATCGACGACGCTCTGATCGATCACGTCCAGGAGCCGCAGGACCGGGCAGTGCGTTCCTTGCGGGTGCTGGTGTGCACACGGGCTTTGTCGGCGGCCAGGTCCACCAGTAACGGCGCTTGCACGGCGTGCGGATGCCGCTGCCGGCGCCTTGGCCGCCCTGCGCTCCCTGTTGCCGCGCCGGTGGGTGCGCCCACCGTCGCGGCGGTCATGCCAAGCGACGCCGGGTGGTGCGAGGCTGGAGGTGGTCGCCGTCGCCGAAGGTGGCGCCGCAGCGGAGGGTGCGATGGCCGAGCCACCGACCGGGGCCCCGTCGGGCAGCGCGCAGGCGCACGGGCGGCGCGCCAACCGGCGGAGCTACCACGACGGTGTGCAGGTCAACGGGTACGTCGACGACCCGTACCACCGGGTCCGCCGGGCGGTCGCGGCCCGGTTGATGGTCGACGACATCCGTGGGGGAGCGCCGGTACTCGAGTTGGGCTGTGGTCCGTGCAGCACGCTCGACCCGGCGCAGCTGCCCGTGCCGCTCGTGGTGGCGGACGTGGCCGAGGCCGCGCTGGGTGCGGCCCGCCGGGCCACCGCCGGTCGGGCGCTGCCGGTCTGCCTGGACGCCACCTGCGCTCTGCCGTTCCGCACCGGCAGCTTCTCCGGGCTGCTGACCGGTGAGTTGATCGAGCACGTCTACGACCCGGTCGCGTTGCTGCGGGAATGTCACCGGGTCCTCGCCCCGGGTGGGCTGCTGGTGCTCACCACGCCGAACCTGGCGACCGTCCAGGACCGGCTGGCGTTCCTCGCCGGCCGCGCGCCCCGCCAGGTGGATCCGCTGCACCCCTACCTCTGGTTGCACATTCGTCCGTTCACCGCCTCGCTGCTGCGGCGGGTGCTGCGGCGGGCCGGGTTCGCACCGCTGACGCTGCGGTCCAACCACGTCGGGTGGCGGCTGCCCGGCGGACGCTGGGTCACCTCCCGGCTGCTCGCCCGGCTCGCGC
Organism: Micromonospora sp. NPDC023644; assembly: GCF_040640115.1. Taxonomy (NCBI): domain Bacteria; kingdom Bacillati; phylum Actinomycetota; class Actinomycetes; order Micromonosporales; family Micromonosporaceae; genus Micromonospora; species Micromonospora sp. NPDC023644. The sequence continues at coordinate 39,443 of NZ_JBFABA010000019.1, read as the reverse complement.
CGGGGCTCGGTGGCTCGCTGATCTGCGCCGCCCGGCGGCTGGACGAACCACCTTCGCCGCCGGACGCGGGACTCGGGAGCAGTGCGTGATCAGGCATTGACATAGGGCTATCATGGGGACTCCGTCATCGACCGGGAGATGTCATGGCCGGCCTCCTCGCCTGGGTCGTCAGGAATCTCGACGCGTTCATCGGGCTGCTCCTGGCACTGACCGTCGCGTTCCTCGGGGTCAACAACGGCGTCAGCCAGGAGGTGGTGAACAGCGCCATCCTGCTCGTGCTCGGCCTGCTCGCCCAGGCGCTGCTGCGCGACCGGCTGCGCCGGGAGACCGCCGAGCGTGAGGTGCGGCAGGTCATCCGGGACACCCGGGACCGGCTCGCCGAGTTGGTGCCGCAGATGCACGAGATCACCGGTCCGGAGGGGGCGCTGAACCGGGCCCGGGAGGCGATCGACAGCATCTCCATGGTCCGCGTCCTGCACGGCAGCGAGGTCGGGCAGGCCCTGGCCGACGCCCGTCGGCACACCGACCGGTGGAGCTTCAAGGGCGGTACCGGCACCTACACCCGGGCGGTCACCCTGCCCGAGTGCCTGGAGCACGCTCGTCGGCGTAACGCCACCCTGCATTTCGCCGTCGAGATCATCGACCCGACTGACGAGGAGGTCTGCGAGCGGTACGCACGGTTCCGGCGCAGCCTCGCCCCCGACGCGCCAGGCGAGCGGTGGACCGTCGACCGCACCCGCAAGGAGTCCTACGCGACCGTGCTGGCCGCCTGTTGGCACCGGCAGCGCTCCGGGCTGCTCACCATCGACGTCCGGGTCTCCGCGCAGATGACCACCTTCCGCTACGACCTCTCCTCGAGCTGCGTCATCGTGACCCAGGAGAATCCGCAGACCCCGGCACTGAGGATCGACCGCAGGGAGCTCTACTACAACCGCTACAACATCGAGTTGCAGTACAGCCGTGAACAGAGCCGGCGGGTGCCGATCGAGGCTGCCGGGCAGGTCAAGCTCGACGACGAGCCCTCCGTGGAGCAGGTCCGCCGCCTGTTCACCGCACTCGGGCTGCCACTACCCCGGTCCTTCGGCGACCGCGAGGTCGCCGACATCGTGAGCCGGGCCATCCAGGCGAGGAACCCGTACGCATGATGAGCTACGCCGACCTCGAACGTGAGATCGACCGGGGCACCCGGCCGGAGCTGCTCCGCGACTGGATGTTGGGCGTCCTCGACGACGTCGCCGAGGGGCAGCGGCCGTTGCTGGCCGTGCGGCACCCACTCGGCTTCACCTGCCTGCCGGTGAGCCGTACCGGCGCCGACGGGATCTGCGTGCACGCCTGGCCGGCCGAGCCACCGATCGTCCAACCGACCACGTCCCCCGTGCACTCGCACAGCTGGGACCTGCTCAGCCACGTGCTGCACGGCCGGGTCCGCAACGAGCTCATCGAGGTGACCGAGGCGTCCGCCGACCCCGCCTGGCGGGTGTACGAGGTGCACAGCCGGGGCGACGTCGACGAGATAGCGGCCACCGATCGGCTGGTGACGGCGGCGACCGTCACCGTGGAGACGTACTGCGCGGGCAGCTCGTACGCGCTGCCCGCCGGTGGCTTCCACACCTCGGAGGTGGACCCGGGGCAGCCGGCGGTGACCGTGGTGCTCGGCCGGGCCGCGCCCGGCTTCTGTGACCTGAGCCTTGGCGCCGTGGGCGGACACCGCCACCGGATACGCCGGGACCGCTGCGACGTGGCGGAGACCGCTCGGATGGCGCGGCAGATCGCTCGACTGGTGGCACGGGGCTGACGGTTGGAGGAACCATGGACGTGGAGCCGGGCAGACCCGGGCCGGACCTGCGTGACGCACATCGTTTCGCGGTGGAGGTCGCTCAGGCCGCCGGGCGGCTGGTGCGCCGGGGCACCCGGGGCGAGTTGCACGCTCGGGCCAAGAACGCCACCGGTGACCTGGTCACCGACCTGGACCTGGCCGCCGAACGGCTGATCGTCGGCCGGATCCGGGCCCGCTGGCCGGAGCACGGCGTGATCGCCGAGGAGGGCGGGGAGTACGCCGCCAACGACTCCTGGGCGTGGCTGGTGGACCCGCTCGACGGCACCAACAACGTGGCGATCGGGCTACCCACGTACGTGGTCGGGATCGCACTCTGCGACCGGGGTTCGCCGGTGCTCGGGGTGGTGCACGACCCGGTCGCCGGCCGCACCTGGTCGGCCGTTCGTGGTCAGGGCGCCTTCGTGCACGTCGACGGCCCGGTCGGCCAGCCGCTGCGCCCGCGGCACCGGCCGGTGCCGCCGGCGCCGGTGCTGGCCTGGACCCAGGGATACGAGGTACGCCGGGACGACAGCACCGCCCGGGCCCTCAAGGTCGTGCTCGACTCCACCGCCCGGCGGGTGCTGCAACTGTGGGCGCCGCTGCTGTCCTGGGTGATGCTGGCCCGGGGCGACATCGACGGCATCGTCGGCTACCGTCCGGAGGCGGTCGACCTGCCGGCCGGGATGCTGCTGGCTGCCGAGGCCGGCATGGTGGTCCGGGCCCTCGACGGTGGCTGCTTCGACGACCGGTACGGGTGCCCCGCCGACCGGCGCAGCTTCGTCGCCGGCCCGCCGGAGACGATCGACCGGCTGGTCAAGCTGGTGACCGCGGCACAGTGGATCGAGCCGAAGGTCCGCCATCTCACGCCGATCGGCCTGACCACCGTCGGTTGGTGAGGCTGGTCAGCCCGACGGGGTGACCAGCAGGGCGGCGACGCTGGCGGTGGTGGCCAGTACGGCGAGGACGGCGCTGGTGGCCACGAACCGCCCCAGCGGGACCGCGACCCCGGCGGCCCGGCAACGCTCGTACCAGATCAGCGTGGCCAGCGACGCCCACGGGGTGGCGAGCGGGCCGACGTTGGTGCCCACCAGCAGGGCCAGCAGCTGGGTGTGGTGGTTCACGGCGATGACCGCCTCCCCGGCCACGTACGCGGGCAGGTTGTTGACCACGTTGGCGAAGAGAGCACCGACGGCGCCGGCCCGCAGCGCGCCCTCGGCGCCGGGGTCGTTGCCGATCAACGCACCCATCACGGTGTCCAGTCCGTGCCGACCGATGGTCTGCACCACCAGGAACAGCCCGGTGACGAAAACGAGCAGCCGCCAGGGGACCAGTTGGAGTCTCAGGCTGCCCCGGGCGCGGACCGCGAATCCGGCGACCAGGATCGCGGCGGCGACCCCGGCGGCGATTCCGATCTCGACCTCGGCGAGGATCCCGGTGACGAACAGCAGACAGGCTACGAGCGCGGTGCGGTGGAGCACGGGGTCGGACGGCACGTGTGGCGGCGGTGGCACGAACGGGTCGGCGCCGGCCCGCGCCGGCCGCCAGTACCACCACCAGAGCAGCAGCATGGTGATCGCGATGGCGACCAGTTGCGGCCACCACATCCGGGCCGCCCACGGCAGCGGGGCCAGCCCGATCCGGTCGCTGGCCAGGATGTTGGTCAGGTTGGACACGGGTAGCAGCAGGCTCGCCGTGTTGGCCAGCCAGACCGTGGTCATCGCCAGTGGGGCCGGCGGCACACCGAGCTTGCGGGCCAGAGCGATCATCACCGGGGTGAGCAGGACAGCGGTGGTGTCCAGGTTGAGCGCGATCGTGGTCACCGAGGCGAACCCGACGCAGAGCCAGAACAGCGCGCCGAAGTCGCCCCGCGCGGTGATCGCCATCCGGGCGGCGAGCGCGTCGAAGACCCCGGCCACCGCGGTCAGCTCGGCCAGCACCACCACGGCGCCGAGGAAGAGCAGGATGGGCAGGATCCGGCGTACGGTGGCCTCGGCGTCCGCGCGGGGGAGGAGGCCGGTGAGGACGCAGAGGACGCCGCCTGCGAACAGGCCGATCGCGATCCAGTCCAGTACGTGCAGCCGACCCCAGGAGGATCGGTCCGGGGCGGCCGACGGTGACTCGCCGGTGGTCTCCACAAGGCACGATCCTCGCACACCGTCACTCAGCCGGAGGCGACCGATTCGACCGCGCATGGTGGCGACGGGTTGACCGTGAGTGGTCATAATGGCGAGGTGGCTGTAGGCGCGCAACCGACCCGGTCCGACCGCCCCATCGACTTCTTCGTCAGCTACTCGCCCGCCGACGAGCGCTGGGCGACGTGGTTGGCGTGGGAGTTCGAGGCCGCCGGCTACCGCACGATGCTCCAGGCGTGGGACTTCGTGGCCGGCACCAACTTCATCGACTTCATGGACCGGGGGGTCCGGGAGGCCGCGGTCGTGGTGGCAGTCCTGTCCGAACGCTACCTGCACTCCACGTACGGCAAGCTCGAGTGGCAGGCGGCGCTGCGTGCCGATCCGGACGGTACCGGCAACAAGCTGGTCACCGTCCGGGTGGAGGACTGCCCGATCGACGGCCTGCTCGCCACCATCACGTACGTCGACCTGGTCGGGGTCACCGACCCCGTGCAGGCGCGTTCCCGGGTGCTGGACCGGATCCGGGAGGCGCTCGACGGCCGTGCGAAACCCGTCCGGCAACCTGCCTTCCCGCACCATCCGGCAGACCCGGCCGGGGTGCTTTCCGCGCCCGTCGCCGGCCCGCCCGCGCCGCGCCGGGCCCGCCGTACGCCGATCAACCCGCCACCGTTCCCCGCCGCCCCGGCGACGGTGCCGACCTCGCGGACGGCGCTGACCGTGCTCCAGGTGGCCGGACCGCGGTTCGGTCGGGGCATGATCGAGCCGGGCGCCCCGGTCACCCCCGGAGAGCTCCAGGAACACCTGATGGGTGATCTGACCCTGCTGATGAACGACGAGGTTCCCCGACCCGACCTGTTGGTGGTGGCGGGCAACCTGACCGAGTCCGGCAGCCCCCGTGAGTTCTCCGACGCGCTGAGTTTCCTCACCGGGCTGCGGGTGCTGCTCGGGTTGGAGCCGCACCGCCTGGTCGTGGTGCCCGGCCCGCGCGACGTGACCATGGCCGCGAGCCGCGCCTACTTCGCCACCTGCGAGGCGGACGACGTCGACCCGCAGCCGCCGTACTGGCCGAAGTGGCGGCACTACGCGCGGCTCTTCGACGACCTCTACCAGGGTCTCGAGGACCGGCTCTTCGACAGCGAGCAACCCTGGACGCTGTTCCCGGTGCCCGACCTGCGGCTGGTGGTGGCCGGGTTGAACTCCACCATCGCCGTCACCCACCGTGAGGAGGACCGCTACGGCTTCCTCGGCGAGGCCCAGTCCACCTGGTTCGCCCAGCGGCTGCGTCACTACCAGCAGTCCGGCTGGCTGCGGCTGGGCGCGATGGCGCACGTTCCCGGCCCGCGCACCCCGTACGCCGACGAGATCGCGGTCCCGGACGGGGTGACGCTGCGCGACCGGGGATCGTTCAACCGCCTGCTCGGGCCGATGCTCAACCTCCTGCTTTCCGACGCCGTGGCGACCGGTGCCCAGGTCGACCCGGTGGTGCCGCTGGCCACCGCGTCCCGCGACGGCAGGGCGCAGGTGCTCCGGCTCGCCGCTGACGGGATGACCCGCTGGGTGCTCGGCCGCGACGACCGGCGCGAGGTGGGCGGGTCGACGGCCGTGAGCTGGCCCCGCGCGGAGGCGACGTTCGGGGCTGCCGGGCCGGCCCAGGTGCCCGACCCGCGGCTGCCCACCGCCGTCGAGGGGCCCACCCAGGAGGCGACTGCCACCACGTCGGCCGTGGCCCCGACGGCAGCGCTGGACCGGCTGCTCGACCGGCTGGCCGAGGTCTGCGAGGCGCGTCACGACCGGGTGCTGGTCCGCCGGGTGACGGTCGAGCCGCCGCACCTGTTCGTCACCTACCGCGCCGACGGGGTGGTCCGGCAGCAGCGGGTCGGGGCGTACGTCGGCACCCCGAGCGCCGCGGACCTCGACCACTTCGCCCGGCGGGTGCACGCCGCCGACCCGGACATCACGTCCGAGCTGGTCTACGACGGCGACCGGGTCCCGCGCGGACTGGCCGAGGAGGCACAGCGGCGCGGCGTACGGGTGCTGCACCTGACCGAGTTCCAGGGGCTGCTCGACCTGCGTGAGTACGTTGCCGCGCAGACCGCCCGGTTGCAGGCCGACCGGCTCTATCCGCCCGGCCAGTACGTGCCGCAGCGCTATCGCCACCTGGTCGGCGCCGACCAGCAGGTCCGCGAGGACGTGGTGGACCACCTGCTCGAGGTCGCCGCCGCGCCGGACGGCCGGTTCGTGCTGGTGCTCGGCGACTTCGGCCGGGGCAAGACGTTCGCGTTGCGCGAGGTGGCCCGCCGGTTGCCGACGGCCGCCCCCGACCTGATCCCGATCCTGGTGGAGCTGCGTGCGCTGGACAAGGCGCACTCGGTCGACGGGCTGGTCGCCGCGCACCTGGCCAACCACGGCGAGCAGGTGATCGACCTGAAGGCGTTCCGCTACATGCTCCGGCAGGGGCGGATCGTCCTGCTCTTCGACGGCTTCGACGAGTTGGTGGCCCGGGTCACCTACGACCGGGCGGCGGACCACCTGGAGACGTTGCTCCAGGCGGCCGAGGGGAACGCCAAGATCATCGTGAGCAGTCGCACCCAGCATTTCAAGACCAACTCGCAGGTGCTCACCGCCCTCGGCGAGCGGGTGGGCATGCTGCCGCACCGGCGGGTACTGGCCGTCGAGGACTTCACCCCCGGGCAGATCGAGACCTTCCTGCGGCACCGCTACGGCGGGGACGAGCGGGCGGCCCGGGAGCGGATGAACCTGCTCGGCGGGGTGAAGGACCTGCTCGGGCTCTCTCGTAACCCGCGCATGCTCGGCTTCATCGCCAACCTCGACGAGGGACGGCTGACGGCGGTGGCCGGCGCGGGCGGCACGTTCAGCGCGGCCGCGCTCTACCGGGAGATCCTGGAAGCCTGGCTGGACTTCGAGGAGCGGCGTACCCAGGGCGTGCCGGGTGCGCCAGTCAGCCTGCGTCGCCCCGAGCTGTGGCGCGCGGTGAGCCGGTTGGCTTTCCAGCTCTGGGAGAGCGGGGAGTCGTACCTGCGCCTGGCCGAGTTGGCCGAGGCCGCCGGGCAGTTGGCCGGGTTGGCAGAGTCCCAGCTCTCCGGATCGCAGGCGACGCACGCGGTGGGGGCGGGCAGTCTGCTGGTCCGCACCGACGACGGCCTGTTCGGCTTCATCCACGCCTCCGTGATGGAGTGGCTGGTCGCCGCGGGGATCGCCGCCCAGCTCAATCAGGGCGAGGATCCGTCGGCTCTGGCGGCGCGCCCGCTGTCCACGCTGGCCGTGGAGTTCCTCGGCGACCTCGCCGACTCGGCCCGCTGCACCGCCTGGACGTCCCGGGTGCTCGGCGACGAGGCAGCCGGCGAGACGGTCCGGGCCAACGCGTTGCGGCTCAGCGCCCGGCTGCGGCTGCCGGACCGGGCCGACCTACGTGGCGCGGTGCTGCGCGGTGAGGACCTGTCCCACCGGGAGCTGGCCGAGGCGGATCTGACCGGCGCGGACCTGACCGACACCCGCCTGGTCGCCACCAACCTGACCGGGGCCCGGCTGACACACGCCCGGTTGCGCGGCGCCCGCCTGGACCAGGCTCGCCTCACCGGGGCCGATCTGCGCGCGGCCGATCTGGTCGGAGCCCGGCTGTTCCGGGCCGACCTGCGCGACGCGCGGGTGGCTGGCAGCAGCTGGCACCGGGCCGCGCTGATCGACGTGAGTGCCGACGCGGCGCTGCTGCGCGCGCCGGAGCTGCGCGGCGCCGTGGTCGCCCCGGGCCGTCCGGTGACACCGGGCCTGGCCCCGTCCGCCGTGGGCGTCTCGTACGGCTTCGAGGTGGGCCGGCTGCCGTTGCCGGCGGCGTACAGCCCGGACGGCACGGTGCTCGCCGTGGGCAGCGACGACGGAGGGGTGCTGATCTGCGACACCACCACCGGCCTTCCGGTGCGGACCCTGCAGGGCCACCGGGACCGGGTGTACGCGGTCCGATTTGACGCCGCCTCGCATCACCTGGTCACCGGCTCGGCCGACCTCAGCGTACGACTGTGGGACGCGGACCACGGCGACGTGCGGCACGTGATCGAGGATGTCTTCGCCGGCTGGGTGTGGCCGTTGCTCACCGACGGAGCGCGGGGCCGGCTGGTGGTGGGCGACGCGGCCGGTGTGGTCCGGCTCTACGACACCCGGACCGCCCGGCTGCGCCACGAATGGCCCGGGCACGCCGCGCCCATCTGGGGCACCTCGTTCAGCCCGGACGGGCGGCGGGTCGTGGTCGTGGACAGTGCCGGCGCGGTCCGTGGCTGGGACATCGCCTCCGGCGACCTCGTCTTCGAGGTGCGGGAGCCGGAGGTGGTCTACCGGGTGGTGCACACCCCTGACGGTCGCTCGCTGGTCGCCGTCGGGCAGCACGGCCGGGTGTGGATCCGCCGGGCCGCCGACGGGCAGCTGCTGCGGCAGCCGCGCGGCCACGAGGCCGACGTCTACGCCCTCGACGTGCACCCCGACGGCGGGCTGATGGCGACCGGCGACACGCATGGCGCGCTGCGGCTGTGGGAGGTGGAGACCGGCCGCTCGGTCCGGGTGCTGGACCGGCAACGTGGCGCGATCTACAGCGTCCGGTTCAACGCCGACGGCACCATGCTCGCCACGGCCGCCAGCGACGGCGCGATCCAGCTCTGGACCACCGCCGACGGCCAGCTCCGGCACGAGCTGAGCCGGCACCGCGGCTCGGTCTGGCCGGTGGTGTGGCGGCCGGACCAGGCCCAGGTGGCGACCAGCAGCAACGACGGCACCACCCGGCTCTGGGACGCGCGGAGCGGGCAGCTTCAGCACACCCTGCGTGGGCACGGGCGGCGGGTCACCTCGCTGTCCTTCCGCGACGACGGCGAGATGCTGGCCGCCTGCGGCAACGACGGTGTGGTGCGGCTGTGGGAGCCGCGCACCGGGCGGCTGGTCCGGCAGTTCACCAGCCCGGCCGACCGGCTGCTCTCCGCCGTGTTCTGTCCGGGTGAGCCGCTGGTCGCCGCACCGAGCGGGGACGGCGGCGTGCACCTGTGGAACACCGACACCGGGGTCGACGAACGCGAGCTGAACGTGGACACCGACCATGTCTGGGCGGCCGCGTTCAGCCCGGATGGCGATGCGCTGGCCACCGCCAACGACGACGACACCGTCCGACTGTGGTACCGGCGTACCGGCCGGCACTTCGCCACCCTCACCCCGCACCGGGGCCGGGTCCGGGCGGTCGCGTTCAGCCCGGACGGCGAGGTCATCGCCACCGGCTGCGACGACCAGCTCGTCCGGCTCTGGGACGCGGCCACCGCGACCTGTCGCCGCACCTTGGAGCAGCACACCGACCGGGTGTACGCGGTGAGCTTCAACAGCGAAGGGACGCTGCTCGCCAGCGCGAGCAACGACGGCACCGCCGTGGTGTGGGACGCCCTCACCGGCGAACGGCGCGCGGTGCTCACCGAGCACACCGGCCGGCTCTGGTCCTGCGCGTTCAGCCCGAACGGCGCGCTGCTCGCCACTGCCGGGGACGACCTGATCATCCGGCTGTGGGATCCGGGCACCGGTCGGCTGCACGGCACCCTGGCCGCGCACACCCGGCGGGTCTGGTCGGTGGCGTTCAGCCCGGACAGCAGCATGCTCGCCAGCGCCGGTGACGACGGCACCGTCCGGCTCTGGGATGTCGTGGATCCGGAGCACGCTCAGCTGCGCGCCACCCTGATCGGCCTGCCCGACGGCTGGGCCGCGGTCAGCCCGGACGGGCGGTACAAGCTGGATGGTGATCCGGGCGGTCAGTTCTGGCACGTCATCGGCACCTGCCGGTTCGAGGTGGGAGAGCTGGACCCCTACCTGACGCAGGTGCGTCGACTCCCGGTGGACGCCCCGTTCTGACTGGTCGGACCCGTCGACGTGCCCGCTCAGGTCGCCGGCAGCCCGACGTGGTTCTCCGCGAGGCTGCCTCGAAGACGTCGGGGCTCCGCCCCGAACCCCGGGCCCTCCTCGGAAAACCGCCGCTACTGGCACACTGCCCAGATGGCTCACGACCTGGCGGAGCGCGATGGGGGTGAGCGGTGAGGTTCTCGCGCGCATGGGCAGCGACCGGGCGGGGGCCGTACGGGCTGGTGCCGGGCGCCCGGCGGCTGCTGTTCCAGCACGGCAGCGACGACGAGGTCGTCTACGTGTCGGAGGGGCGGCGATTGTTCCACGCGGCCGCCGAACTCAAGGAGTGGCGCGAATACCCCTGCGGACACGACACCTCGACGCCGCCTCAGGCCCGGGCCGACCGGCTGCGGCTCTTCACCGCCACCGCGCAATAGATTCGGTGTCCGGCGGTGTCCGGAGCGCGCATGGGTGAAGGGGTCCTGCGGGCTGACGGCGTACGGCAGGCTCGTGCCAGGCAGCAGTAGGTCGCCGGCTCCGACCGACAGCGGTCCTGATCTTTGCCGGATCCCTGAGTGGGCGCTGGTGTCGAGGCGGCGGGCGACGTTGCGCGCGTAGCGTGGGCCGCAGTCGCGCAGTGTCCTGGAGGTTGACGATGCAATCGACGGCCCACTCGTTCCGCACGCCCGACGGCGTGACGCTCGGCGTCGAGCACTTCGGCGATCCGGCGGCGCCCCTCGTGCTGCTGGCGGGAGGCGCGACGATGCTCTCCTGGCCCGACGCGCTCTGCGCGGCGCTCGCTCGCGGCGGACGTCACGTCGTGCGCTACGACCTGCGCGACTCCGGCGCGTCGACAACTGTCGATCCCGAGGCGCCGGCGTACACGCTGCGCGACCTCGCCGCCGACGCCGCCGCGCTCGCCCGTGGCCTCGACCACCGGCCGGCGCACCTGGCCGGCATCGGCGTCGGCGGGATGGTCGCCCAGGTCGCCGCGCTCGACCACCCGGAGGCGTTCTCGGCACTCACCCTCGTCGGGACGCGGCCCGTCGCACCGGGCCCGGTCGACGACGACCTGCCCGACCACGACGCGGCGACGCTGGGCCGGCGGTTCGCGCTCCCGATGCCCGACTGGTCGGACCGCGCCTCCGTGGCGGAGTTCGCCACCGCCGGCGCAGAAATCCTCGGCAACGACCCCGCCGCGGCGCGCGCGACCGCCGAGCGCATCTTCGACCGTACGCCGGGCAGGGAGCCCGCGGTCCAGCTGGCCAACCAGCTGGGCATGGTGTTCTCCAGGCTCGACTGTGAGCCGCGCTGGCGCGAGCGCCTGCCCGAACTCGCGACACCGACGCTCGTGGTGCACGGTCGTCGCGACCCGTTCTTCCCGGTCGGCACCGGCGAGGCGCTCGCGCGCGAGATCCCGGGCGCGCGGCTGCTCGTGCTCGAACACGCCGCGACCGCGATCCCCGACGCGGCCGCCGACGAGGTCGCCGCGGCGATGCTCGCGCTGTAGGCGTCGTCACGCAGGTGCGGGGGCGGCGCGCTCCTGCTCCTCGTTGCGGTGGGGGGATCAGGACGGGCAGCTCTTGCCGGGATCCATTCACGAGCGTAGGAAGAAGGCCACGCTCCACCATCGTCGTCGGCCCCTGCGCCGGACGACCGTCCAGTGTCGGAGGAGATGCGCGTGTCCACACCCCGACGGCTCCGTCTCGCCGTGTCCGTGCTGGTGACCGCAGGCGCCGTTTTCCTGGGCGCGGCAGCCGCCGCGGCGCCGCCGGCGGCTCCCGCACCGGCCGGGCACCGGGCCTGCGACCCGATCGACCCGACGGCCTGCCTGCTGCCGTTCCCGAACGACTACTTCACCGTGCCGGATCGGAGCAGCCCGACCGGCAAGCGGGTGCGGTTCGCGGCCTCCGCGATGCCCGCCAACGCGCGGGGGAACCCGATCGACCCGACGGAATGGAACCGGCAGGACGGGTTCAGTCCCGGTTCGCCGATCCTGGTCCGCGTGCCCGGCCTCGACGCCGCGGCGACCGGGATCGCGCCGGTCACCGACATCGGCCGCTCGCTGGCGCCGGACGCGCCGATCGTGCTGCTCGACGCACGGACCGGCAGGCGCACGCCGTACTGGGCCGAGCTGGACGCGCACGCGGCCGGCCAGCCGGACCGGCAGTTGCTGATCATCCGGCCGGCGGTGGCGCTGACCGAGGGCACCCGGTACGTCGTCGGCCTGCGTGGCCTGCGCGACGGCACCGGAGCGCTGATCCCGGCGCCGAAGGGGTTCACGGCGTACGTGACCGGTGCCGGCCTCGACCATCGGGACCGCCGTGTCCCGCAGATGAAGCGGACCCTCGCCGACCTGACCAAGGCCGGCGTCCAGCGGCACAGCCTCTACCTGGCCTGGGACTTCACGGTGGCCAGCCGGCACGGTCTGACCGGGCGGATGCTGGCCATCCGGGACGGCGCGTTCGCCGCCCTCCGCCGCGCCGCGCCGTCGTTCACCGTCAACAAGGTGACCGACTACCCGCCGGAGCAGGAGCCGCTGATCGCCCGGCAGGTGACGGGCACGATCGACGTACCGTCCTATCTGACCGGCGACGGCGGGCCCGGCTCCCGGCTGCACTACGGGCCGGCCGGCGGCGGCGGGACGCCACCGACGCCGAACGCGCTGCCCACGCCGTCCGGCGCGACGGTGGCGGCGGACTTCGTCTGCAACATCCCGCGCAGTGCCTCCGCCGCGAAGCCGGCACACCTCTCGCTCTACGGCCACGGCCTGCTCGGCAGGCCGACCGAGATCAACGCCGGCAACGTCAGGACGATGTCGCACACGTACGACTTCACCTTCTGCGCGACCAGCTGGACCGGCATGGCCGCCGCCGACGTTCCCTACGTGGCCGGCGCCTTCACCGACCTCAGTGCCTTTCCCTCGGTGGTGGACCGGTTGCAGCAGAGCTTCCTGAACTTCCTCTTCCTGGGCCGGGCGATGATCCACCCGGGCGGGTTCGCCGCCCACCCGGCGTTCCGGGACGCCGCCGCACGGCCGCTGATCGACGTGGCCGGCGGGCTGCACTACGACGGCAACAGCCAGGGCGGCATCAACGGCGGCGCGCTCACCGCCATCGCACAGGACTGGACCCGGTCGGTGCTCGGCGTGCCGGGGATGAACTACTCCACGCTGCTGCAACGCAGCGTGGCCTTCACCCCGTTCCAGACGATCATGGACGGCCACTACCCGGACAAGGTCGACCAGCAGTTGATTCTCGCGCTGCTGCAGATGCTGTGGGACCGGTCCGAGGCCAACGGGTACGCCCGGCACATGACCGACCGGCCGTTGCCGGGCACCCCGGCGCACCAGGTGCTGATGCACGTGGCCTTCGGCGACCAGCAGGTTTCCCCCGCCGCGGCGGAGGTGCAGGCGCGCACGATCGGCGCCCGCCTGCACACCCCCGCGCTCGCCGACGGCTGGTCATCGGACGTGCGGCCGTACTGGGGCATCGCGCCGATCCGCAGGTACCCGTACACCGGCTCGGCGATCGTGGTCTGGAACAGCGGCGCGGCGTACGCGCCACCGCCGACCAACCTCGCCCCGGCCGGGCCGGAGTACGGCGACGACTCGCACGAGTTCCCGCGCGCCCAGGCCGGAGCCCAGAAACAGAAGGCGGTGTTCCTGCTCACCGGCAAGGTCATCGACGTCTGCGCGCGGACGCCCTGCCCGTGACGCGGTGACCGGTCCCGCCACGGGGGCACGGCCGCAAGCAGATACATGTCTGTGGATCAATGCCGACAGACCACTGCCCGGCGGCGGGTCAGCGCCCTAGCGTCACCTGTGCCGGGCCCGTGGCGGATGGCCACCCGGGCCGGCTCCTAAGGAGGATCGGGTGCGAAGGCGTTACGGCATCATCTCGGCGGCCACCGCCATGCTCTGCGGGCTCACTCTGGTCGGCACACCGGCACAGGCGAGCACGACCACGCCGAACGGCATCCCGCTCGAGGCGGAGGCGACGTTCCACGGCCGGCCGATCCGGGACGCGGCGGCCGCGCAGACCCTGGCCGACGCGTACTGGACGCCGGAGCGGATGCGATCCGCGACGCCGCTGGATCCGCCGGTGGGCGAGGAGGAGTTGGCCGGGGAGGCCGAGGACCGGCCGGGTCGGGTCGGCGAAGCGCGCTCGGGCGCGGAGCCGATCGGTCCGCGCGGCACTGGCACGGCGATCCCCGGTGCACCGGTCTCGGCCCGGAACGCCTCCGCCGGGGCGGGGATCCAGTCCGTCAATCCCTCGCCGGGTGTCGGGCGGGTCTTCTTCACCGACGCCAACAACGAGGACCATTTCTGCTCCGCCAGCGCGGTCAACACGGTCAAGGCGAACCTGGTCTCCACCGCCGGGCACTGCCTGCACCCCGGCGACGGCTCCGACAACTGGTACACCAACTGGGTCTTCGCCCCGAACTACGCCGACGGCCCGTCGAGTTGGGGGCTGTGGAGCGCCCGGAGCATGACCTCCACCAAGGGCTGGGTCGACCACGACATCCTGTGGTGGGACTACGGGTTCGTCACCGTGTGGCCGCGCAACGGCAAACGACTGGTGGATGTGACCGGCGGGGAGGGCATCAGCTTCAACTACCCCCGCAGCGTCGCCGTCACCCTGCTCGGCTATCCCGGCGCCGCGCCCTTCGACGGCAGGTGGCAGCACTACTGCCAGAGCACGACGCAGGCCGCCGGAACGCAGCGCGTCAAGCTCGTGGACTGCCCGCTGAACGAGGGCACCAGCGGCGGGCCGTTCCTGCGGGCCTGGAACAACTCCCAGGGCTTCGGGTACGTGAACTCGGTGGCCTCGTACAAGTTCTCCGGCAACATGTACGGCCCGTACTTCGACGAGGACGTCGCCGACCTCTTCGACTACGCGAAGGCCAAGAACTGACCGGCGCCGGCCGGCGGGCCAGCCGCACCGGGAGCTGAGGCGTTGGCCGTGGTACCGGCTGCCACGGCACCGCGTCGAGTTCCTCGGCCGCCCAGGTGGTGTCGATCACCCCTGGGCGGCCGACCCGGCCCGGCCGGTCCACGGCGTGGCCCGTGACATGATGGCGCCCATGGGGAAACAGCAGGATGTCGGCGGACCCGACCGTCACAGTGCGTCAGGTGCCGCCGCGGACGGCGCGACGGGTGGTAGCGCCGTCGCGCGGCTCGCCGTCGCGCAGGACCCCACCACGTCACAGATGACCCTCATCGACCTGGCGTCCGATGCGTCGGTCGAGGTCCGCAAGGCGATCGCCACCCGCACCGACGCGCCCGCGCAGGCGCTGCGGCCGCTGGCCCGGGACCATGATCGTCATGTCCGGGAGGCCGTGGCGAGGAACCCCTCGACCTCGGTCGGCAATCTCCTGCTGCTCGTCAAGGACGCCGACCGGTGGGTCCGCTGGGCGGTCGCCGGCAATCCGGCCTGCAACGAGTCGGTTCGCCGGGTGATGGCGGAGGCTCCCGACAAGGAGCTTCGCGGTCTCCTCGCCGAGACGCGCGAACTGGAGCCCGAGCTGGCCGCGCGGCTGGTCGACGACGTCTCACCCGAGGTGCGGGAACGACTCGCCACCCACACCCACGACCCCGACGTGATCACCGCCCTGATGGCTGATCGCACGGCGCGCGTACGCAAGGGACTCGCCCGCAACCCGCGGACCACCGCCGCCCAGCGCAGCGCGCTCGCCCAGGATCCCGTGGCGGACGTCCGCGCCGCGCTGGTGCTCGCGGTCGAGCTCGACGAGGCGGACCTGCGACGCCTGGTCGACGACCGCTCGGTGCAGGTGCGGATGGCGGTGGCGACGTCGGAGCTGGTTCCGGCGCACATCCGGCAGGCGCTCGGCAGCGATCCCGACGAGCTGGTCGCCGGCGCGGCGCGGGACTTCCGCCCCGGGGCGGGCAGCGCCGCGGTGGTACGGGCTCCGCGCATCGGCCACCGGGCCTCCGGAACCGGCCGAGGTCGACCCGGCGGCGCCCGCCGCTGAGGCGGGTGGAGCCGCCGTCATCCGATCGCACGAAGGGCGGCAAAGGACCCGCCGTCGAACCGTGGACCCCACGCGGATCACCGCGGTCGCCGCGGGGACCTCCCGCGCGGGAGGTCCCCGCCAGCGGTTCAGGCGGCGTAGATGTACTTGTTGTTCCCCACCGCCAGCACGGCCGCCGTGAAGCCGCGGACCCCGCTGTTCAGATTGCGCCAGCCGGTGCTGCTGGCCGTCTCGTGCACATAGCCGCCGGTGACGCTGTAGACCAGCTTCGTCCCGTTGAAGTGCAGCGCGGCCAGGGCGGTGCCCTGTGCGCCGGAGACGCCGGTCCAGAGGTTGCGCCAGCCCGCGTTGCTGGCCGCTTCGAAGATCCGGCCGCCGTTGAGGGTGTAGACGATCTTCGTGGTGCCCGCCGCGATCGCTGCCACCGCCAAGCCCGGAATGCCGGTGTTGAGGTTGCGCCAGCCGTTCGCGCTGCTCGCCTCGTGCACGTAGCCGCCGACGATGCTGTAGACGTACTTGATCCCGCCGATCTCGATCGCCGAGATCGAGGCGGAGCTCACCCCGCTGATGCCCGTGCTGAGGTTGCGCCAGCCGTTGCCGCTGCTCGCCTCGTGCACCGCACCACCGACCACGCTGTAGACGAGCTTCACCCCCTGCCAGTGCAACGCGGCCAGGGCGGTGCCCTGTGCGCCGGAGACGCCGGTCCAGAGGTTGCGCCAGCCCGCGTTGCTGGCCGCTTCGAAGATCCGGCCGCCGTCGAGGGTGTAGACGATCTTCGTGGTGCTCACCCCGATCGTGGCCACCGCCGACCCGGTGACCGCACCCTCGCTGCCGGAGACCGGCAGGGCCTGCCAGCCGTTGAAGCTGGGCGCCTCGAACACCTGACGCGACTGCTGGCCCGGATTCTGCGCGATGTAGACCAGGGGGCTGATTCTGGTGCCCGAGGGGTCGATCATGTGCCAGTGCAGGTGCGGGCCGGTCGAGCTGCCCGAGCCGGGTGCCCCGGCGGCACCGCCGGACCGACCCACCACCGTGCCCGCGCCAACGCTGGCACCGTCGGCGAGCAGGAACTGCGACAGGTGCATGTACTGACTGCGGTAGCCGTCGCCGTGGTGGATCGTGACGGTGTGCCCGCCGGTGCCGTTGTAGGGGATGTTCTGGATGGTGCCGGCGCCGCAGGCGGGCAGTGCCGTGCCCACGGCCATGCCGTAGTCGATGCCGCCGAGCGAACCGCGGCGGAGGTGGCCCTCCCAGGTGTCGGTGACCGGGTATGCGCTGAACGGGTTGTAGATCGCCGGTGCGGCGTGCGCGGTTCCGGGAATCAGCACCCCGCCCACGGTCACGGCGCCCGCGCCCAACGCCGCGGCGCGCAACACGGCACGGCGGCTGATGCCTGATCCGCCCTCGTCGCCGCCCCCGCAGCAACCGGATCCGTCATGCTGGTCCATGGAACTCCTTCGGTGATCACGGGTGCACGCGTCCACAGCCGCGGCGGTCCGATGGGGCGTCGTGACGGTTCCGGCCGGTCGGGGTACTCCACGCACCGGACGATCTGCCCGCCCCGATCGACCCGGTCGGACACGCTCGTCCGATGGACCCTGCGGTGCCGGAGCCGTCCGGTCGATCGATCGATCGGTCATAGTCATTGCCGTTGGTCGGGCGGCTGGTGCCCGGCCGGCGAGCGGCGCACCGACGGCGACCTCGTGCGGGGCGCCGATGGCGAGCGCCCTCAGCCGACTGCGTCGCCCATGCGGGTGACGGCCTCGGTGAGGATCGCGGGGGAGGTGGCGAAGTTGAGTCGTACGAAGCCCGTCCCGCCGGTGCCGAAGACGTGCCCGGAGCTGAGGGCGACCCGCGCGTGGTCGAGGAACATCTTGGCGGGCCCGGCGACGTCACTGACCACGCCCGCGCCGTCGCCCGGCCGCGCCGTGTCGATGCCCAGCCCCGTGCAGTCCAGCCAGGCGAGGTAGGTGCCCTCGGGGCGGTGGTACGGCACGGAGGGGAGGTGCTTCGCCAGCAGCGTCGCGAGCAGCGTGCGGTTGCCGTCGAGACCGTCGAGGAGCAGGTCGAGCCACGGCCCGCCGGCGCGGAACGCGGCGGTGTGCGCGATGACGCCGAGGTGGCTGGGCCCGTGGCCGACCTCTTCCGGCATGCGGCGCAGGTCGGCGGCGGCCTGCGGCCCGGCGACCGCGAGCGCCGCCTTGAGGCCGGCGAGGTTCCACGCCTTCGAGGCGGAGGTCAGGGCGAACGCGTTCTCGGCGCCGGCCACCGTGAGGTACGGGGTGAAGTGGGCCCCGGGCAGCACCAGGGGGGCGTGGATCTCGTCGGCGACCACCCGCACGCCGTGCCGGTCGGCCAGTGCGGCCACGGTCTCGAGCTCCTCACGCCGGTGCACGACGCCGGTCGGGTTGTGCGGGTTGCAGAGCAGGAACGCCGGCCGGCGGCCGTGGGCCCGCGCGCGGCGGAATGCCTCGTCGAGGGCGGCGGGGTCCATGCGCCGGTCGGGTCCGAGCGGCGCCTCGATCACCTGCCGGCCGGCGTTGGTGGCGAAGGCGTAGAAGGGCGGGTAGACGGGGGAGCAGACCACGACCGCGTCGCCGGGGTCGGTGACGAGCCGGAGCACCTCGACGATGCCCATCATCACGTCGGGTACGACCGTGGTGTGCGCGACGCGGAAGTCGTGCCAGCCCCAGCGCCGGGCGGCGAAGTCGCCGAGTGCCTCGGCGTACGCCGTTCCGTACCCGTAACCGGTGTCGCCGAGGTCGATCGCGCGGCGCAGCGCGTCGGCCACGGGGGGAGCGAGGGGCACGTCCATCTCCGCGACCCAGAGCGGGAGCACGTCGGGCGGGTGCATGCGCCACTTCACGCTGGTGCGCCGGCGCAGTTCGGCCAGCGTGAGCAGGGTGAGCGGGTTCCGGGCCGCCGAGCCGTCGGCGGAGGGGTCAGGGCTCGCCATGCCGCCCACCCTAGGCCCGCGTCGAGGCGGCCGTCCGGTCCGGCGTACCGCCCGGGGAGCCCGTGGCCGACCACCCGGCGGCGGCGCGGGGCGGCCGTAACCGCGCGGATCCCGGCGCTACCAGCGGTTGCGCGCCTCCTCGGCCCAGCCGACAAGGCCGTCCAGGTCGACCCGCTCGCCGTCGTCGGCCGCCGCCCAGCCGGTGAAGTGCCCGAAGCACTGGTGCGTCTCGTTGGCGAGCACACCGAAGTTGGTCCGGGCGACCTTCTCGTGGAAGGGGTGGAACTCCACCGCCACCCGCTCGCCGCTGATCCGCCACGGCCGCAGCCAGTCGGCGCGGTCGTACTCCCACCGCAGCTCGTCGCCGATCTTGTGCAGCCGGCCGTCGACGAAGAGGCCGTTCTCGGTCGAGCCGGTGCGGTCGGTCCACCGGCCGCCGAGCTGGATCGCCCGACCCGGGCCGCTGCCGGCGGCCCAGTTCCAGCGGATCGCGTACGGCCACCGGCCTCGACCATGGTCGAGGACGGCGAAGGAGTCCGCCTCGGCGACCGGATGGTCCACCCCGTTCACCCGCAGGGTGCCGCGCACCGGGCGGCCGAGGTCCTTGACGGTGTACTGGAACCGGCGGGTGCTCCAGGGCACCACCACGCCGAGCGACTCGTGACCGGCCGGCAGCGGCACCACGAGATCGACCGCCAGGCCGGGGGCGGCGGCGAGGATCGTGGTCTCCGACGCGCTCTGGTCGATGTCGATCGAGACCCCACCGCCGCGCGCCCGCACGGTGCCCGCCCCGCTGACCGGCGGGAAGAGCGTGCCCCGGGCGAGGGGGACCACCGCGCTCCTGTCGATCTCGACCTTCGTCGCGCGGTCGAGCACGTAGATGCTGTGCACGCCCGCGTAGTCGAGCGACGAGGCGACCAGGCCGACGATGTGGGTGGGGGTAACGACTCCCCAGTATTCCCAGCGCTTGTTGCGGCCCCAGCCGCGCAGGTTCGCCCGGTGCAGCGGACGGCGGCTCCAGCCCACGGCGGCGGGATCGAGCCGCCCGCCCGGAAGGCACAGGTCGACCGGCTCGGTGATCTCGTTCTCGTGGGTCACGACCGGAGGGTATCCGGCCGGACCCGGGGGAAGGCCGCCCAGCGGCCACCGCCCGCGCCCGGACGGCCGGCACGTCGCGGCGTGCGGGTGGCACGGGGGCGGGTCAGGGGCGGGGCGTCGGCTCTCCCCGCGTGGCGGCGGCGTGGCGGTCGAGGGCGCGCAGGAGGTTGCCGCCGAGGACGGCGTCGCGGTCCTCGGCCGACAGCCCGTCGAGACCGATCGGGTCCGCCGCCTGCGCGAAGGACACGTGGTCGAGGCTGGGGGAGAAGTCGGAGCCCCAGTACAGGCGCTGTGGGCCGAAGCGGTCGAGCAGCAGGTCGACGAAGGGGCGGGCGGCATGGTGCGGGAAGGCGTGCGCCGGGCGGCTGACCGCGTACAGGCCGGAGATCTTGACCCCGACGTGGGGTAGCCGGGCCAGCCCCGCCAGGGGGGCGAGGGCGGCCTGCGCCGTCTCGCGGGTGGGCACCTCGGCTCGTTCGCCGGGCAGGCCGAGGTGGCTGAACAGCACGGTGCAGCCGTCCAGCGCGGCCAGGGCCGGGCCGAGCCGCGTGGTCGCCGTGGGGGTGGCGTTGAGGCTGACGACCGCGCGGACGCGGTTCAGCGCCGGCGCCTCGCGCGTCGCCCAGGCGGTGAACGCGTCGGCCGCCGCGTCGTCCGGAAGGTACGCGGCGGCGCCGACGAAGCCGGAGGCCAGCCACTTTCCGGTCCCGCCCGCCCCCGCCGGTCCGCCTGGTGGGACGAAGGCGACCGCCGCGATCCAGTCGTGCGCGGCGGCCAGGCGGGCGAGGTGGTCGTTGTTGCCGGCGAAGCGCGGCTCGCCCTCGTAGCCGACCACCAGTGCCCGTTCGATGCCGTACGCGCGGCGTAGGCCCTGGTAGACGGCCAGTTCGTCGCCGCCGGAGGGGGAGTGGCCGTAGCGGCCGGGGTAGCCGTCGGCGAACAGGTGCAGGTGGGCGTCAGCGCGTCGCATGGGCGGACCCTAACCCAAATCTTCGCAGGCCATTGACGCGGCGGCACCCCTGACCTAGGTTCTTGTCTCAATTAGGTCCGGATTCTAGGGCGTGAGCAAGGAGTGAACCGCGTGACGCTGCAAGGCGACAACGTTGATGAGCTGGTCCGGCTGCGGCGCCAGCTTCACCAGCACCCTGAGCTGCGGTTCACCGAGCGGCAAACAGCAGCCACCCTCGTGGAGGTGTTGCGGCCGCTGGGCCGGATCCGGACCGGAATAGCCGGGACCGGCCTGACACTGGAGATCGATGGGGCTGCCCCAGGACCCGACGTTCTTCTTCGGGCCGATATGGACGCCTATCCCGTTCAGGACGCCAAGCAGGAGCCGTACGCCTCCCGCAACCCCGGCGTCTGCCACGCCTGCGGACACGACGTGCACATGACCGTCGCCTACGGAGTCGCCGCCCGGCTCGCCGCCGACCCGCCGGCCCGGGGCTCGGTGACCCTGCTGTTCCAGCCCGCCGAGGAGATCCCGTTCGGCGCCGACTCCGGCGCCGCCGCGGTGCTCGCCCACGAGGCGTTCCGGGACCGCCGGTTCGCCGCAGTGCTCGGCCTGCACTGCTGGCCCGATTTGGCGGCGGGCGCGCTCGGCGTCGACCGGAGCACCGCGATGGCGGCGAAGGACGCGTTCCGCGTCGAGGTGCTCGGGCTGGCCGCGCACGCCGCCACCCCGGCGCTGGGGCGCGACGCCATCCTGGGCCTCACCGGCATGGTCACCACCCTGCACGCCGCCGTGGCCCGGTCCCGCAATCCCGAGGAGCTGGTCGCCTTCAACATCGGCACCATCTCCGGCGGGGCGAGCCAGAGCCAGGTCGCCGACTGCGCCGAGGCGACCGGGACCCTGCGGACCCACGACCCGGTTGTCCGGAAGCGGCTCAAGGCGGTGATCGAACGCGTCACCCGCCAGCAGGCCGCCGCGCTCGACCTCGGGGTGCGCTTCACCTGGGCCAACGAGATGCCCCCGGTGCGCAACGCCGCCGAGTTGGTCGCCCTCGCCCACGCCGAGCTGCCCGGCATCGTCGACGTCGTCGACCTGCCGGTACCGCCCCTGACCACGGACGACTTCGCACTGCTCGGCGCGCTCGGTCCGAGCCTGTACGTCAAGCTGGGCGTCACCGGCGACCGGGGCGGAGCGCCGCTGCACTCCGGCGCGTTCGACGTCGACGAGCGGTGCCTCGTGTCGGGGGTGGCCGCTCTGGAGCGGCTCACGCGAGCGGTCCTCGACGGTCGGCTGCGGGCCGGCGTCGCGGAGGCCGCGCCGGCGTCCGCCGAGGCGGTGGACGCATGAGGAACGGGCCGCGGGTGGCGGTGATCGGGGGCGGCGCGTTCGGCGCCCGGCACGTCGCCGCCTACCAGGCTCTGGGGATCCGGGTCGACGCGCTGGTCGACCCCGACGCGGCCACCCGGGAGCGGGTCGCCACCCGCCACGGCATCCCGCACACCTTCCCCACGGTCGCCGACCTGCTCGCCGCGGGCCCGCCGGACGCCGCGTCCGTCTGCGTACCCGGCTCCGCGCACCGTGCCGTCGCCGTCGCCCTGATCACCGCCGGGGTGCCCGTTCTGGTCGAGAAGCCGCTGGCCGCGACGGTCGCCGACGCCGCCGCCATCGTCGAGGCCGCCGAGGCGCACGGGGTGCTCTGCCAGCCGGGGCACATCCTGCGGTACAGCCCCGCCCACCGGGCGCTGCACGACGCCGTCCGCGCCGGCCGACTCGGCCAGGTGCTGGCCGTCTCCTCACGCCGGGACCGACCCCGCACCCTGACCCGGCTCTTCCCCGGGGAGCACCCCGCCCTGCTGACCGCCGTGCACGACATCGACCTGGCGCTGTGGTACGCGCAGTCGCCGGTGGTCGAGGTGCGCGCGGCGGCCCGGACCCGACCGGGATCGGCGACGCCGGTGCTGGTCTGGGCGGAGCTTCGACACGCCAACGGCGTCGTGTCGTCGGTCCGCAACAGCTACCTCCTGCCCGAACACACGCCCAACCACACGGCCGACCTGGTCGAGGTGTACGGCACCGACGGGGTCGGCCACGTCGATCTCGCACACCCCACCCTGCTCGTGCAGGCCGAGCGGACGGAGGCGCCGGACTGGCTGCTCTCCCCGGCCGACGGCGGCGGCGCGCTCGCCGCCGAGATCCGGCACTTCCTGCGCCGGCTGGACGGCAGCGAGCCCACCCCGGTCGTTCCTCTCGCCGACGGGTTGCACGTGGTGCAGATCGCCGCCGCCGTCGCCGACAGCGCCGCCGCCGACGGCGCTCCCCGCCGAGTTCCCCCATCCCCCTCGCTGACAGGAGCTTCTGCTGATGATCCGACGTAGATTGGCCGCCGGTGTGGTCGCCGCCGGCATGGCCGCCGCCGCGTTGCTGAGCGGTTGCGGAGGCGACGACGCCTCGGACGGTCCGGTCACCCTCAAGGTGCTGACCTGGGAGCCGGGCGGTACCGAGTACTGGAAGCAGGTCAAGACCAGCTTCGAGGCCAGCCACCCGGACATCAAGCTGGACATGCAGTCGGTGCCGTTCGACAAGTATCCCGAGGTGCAGGGCCCGTACATCACCTCGCAGTCGGGCCCGGACGTGATGGCCAACAACGCCGGCCTGGAGCTGTTCGACCGGCGCGGCGCGTACGTGCCGCTGGGCGACAAGGCCGCCGAGATCAACAAGGATCTGGTCACCTACAGCGGCGCCTGCGAGGGCTTCGACACCGCCAAGCCCTGCTACGGCGTGCCCTTCTCGTACCAGGGCAACGTCCTCTACTACAACAAGAGCATCCTGACCGCCGCCGGGCTCGACCCGGAGAAGCCGCCGGCGACCTGGACCGAGTTCAGCGCCGCCTGCGACGCGGTGAAGAAGGCCGGCAAGACCTGCCTGGCCCTGGGGCTGTCCGGGACCTTCCCCGCCTACTGGGACTTCCCGGAGATCGCCCGAAGCTACCTGAGCGAGGACGACATCCGCGGCCTGCTGGCCGGCACCCTGTCGTGGAAGGACCCGAAGCTGGTCGCGGTGCTGGAGAAGCTCGCCGAGATCACCACCAAGGGCTGGGCGAACAGCAACGCGCCGTCGATCACGATGCTCCCCGACGGCGCGGACATCTTCCAGCGCGGCGACGCCGCGTTCGCCGGGACGATCATCTCCGACGCGGTGAACTGGGAGGCGTTCGGCAAGGCCCTCGGCGACGACAAGCTCGGCGTCACCCGCTGGCCGGCAGCCGAACCCAACGCTCCGCTGGCGCAGAAGTTCTCCGGCATCGAGGGCGCCGTCTACGGCGTGACGAAGTGGAGCGAGAAGAAGGACGCCGGGTTGGAGTTCATCACCTGGCTCGCCGGCAAGGAGAACGGCGAGCTGTGGGTGAAGCACGCCAAGGGCCAGCCGCTGAACAAGAACGTCGACAAGGCCCTGCTGCCCTCCTCACCGGCCTTCCAGAAGATCCAGGAACTGGTCGCCGACCCGACCCTGCACGCCGGGGTGATGCTCTCCGGACCCGAGGCCGACGCGCTGGCCCGCGGCTGGCAGCAGGTGAGCCTCGGTCAGCTCACCGTCGACAAGTGGGCCGAGCAGATGCAGCAGGCGCTGGAGCGCAGCCCCACCAAGAAGCAGGCCAACTAGCCGTACGGGGCGGGGCGGCACACGCCCCGCCCCGCGAGCCGGAGAAGGAAGCCCGATGACGATCTCCACCGCGCCGGTGCCGGAGCCGGTGGCCGCCGACAAGCCGACCCGACCCGCCCGGCGGCCCCCGCGCCCCGGCCGGGCTCGAGAGTGGTGGCTGGGCGCCGTGCTGGTGCTGCCCGCGCTGGTCCTGGCCGTGACGTTCAAGCTGGTGCCCCTGGTCCGGGGAGTGATCACCAGCACCGAGTCGTCCAGCGGGTTCGGTGGCAGCTCGTTCGCCGGGGCCGACAACTACACCCGCATGCTCGACGACCCGATGGTGCTCACCAGCTTCCGCAACGCCCTGCTGGTGGTGGCCACCCTGCCGGTGTGGATCGTGCTGCCACTGGTGCTGGCACTGCTGATCCACCAGCGGTCACCGGGCTGGAAGTTCTTCCGGGCCGTCTACTTCATCCCGTACACGATCGCCCCGATCGTCGTCGGGATCATGTTCCGGCAGATCCTCGCCCCGGACGGACCGCTGAACGCGCTGCTGCGTACGGTCGGCCTCGAACCGCTGGCGATCCAGTGGCTCAACGGCCGCTACAGCGCGCTGTTCGCACTGGTCGCGGTCGCACTGTGGAGCCTCTTCGGCCTGGGCGTGATGACCTACCTGGCCGGGCTGGCCACCATCCCCGAGGAGACCCTCGAGGCGGCCTACCTCGACGGCGCGGGATTCTGGCGGCGGCTGATCTCCGTGGTGGTGCCGATGCTGCGGCCCACCGTGGCGTACTGGAGCGTGCTGTGCGCCTCCGGCGTCCTGATCTGGCTCTTCCCACTGATCTACGCCCTGACGCAGGGCGGTCCGGGCGACGCCACGATGCTGCCGGAGTACCTGGTCTTCCTGACCACCTTCCAGTTCCTGGACCGGGGCTACGGCTCCGCCATCGGCATCGCGCTGTTCGTCTTCGTCGCCGTGCTCTCCGTCTTCAGCGTGCGGCACATGTTCACAGAGGGGACCAGGAAGCCGCGATGAACCAGCGCCACTTCGCCCGGGCCGGGCGCTACCTGCTCACGTTCGCGCTGGTCGTCGTCGCGGTCGCGGCGGTCTACCCGCTGCTGTTCACGGTGGTCAGCTCGCTGAAGACGCAGACGGGCTTCGCCCAGGACCCGCTGGGCCTGCCGAGCGGGATCACCCTCGACAACTACCTCGAGGCGTTCCGCCGGATGGACATGCCCCGGCTGCTGCTCAACTCGCTGATCACCACCCTGGGCGGGCTGGTGCTGTCGGTGCTCGCCGCGCTGCTGGTCGCGTACGCGGTGACGAAGCTGCGCTTCCGCGGTGGCAAGGTGGTCTTCCTGCTGATCATCATCACCCTGACCATCCCCGGTCAGGCGATCATCTACCCGCTCTACCAGACCGTGCTCGACCTGGGCATGTCCGGGGAGTACCAGGGGCTGATCCTGGCGTACGCGGCGTTCGGACTGCCGCTGGGCACGTACCAGCTGGCCGGCTACTTCCAGCAGGTGCCCGACGAGCTGATCGAGGCGGCC
This sequence comes from Micromonospora sp. NPDC023644, assembly GCF_040640115.1. Lineage (NCBI taxonomy): Bacteria > Bacillati > Actinomycetota > Actinomycetes > Micromonosporales > Micromonosporaceae > Micromonospora > Micromonospora sp. NPDC023644. Next base: position 13,428 of record NZ_JBFABA010000019.1, on the reverse strand, counting down.
CGGGTCGACGGCGCGGGCCACTTCACCATCCTGTTCCGGCTGCTGGCGCCGATCGCCGCGCCGGCACTGGCGGCGCTGGCCATCTTCAACTTCGTCTGGATGTGGAACGACCTGCTGCTGCCCCTGGTCATCATGGGCGGCTCGGACAGCAAGACCCTGATGGTCGGCGTCTCCCTGCTCAGCGGCCAGTACGACGTGTCGGTGCCGCTGGTCAGCGCCGGTCTGATCGTCGCCCTGCTGCCGGTGCTGATCATCTACCTGGTCTTCCAGCGCCAGCTCGTCTCCGGCGCGCTCGCCGGCTCCGGCAAGTGAGCCCGCCGGCAAGCGGCCCCGCCGGCCCTGGTCCCGCTCCCGGCGGTACCGGGCCGGCGGCCGGTCCCGGTGCCGCCGGCCCCGGGGCGCAACTGTGTCACCTCTACCGGCTGCGTCCCGGCGCCGAGCGGGAGTACGAGCGCCGGCACGCCGAGATCTGGCCGGAGATGTCGGCGTTGCTGGACGAGGCCGGCGTCTACGACTACCACATCTACCGGCACGGACTGCTGCTGATCTGTGTGCTGCGGACCCGCGACGGCTACCCGAGGGCGCGCCGGGTCACCGAGGCCTCCGCCGTGCAGGCACGGTGGACGCGGTCACTGGCGCACCTGTTCGCCGAGATCGCCGACGCCGACGGCGAGCCGCTGTGGGCGCACCCGGTCTTCCACCACGCTGGCCGGCCGCCGCCGACGTGAGGGTGGCGGTCCGTACGACGGTTGCCCGGCGGCCCCGCCGGCCGGGCAACCGTCGCGCGTGCTCAGACCGCGTAGGCGACGGAGCCGTCCGCGCGCAGCGGAATGCGGTGCAGGGGCCGGCCGGTCAGATCCAGCGGCGCGGCGTCGGCGAGGTCCAGGGTCACGCCGAGCCCGGGCTCCTCGGGCACCGGCAGGAAGCCGCCCTCGCGCCGCACGCAGGCCCGCGCCGGGCCGTCGGCCAGCTGGTCGTCGAGGGGGGAGTACTCCTGCACCACGAAGTTGGGGATGGCGGTGTCCAGGTGCACCGAGGCCATCGTCAGCAGCGGGCCGAGGCAGTTGTGGCTGACGACGGCGGCGTGGTGCGCCTCGGCCAGCGCGGCGATCTTGCGGGCGTGGCTGATGCCGCCGGCGAGTCCCAGGTCGGGGCGGACGTACTGGGCGCCGCCCTGGGCGAGCAGCTCCTTGAACTCCCAGATGGTGTGCAGCCGCTCCCCGTTGGCCATGGGCACGCCGAGGGCCCGCCGGGCGACGTCGGCCTGGCTGCTGACGCTGTCGATCTGGATCGGGTCCTCCACCAGCAACGGCAGGTGCCGGGCCAGCGCGGGAACGACCGCCTCCGCCTGCAACGGGGTGAGCTTGCGGTGCAGTTCGACGAGAAGGTCGACGTCGGGGCCGACGGTGTCGCGGACCGCGGCCGTGGTGGCCTCGGTGGACATGACCAGCCGGGCCAGCGACAGGTCGGCGTAGTCGGCCGGCAGCGGATCGAACTTGACCGCGGTGAAGCCGTCGGCCACGGCCGCCGCCGCCTGTGCCGCCAGCGCGTCCGCGCCGGTGCCCGACAGCAGCAGGTGCAGGCGGATGCGCTCGCGTACCCGGCCGCCCAGCAACTGCCAGACCGGGACCCCGAGACGCTTGCCGAGCAGGTCCCACAGGGCGATGTCCACCGCGGAGACGGCGGCGGAGAGCACCGAGCCCCGGAACGGGCCCATCCGGTAGAGGTGGTGCCAGTGGTGCTCGATGCGGCCGGGGTCGGCGCCGAGCAGATGGGGGCGGAACGCCTCCACCACGGCGTGCACCGCCGCGGGATAGCCCCAGCAGGCGGACTGGCCGACGCCGACCAGCCCGTCCGACGTGTGCAGCTGGACGAAGTGCGCGTCGCCCAGCACCACCGACTCGACGGCGGTGATCTCCATACCTGCCCCCAAATTAGAGACCAATAACGGCCAGAAACTTGCTAGTGCACTCTTCCATAGCCTTACGAAGCTGGTCTAGGCTTCGTGGCGAACGAGCCGCAATAAGGCTCTAACTGCTACTGGGGGTGTGATGGGTCTGCCGGACGACTATCGGCTCATGGCCCGGATCCGCCGGTTCGAGGAGCGGCTGGCCGCCCTCAAGGACGACGGCGAGATCCCGGGCTCGATCCACCTGTGCAACGGCCAGGAGGCGATCCCGGTCGGCGCCTGCCGGGCGCTACGCGACGGCGACCACGTGACCGCGACCTACCGCGGCCACGGCTGGGCGGTCGCCCGGGGCGTGGACCTGGCCGGGCTCTTCGCCGAGATGATGGGACGCGACTCCGCCCTCTGCGGCGGTCGGGCCGCCTCGCCGTACCTGTCCGACCCGAGCCGGTGGTTCGTGGGGGAGAACTCCATCGTCGGCGCCGGAGTGCCGGTCGCCGCCGGTGCCGCGCTCACCGCGCAGCGCACCGGCAGCGGCGCGGTCTCGCTGGTCAGCATCGGCGACGGGGCGATGAACCAGGGCAACGTCCACGAGGCGATCAACCTGGCCGCCGTGCTGGACCTGCCGCTGGTGCTGGTCGTGGAGAACAACGTCTACTCCGAGATGTCCCGGATCGAGGACATGGTCCGCGTCCGTCAGCTCGCCGAGCGCGCCGCCGGCTACGGCGTTCCCGGCCGGGTCGTCGACGGCAACGACGCCGACGCCGTGGCCGAGGCCGTCACCGAGGCCGTCACCCGGGCCCGCGAGGGCTCCGGACCCTCCATCGTGGAGGCCATGACCGAACGGCTGGTCGGTCACTACAGCGGCGACGTGCAGCACTACCGGCCGGCCGGCGAGATCGCCGTCGCCCGCACACGCGAGCCCCTGGCCCGGATCCGGCAGGCCGCCGACCCCGCGCTCGCCGCCCGGCTCGACGCCATCGACGCCGAGGTGGCCGCCGAGGTCGAGGCCGCCGTCACCGCCGCCCGCGCCGTGCCGTTCCCGGACCCGGCGACCGCCAAGGAGCACGTCCATGTCTGAGTCCCTGCGCTACATCCAGGCCGTCAACGCCGCGCTCACCTGGGCCCTGGACAGCCGCGACGACACCGTCTACTTCGGCGAGGACGTCGCCCTGCCCGGCGGGCCGTTCGGCGCCACCAAGGGGCTGCACAAGCGGTTCGGCTCCGCCCGCATCTTCGACACCCCGATCTCCGAGACCGGCTTCCTCGGCATGGCCCTCGGGGCGGCGATGACCGGCCTGCGCCCGATCGCCGAGATCATGTACGCCGACTTCTCGTTCGTGGCGATGGACCAGTTCGTCAACCAGATCTCCACCGTCCACTACTCCAGCAACGGCCGGTGGAAGGCCCCGCTGGTGATCCGGATGCAGCAGGGCTACTCGCCCGGCGCCTGCGCCCAGCACTCCCACTCGCCGGAGGCGTACTTCGCGCACACCCCGGGCCTGCGGGTCGCGCTGCCGGCCACCCCCGACGACGCGTACCAGATGCTGCGCACCGCGGTGGTCAGCGACGATCCGGTGGTCGTCGCCGAGGCGCGGATGCTCTACCCGACGCGCGGGCCCGTGCGCACCGACGCCCCGGTCGAGCCCGTCGGCGGCGCCCGGGTGGTCCGGCCCGGCGGCGACGTCACCGTGGTCGCCTGGTCCCGGATGGTCGCCGCCGCCGTCGACGCGGCGGGTCAGCTGGCCGAGGAGGGCATCGAGGCCGAGGTGATCGACCTGCGCTGGCTCAACCCGCTCGACTTCGACACCGTCGCCGCCTCGGTGGCGCGCACGGGCCGTCTGGTCGTCGCCCACGAGGCGAACCTGACCGGCGGGTTCGGCGCGGAGATCGCCGCCCGGGCCGCCGCGGAGTGCTTCGCCGACCTGCGCGCCCCCGTCGCCCGGGTGGCCGCTCCGGACGTGCCGATGCCCGCCGCCCCGGCCCTGCAGGCCGCGGTGGTGCCCGAGGCCGCCGACGTGGTCGCGGCGGTGCGCCGGACGGTCCGTCCGTGACCGTCGACATCCCGCCGGCCGGGCTGCTGGCCGGCCGGCGGGTGGTCGTCGTCGGCGGCGCCTCCGGCATCGGCCTGGCCACCGTGCGGGCCGCGGCTGACGCCGGCGCGTCGGTGGCCGTGCTGGACGCCGACGGCGACGGCGCGGCCAGAGCCGCCGAGCAGGCCCGCGACGGCGGGGCGAGCGCCTGTGCCCGGCGGGTCGACGTGACCGTCGAGGCCGAGGTCGCCGCCGCTCTCGACGGCGTCGCCGCCGACCTCGGCGGGATCGACGCCGTGCTGCACGTGGCGGGCGTCATGCGCGGGCAGGGCCTGGACGTCCGGGAGGTCACCGCCGAGCTCTGGGCCGAGGTGATCGCCGTCAACCTGACCGGACCGTTCCTCGTCGCCAAGCACGCCGCGCGACACCTCACCGGCCGCTCGGGTGTCCTCGTGCTCGTCGGGTCCAAGGCGGGCGTACAGAACGGATCGGGCTCGGTACCCTACGGCGCGAGCAAGGGAGGGCTGCACGGCCTGGCGCTCACCCTGGCCCGGCAACTCCGTCCACACGGGATTCGTGTGCACGCGCTCTGCCCCGGCGACATCGACACTCCGCTGATGCGCAGGTCGTTGGCCGAGGCGCGGGCCAACGGCGCGGACGGGGACCGGGTCGCGGAGATCGAGGCCGCCCTTGGTCGGCCGGAGGACGTCGCGTCCACGCTGGTCCTGCTGGCATCGCCGGTCAGTGACGGTGTCGTGGGCACCGTCCACACCGGCTGAGCAGCCACCCCCGAGGGCGGCGACGACGTGGAGGCGACAAGGTGATCGGCATCATCGGACCGGAGGACTCGATCCGGCTCGTGCAGGAGGTCTCCGCCGGCGAGGGACGCGCCGGGGACCTCACCGCCCGCGCCTACACCCGACCCGAACAGGCACCCGAGCTGGCCCGCGAACTCGACGAACTGTGCCAGGTGCTGCTCTTCACCGGGCGCATCCCGCACGCCTTCGCGGCCTCCGCGGGCGGCCTGCGCGCGGAGATCGACTACATGCCGCACGCAGGCATCGACCTCTACCGGACGCTGTCGCGGATGCTGCTGGCCAACGGTGGACGGCTGCCGACGGTCAGCGTGGACACCATCGAGGCCGACATCGTCCGGGAGACCTACCACGACATCGAGCTGACCCCGCCCACCGAGATCCTGCCCATCGCCGACTCCTCGGGCCTGCTCTTCTCCGGCCTCGACGAGATCGTCGCCTTCCACCGCGAACGGTATGCCTCCGGCGCCGTCGAGGCGTGCCTGACCTGCCTCGGGGCGGTCCACCGTGACCTGCGCGAGAGCGGGGTGCCGGTCTGGCGTGTCGAGCACACCCGCGCCTCGGTCCGCGACGCCCTGCGCAGGGCCTGGCTCGCTGCGGAGATCCGCCAGTCCCGGGCCACCCAGATCGCGGTGATGATGATCGAGGTGGCCGAGCAGGCCGGCCGCGGGAACGACCCGTACCAGGTGGAACGCCAGCGGCTGCGGCTGCGCGAGGCGCTGCTGGAACACGCCGAGCGGATGCGGGGCAGGCTGAGCACGATCGACGACCGGACGCTGCTGATCACCACCACCCGGGGCACCGTGGAGAGCGCCATCGCCCGGCAGCGCTCCGGCCACGCGACCCTGCTGACCCTGCGCGGCGTCGACGTCGAGCACACCGTCGGCTTCGGCGCCGGCACCACCATCGCCGCCGCCGAGGACAACGCCCGCAAGGCGCTGGCGCTCGGCCGTGGCAGCGGCGACACCCATGTGGTCTTCCCCGACGGGGAGATCTACTCCAGCCGCGAGAGCCCGGTCAAGCAACGGCTGCGCGAGACCGCCTCCGGGGTGCTGCGCATCTCCGAGCAACTGCGGCTCGGGCCGCTGTCGACCCGCCGGCTGCTGGAGGCGCTGCGTCAGACGGACCCGAACGAGGTGACCGCGCGCGGCCTGGCCGACGCGTACGGGGTGGAGGTCCGCTCGGCGCGGCGACTGCTCAACTCCCTGCGCGCCGCGGGCTACGCCGAGGAGATCGGCGTGCACGTCAGCACCGGCGCGGGCCGGCCGCAGACGGTCTACCGGGTGGAGATGCAGCGGCTGTTCGACGAGATCGGCGGTGGCGTGTGAGGTTCGAACCGGCCTTCCTGGTCACCGCCGCGTTCGCCGCCGACGCCGCCGTCCGGCGCGAACCCCACCGTCAGGCGCACCTCGCCCGCGTCGAGGCCCTGCTCGCCGACGGCACCGCCCTGCTCGCCGGGGCACGGGCCGACCTGGGCGCCTCCGTCCTCGTCCTGCGGGCCGCCGACGCCGGCGCCGCCCGCGCCCTCTGCGAAGAGGATCCCTACTGGCGGCACGGGGTGTGGACGGCCATCGAGGTGGCCGACTACCTGGCCGCCGTCCCGCCACCCCACGGAAGGTCATGATGTCGCCGTACCGCCAGATCACCGGAATCCGTGTCGAGGGCGTCGCGTCCGCGCCGTACGCCGCCCGGCTGCTGGCCGAGACCTGGGGGGAGACCCCCGAGGGAGTGCCGGTCCACCTCGACGTCGACCCCGCCCTGCCCGAGGGCGGCTACCGCATCGAGGTGCCCGAGCAGGGCGACATCCGGCTGACCGGCGACCCCTTCGCGGGCCTGATCTACGCCGCCCGGGAGCTGACCGCCCTGGCCACACCGGCCGGTCTTCCCCTGGGCGTGCGCGCCGGAGCGCCCGGGATGCCGCTGCGGACGCTGTGGACCTGGGACCACTCGACCAACTGGGACCTGCGCCAGCTCGGCCAGCAGGAGATCGGCGCGCTCAACCCGTACGCCAAGTCCGCCGACGCGTTCGGCGCCGACTATCGCCGGCTGGTCGACTTCTGCAGCCGCGAGCGGATCGGTGGCATCGTGGTCTACGGGCTGCTGCGCGACGCCCACGGCGGCGTCGAGGCGGCCCGCGAGCTGTGCGAGTACGCCAACGCCCGGGGCGTGCGCATCATCGCCGGCATCGGTGTGAACGCCTACGGCGGCATCTACTTCGACGGCCGGCACCGCTACAACCTCGCCACCTGGCTGCGCCAACGACCCGACCTGGCCGCCGAGCTGCCGAAGAAGGTCGGCTTCGACATCGACGACTTCGGCGACCTGCACTTCCCGGCCAGCGAGTACATGATGGCCGCCTGCCCCTCGCAGCCGGACAACCTCGCCTGGCACCGGGACGCCGTCGACTGGCTGCTGGACACCCTGCCCGTCGGGGGCATCAACTTCGAGACCGGCGACTACGGCAGCTGCGCCTGCGACCGCTGCGCGGCCCGCACGGGCGGCGAGCGCACCTCCTGGTCGTACGAGGCGATGCGGTCGGTCTACCCCACCCTCCTGGAGACCGCCCGCCGCACGGGCCCGGCGGGGGTGCCGCTGCGGCACCTGGTCGAGGTCTACTGGGACAACATCTTCGACCTCGACGCGCAGCAGCCCCTGGCCGAGCTGCCCGACGACGTGGCCTACCAGTACTGCGTCAACCGGGGCTTCTGGTACGAGAACCGGCACCGGCTCACCGCGGCGCACGTCGACCAGCTCCCGCACACCACCAACGTGCTGCGCACCCACGCCGGCTCCCAGTGGAACCGGCAGCGGCACTCCTGGGTGCCCGAGATGTACGCCGACATGGGCACCCGGGCCGGCGGCGCGGGGATGCGCGGGCTGACCATCTTCGCGGAGGCGTCGGCCTACCACCCGACCAACGAGATCAGCTACCTGGCGTACGCCCGCTTCACCTGGAACCCCGACCTGGCCTGGGCGGACTTCTGGCGCGACGAGGTCGCTCCCCGCTTCGGCGGCGCGGCCGAGGCGGAGGCGTTCCGCGACGGGGCGGCGGTGCTGGACGACCACTCGGCGACGGCGGGCGCCCTCGGCGCGGTCCGCGAGGACGCCCTGGCGATGGTCGCCGCCACCAGTGGCGACGTGCAGCGCCGGTGGCTGTGGCTGGCCGAGAGGGCCACCCGCCACGCCCACTCCGCCGGCTGATCCCGCCACGTCCCGCCGCGGCAACCGGCACGGCCGGGCGGGGAGGCGTGCCCTGCGGCGGGCGGGCTGCGGCGCGGGTGGCCGGGGCGCCGCCGACGACACGGAACCGGCGCGGGCCGGTACGCCAGGCGGCCCCGCTGTGACGTTGGTGGCCGCGCCGCCGCTCTAGACAGTGGACCGATGCAGGGCGGCGGGGTGGCCCCGTGTCGTCGAATGTGAAAACCTCCCCAACTTCCCTCGCGAACGTTGCGATCGGCCGAAGACGATGGTTGACTGCTGCATCGTGTCAGAACGCGTGAAAACCGATAGGTCGGGAAGTTCGTGAAACACGACGTAATGACAACACCGCATCCCGGCAGCCCTCGTCGGGTGACCTGGCGGCAGCGGATGGCTCGCTGGCTGGACCCGACGGTCGCGCAGTGGGCGCTCGCCCGGGAGGAGGCGCCGCCACCGCAGCGACCGTCGTCCACACCGGAGCAGGTGGAGAACCTGTGGCCGGCGATCTGCGAGCAGTTCGCGCTGCGCATCCTCGCCTCGGCGTACCAGATGGGCAGCCACCTCGAGGCCGTGGAGGCCGACGAGCAGGATCCGGAGCGGCTCGAGAGGCTCTACCGCATCGACCACGCGAACACCCGTATCCGCCGCCACGCGGAGAACTTGCAGGTCCTGTTGGGTCGACGCGTCGAGGACGCCGACCCGCAGAAGGTCGCGCTGGTGGACGTGATCCGGGCCGCGAGCTCGGCAGTCGAGCACTACCCCCGGATCCGGGTCGGGCACGTGGTGAGCCTCGGGATCGTGGAGTTCGCCGCCGACGACGTGATCCGGGTGCTCACCGAACTGCTGGACAACGCGACCCGCTTCTCACCGCCCACCTCCTCGGTGATCGTCTCCGCGTACGTCACGGAGGCCGGCGGTGTGCTGCTCCGCCTCGAGGACGCCGGCGTCGGCGTCAAGCCCGACCAGCTCGGGGCGCTCAACGCCATGCTCGCCGGCAACGCGTCCGCGCCGGCCGCGGTCAACCCCGCAGCGCACCTGGGCCTCGTCGTCGTCTCGTACCTCGCCCGCGCCCACCAGCTGCGGGTCAGCCTCACCAACCGGCCCTCGGGCGGCACCACCGCGACCGTGCTGGTTCCCGGGGCGCTGCTGTGCGAGATGACGCCCGCGGCCCGACCGGGACCGGCCGCCTCCCCACCCTTCGAAGCGCAGCGTCCGGGGTCGACGACCGATCGGCCGCCGGCGCAGGACGGCACCCGTCCGACAGCGGCGCAGGCGCCGGCCGACCGCGGTGCACAGTCGCCCGCGTCGCGCCTGACGCTCGTGCACGGGCAGCCGACCGGAGACAGCCGTGGCCCTGCCGCACGGCAGCCGGCCGCCGGCGGTGGCCTTCCCCGACGCGTACGCGCGAGTGTGCGCGCGGACGGGCAGCTCGGCGGCGGAAGCCGGCCGCCGGGGCCCGAAGCGCCACCGCGACGGGCGTCCCCGTCGGACCGTGACAGCTGGCCGGACGAGACGGCGGCCTTCGCGGCCGGAATCGCCGACGCGCAGGCACCCACGAGCACGCAACCCCGAGGACATCTGCCATGACCTACCCGAACAGCGGCGGCGGGCCGCAGGCCGGCCATCCAGGCCATCAGGACTTCGCGTGGCTGGTGAGCCAGTTCGCCGACGAGGTGCCCGGCGTCACCCACGCGTTGATCGTGTCCCTCGACGGTCTGCAGCTCGCGGCCTCCCGCGGGATCTCCCGGGACCTGGGTGACCAGCTCGCCGCGTTGACCGCGGGACTGCTCAGCATGGCCGACCGCAGCGCCGACCTGCTCGACCTCGGCGCGTCGGAGTACCTGACGGTCCGGCTGCCGCGCGGGCACCTGATGTTCATGCGGGTCGGCGAGTCGGCGGGGCTGACCGTGGCCGCCGCCGCGGGCTGCGACCTGCGGGTCGTCTCCTACCATATGGCGCAGTTCGTGGGGGCCGTCGGGCACGTGCTCACCCCGCAGATCCGCAACGAGCTGCACCGCCTCACCGCCAGCCAGCCGCCCCGCTAGTGTCCGCAGCCAAGGGAGCGAACGTGCCCACCACGTACTGGAAGGTGCGGCCCTACGTCTTGACCGGCGGGCGCACCCGCACCCGGCAGCCCCTGCTGGTGCACACCCTGGTGTCGGTGCCGTACTACGACGCCGTCTTCGCCTCCGGTCTGCTGCCGGAGGCGCGCACGCTCTACGAGCAGGCCAGGAACATGCGGTCCGTCGCCGAACTCTCGGCGGTGTGCGGCACGTCGTTGGGCGTGACCCGTGTGGTCATCGACGACCTCGCCGCCACGGACCGGCTGCGGATCCACGCCGACCCCTACACCTCCCCGTTCGACGACCGCCTCCTGGAGAGACTGCGCGATGGCCTTCGCCAGCTTGCCTGACAGCCCCCTGGTGACCTCCGCGAAGATCGTCATCGCCGGCGGGTTCGGGGTCGGCAAGACGACCTGCGTCCAGTCCATCTCGGAGATCCCCCCGATCAACACCGAGGCGTGGATGACGGCGGCGAGCGAGACGGTGGACCGACTGGACCCGGGGATCGACAAGACGACCACCACCGTGGCAATGGACTTCGGGCGGCTGACGATCGGCCCGGACCTGGTGCTCTACCTGTTCGGCACGCCCGGCCAGCCACGGTTCTGGCCGATGTGGGACGACCTCTGCCGGGGAGCGGTCGGCGCGCTGGTCCTGGCCGACACGCGGAACCTGGAGGCGTCGTTCCCGGCGGTGAACTACTTCGAGCAGGACAGCGACGTGCCGTTCGTGGTCTGCGTCAACCTGTTCGACGGCGCGCTAACGCACCGGCTGGAGGACGTCCGCGAGGCCCTCACGCTCTCCGCCGAGATCCCGCTGATCACCTGCGACGCGCGCGAACCGTCGTCGGTCGCCAGGGCGCTGTTGGCGGTCGTCGAACACACCATGACGCGTACCACCGGCCCGGTCCCGGGCGCGCTGGCGGTCCGGTAGCTCACATACCTGGAGGCATCACATGCGCAGAGTTCTTATCGTGGGAGCCGGCCAGTCCGGGCTGCAGCTCGGCCTGAGTCTGCTCGCCGAAGGGTACGACGTCACCATCATGTCGGCCCGTACGCCTGATGAGATCCGGCGTGGCTGGGTGATGAGCACACAGGCCATGTTCGCGGCCGCCCTGGACACCGAACGCCAGTACGGGCTGAACCTGTGGCAGGAGCAGTCGCCGCGCATCGAAGGGCTGCACGTGTCCCTGTCGGCCCCGCCCGGCCAACGCGCGCTGCGCATCCCCTGCCCCTTGGACCGCTACGCGCAGAGCACCGACCAGCGGCTGAAGATGGCTGCCTGGCTGGAGCTGTTCGAGCAGCGCGGCGGCACCGTCCACTACCAGGGCGTGACGACCGCGGACCTGGACGGGCTGACCCGGCTCGGCCGCTACGACCTGACCATCGTCGCGGCCGGCAAGGGCGACCTGGTGGGCGTCTTCGACCGGGACCCGCAACGGTCGGTGTACACCGCGCCCCAGCGAGGGCTCGCCGTCGCCTACGTGCACGGCATGACGCCGGACCCGCTGTGGCCGGTGCCGCACGTCAGCTTCAACGCGGTGCCGGGACTGGGGGAGCTGTTCGTCATCCCGGGGCTGACCCTGTCCGGGCCATGCGAGATCCTCTTCTGGGAGGCGGTGCCCGACGGCCCGCTCGACCTGTGGAAGGAGCGGCTCGATCCGGCCGAGCATCTCAAGCTGACCCTCGAGCTGGTGCGGCAGTACACGCCCTGGATCCACGAGCGGTGCGCCGACGTCGAGCTGACGGACGGGCGGGCCACCCTGTCGGGCCGGTACACCCCGACCGTGCGCCGCCCGGTGGCGGAGCTGCCCTCGGGTGGCCTCGTGCTGGGCATGGCGGACGTCGTGGTCGCCAACGATCCGATCACCGGCCAGGGCAGCAACACCGCGGCGAAGTGCGCCTACTCGTACCTCGGATCCATCCTGGAACGGGGTGACCGGCCCTTCGACGGGCAGTGGATGACCCAGACCTTCGAACGGTTCTGGGCGGGCGCCGGGCAGGCGGTCACCGCATGGACCAACGCGATGCTCCAGCCGCTGCCGCCGCACGTGCAGCAGATCCTGGGCGCGGCATCCACCAATCCGACGATCGCCCGTCGCTTCGCCAACGGATTCTCCGACCCGAACGACTTCCAGGACTGGTTCATGACGCCCGACGCCGCGGACCGCTACCTGGCGCTCCTCGCCACCAGCTGAGCCGAGCACTCCTGAGCGCCGGTCCGGAGGGCGTCCCGACGCCGCCCGGGCGGCGTCGGGACGCCCTCCGGTGTGCTCGGTCCGACGGGGTCGCGCGCGGTCAGGACCGCCGGGCCGTGGCGCCGCTGAAGGCGGCCTGCACCATGCCGGCGTACCCGACGTGGCCGGCCCGGTTGGGGTGGTACGACTCGCCGAGCGGGTTCGAGGTGCCGTTGAGCCATTCGACGTCGTCACAGACGGCGTGGCCGGTGAACGGGCCCCGGGCGTCGGCGAAGGTGAAGCCGTGGGCGACCGCTCGGCTCCGGATGGTCGTCGCGAGCAGGTCGGCGGCGGCGTTCAGCTCGGCCTGTTCGCCGGGGGAGATCCTGGCGATGAGGTTGCACTCCTCGCCGTTGAACAGCCTCGGGTAGCCGACCACCGCGACCCGGGCGTTGGGGGCGAGGGTCTGGATCCGGGAGTAGAGCTGGTCCAGCCGCCCCGGCAGGATGTTGCGGATCTGGTTCTCCGCGTTGTCGATCTGGGACCAGCAGGTGGCGGGCCAGGGCAGCGCGCACTGCACGATCACCGACGACCAGCCGATGTCGTTGCCGCCGGCGGTCACCGTGACGTAGGTCGTCGAGGCGTTCAGGCTGCCCAGTTGCCCGTTCAGCACGCCGGAGACCGTCGCGCCGGCGCAGGCCGGGAAGGTGAGGGTGGCGCCGAGCCGGGCGGCGCCCAGGACCGGGTAGGAGTGCCGGGAGCGTTGGCACGAGCCGCTGTCGGAGTAGTACTCCCGGGTGCCGGTGCCCGAGGCGTACGAGTCGCCGAGCGCGGTGTAGGTCGAGGTGGCTGCCTGGGCGGGTGCGGCGGCCAGGCCGAGGGTGAGCGCGGTGACCATGGGCAGGGCGACCGCGGCGAGGGCGGCTGTCGCACGGCGGGAGAACGACACGGGCACTCCTGACATCGAAGGCAGTGGATGTCAGGTTGGCAGAAGGTCGCGCCGTGCGGAAGTGGTCGGGTGGCTGTCCTTCCGGGCTCCGCGCCACCCCGGCGAATTCAGTCGCTCCAGGCGTTGGTGTCAGGGCCCCTGCTGACTTCGCGGGCGGGGGGGGGGGGGGGGGGGGGGGGCCCCCCCGGGGGGGGGGGGGCCCCCCCCCCCCCCCCGGGGCGGCCCCAAAACACAGGGGGCCGGGGGGGGGGGCCGGGGCCCCCCCCCCCGCCGCCTGGGCCGGCCGGT
>NZ_JBFABA010000018.1:0-111579 GCF_040640115.1 Micromonospora sp. NPDC023644 | reverse complement strand
GCGACGACGACGCGACGCGGCTGCTGACCAACCTCGCCATCGCCCACACCATCGGCCTGCCCGTCGACCTGACCACGGTCCTCGCCGAGGCCGACGCCGTCGCGCTGCCCACGTACGCCTTCGACCGGAGCCGGTTCTGGCCGACCACGACGACCGGGCAGGACGGCACCGAGGAGACCCCCAGCGGCGTCGACTCCGCGTTCTGGGCGGCCGTCGAACGCGAGGACCTGGCCGCGCTCGCGGAACTCACCGAGCAGGACGCGGCGGAGTCCCTGGAACGGCTGGGCGCGGCCCTGCCGGTGCTCGCCTCCTGGCGGCGCCAGCAGCGCAACCGCTCCACCCTGGACGACCTGCGGTACCGCAGCGTCTGGCAGCCGTACACCGGCACGCCCGTCAGCTTCCTTCCCGGCGCCTGGTGGGTGATCGCCGACGAGCGGCGCCCGGAGGAGGGCGAGGCCGCCGTCGCCGAGCTGGCCCGCCGGGGCGCCGACGTCCGGCTGGTGGCGTTGCCGGAGGACCTGACCGACCGGGCCGCCCTCGCCGCGCACCTGACCAGCGCCACCCGCACCGCCGACGGCGAGGTGGCCCCGGTGGACGGGGTGCTGTCGCTGCTCGCCCTCGCCGACGGCGCGGTCGACGACACCCAGCCGGTGCCGCCCTTCCTCGCCCGCTCGCTGGCGCTGATCCAGGCGCTCGGCGACCTCGACGTGGCCGCGCCGCTGTGGTGCGTCACCCGGGGCGCCGCCGGCACCACCCGGGGCGGAGCGCCCGGCCGACCGGAGCAGTCGCTGCTCTGGGGCCTCGGCCGGGTCGTCGCCCTGGAACACCCCGAGCGGTGGGGCGGCCTGGTCGACGTCCCGGCCACCCTGGACGACCACGGCTGGGACCTGCTCTGCGCCGCGCTCGCCGGCCTCGACGGCGAGGACCAGCTCGCGGTCGACGGCGCGACCATCCTGGTACGCCGGCTGGTGCGGGCGCCCGGCGGCGAGGCGGCCACCGACGAGGCCGGCTACCCGGGCACGACGCTGGTCACCGGCGGCACCGGCGCGCTCGGCGCGGAGGTGGCCCGCTGGCTGGCCGCCCGGGGAGCCGAGCACCTGATGCTGGTCAGCCGTCGTGGCGCGGACGCCCCCGGCGCCACCGAGCTGGCTCGGGAGCTGACCGGGGCGGGCACCCGGGTGACCGTCGCGGCCTGCGACGTCGCCGACCGGGCGGCGCTGGCGAAGCTGCTCGACGAGGTGCCGGCCGACGCGCCGCTGACCAGCGTGGTGCACGCGGCCGGCGTCCTGGAGGACGGGGTGCTCGACGGGCTCACCGCCGACCGCCTCGCCACCGTCCTGCGACCGAAGGTGCTCGGCGCCCTGCACCTGCACGAGCTGACCGTCGGGCGGGAACTGCGCGCGTTCGTGCTGTTCTCCGCGATGGCCGGCCAGCTCGGCGCCGCCGGTCAGGGCAGCTACGCCGCCGCCAACGCCTACCTCGACGCCCTCGCCGAGCAGCGGCACCGGCAGGGTCTGCCGGCCACCTCGGTCGCCTGGGGTCCCTGGGCGGCCGGCGGGATGGCCGCCACCGACCAGGCCGTGGAGGAGCGCCGCCGACGCACCGGCGTGGCCCGTCTCGACACCGGACCCGCGCTCACGGCGCTCGCGCAGTGCGTCGCGCGGGGCGAGCCGGCGACGATGGTGGCCGGCATCGACTGGGCGCGGTACGTGCCCGGATTCGTCGCCGTCCGGCCCAGCCCGCTCATCGCGGGCGTGGCCGAGGCGCGGCGGGCGGTCGCCGAGCGGGCCGAGGACACCGGCGTCTCCGCGGAGTCCCTGGCCGCCCTGCTCGCCGGGCAGACCGACGCCGAACGCCGCAAGACCCTGCTGGAGCTGGTGCGCGGGCAGGCCGCCGCGGTGCTCGGACACGCCTCGATGGACGCCGTGGAGCCGGACCGGGCGTTCCGGGAACTCGGCTTCGACTCGCTGACCGCCGTGGAGCTGCGCAACCGGCTCACCGCGGCGACCGGCGTGCGGCTGCCCGCCACGGTGGTCTTCGACTACCCGACCGCCGCCGGGCTGGCCGAGTACGTGCGGGCCGCGATCGTCGACGGCGGGGTGGTCGGGGTCGCGCCGGTCTTCGGTGAGCTGGACAGGTTGGAAGCGGCGCTCTCCGGCTCGGCGCCGGACCGGAGCGCCCGAATTCGGATCACCGAGCGACTGCGGGCGCTGCTGGCCTCCCTCAACGAGGCCGACGCGCCGGCGGACGGCGACACCGTCGCCGAGAAGCTCCAGGACGCGACGCCGGACGAGGTCTTCGACTTCATCGACCGCGAGCTGGGGATGTCCTGACGTGATCGCTGCTGCGACGACGGGTCAACACAAGGAGTGCGCGGTCCATGGCTGACGAGGCGAAACTTCTCGACTACCTCAAGCGGGTCACCGCTGACCTGCACCAGGTGCGTCAGCGCCTGCGCGAGGTGGAGGCCGGTGAACAGGAACCGGTCGCCATCGTCTCCATGAGCTGCCGCTTCCCCGGTGGGGTGCGGTCGCCCGAGGACCTGTGGGAGGTCGTCGCGTCCGGTCGGGACGTGGTCTCCGACTTCCCGGAGGACCGCGGCTGGGACCTCGGGTCGCTCTACGACAGCGACCCGGAGCAGGCCGGCACGTCGTACACCCGCCAGGGCGGCTTCGTCCACGACCTGGCCGACTTCGACCCGGGCTTCTTCGCGATCTCCCCCCGCGAGGCGCTGGCGATGGACCCGCAGCAGCGCTGGCTGCTGGAGACCTCGTGGGAGGCCCTGGAGCGGGCCGGCATCGACCCGCACTCGCTGCGCGGCAGCCGCACCGGCGTCTTCGCCGGCAGCACCGGTCAGGACTACGGCACCGTGCTCATGGGCGCCGCGCAGGGCCTGGAAGGGCACCTGATGACCGGCAACGCCGGCAGCGTGGTCTCCGGCCGGATCGCCTACACCTTCGGGCTGGAGGGGCCGGCGGTCACCATCGACACCGCCTGCTCGTCCTCCCTGGTCGCCCTGCACCTCGCGGGGCAGGCGCTGCGGCAGCGGGAGTGCACCCTCGCCATCGTCGCCGGCGTCACCGCGATGTGCACCCCGGCCGCCTTCGTCGAGTTCTCCCGGCAGCGCGGCCTCGCCGCCGACGGCCGGTGCAAGGCGTTCGCCGCCGCCGCGGACGGGACCGGCTGGTCCGAGGGCGTCGGCGTCCTGCTGCTGGAGCGGCTCTCGGACGCGCAGCGCAACGGCCACCCGATCCTCGCCGTGGTGCGGGGCAGCGCGGTCAACCAGGACGGCGCGTCCAACGGCCTGAGCGCCCCGAACGGGCCGTCGCAGCAGCGGGTGATCCAGCAGGCCCTGGCCAACGCCGGCCTCGCCGCCGGTGGCGTGGACGTGGTGGAGGCGCACGGCACGGGCACCCGGCTCGGCGACCCGATCGAGGCGCAGGCGCTGCTGGCCACGTACGGGCAGGACCGGGGGGACTCCCCGCCGCTGCTGCTCGGGTCGGTCAAGTCGAACATCGGGCACGCCCAGGCCGCCGCCGGGGTCGCCGGTGTGATCAAGATGGTGATGGCGATGCGGCACGGCGTCGTGCCGCCGACCCTGCACGTGGACGAGCCGACCCCCGAGGTCGACTGGTCGGCCGGCGAGGTCTCGCTGGTGACCGAGGCGACGCCGTGGCCGGCGGTGGGCCGGCCGCGCCGCTCGGCGGTCTCCTCGTTCGGGGTGTCCGGCACCAACGCGCACACCATCCTGGAACAGGCCCCGGAGCCCTCGCAGTCCCCGTCGGGCGCCGCCGCGCCGGTGGTCGAGCGGCCGGTCGTGCCGGTGCCGGTGTCGGCCCGTGACGCGGCCGGTCTCGCCGCTCAGGCGGGCCGCTGGGCGGCCCGGCTGGCCGCCGACGACACCCTGCGCCCGCTCGACGTGGCGTTCTCGTCGGTCACCTCCCGCTCCACCCTGGACCACCGGGCCGTGGTCTCCGCGACCGGCCGCGACGACCTGCTGGCCGGGCTGCGCGCCCTCGCCGCCGGCGACCCGTCCGGCGCGGTCGTCACGGGCCAGGCCGGCGGCCGGGGTTCGCTGGCGGTGCTCTTCTCCGGCCAGGGCGCGCAGCGCGCCGGCATGGGCCGGGAGCTGTACGCCGGGTTCCCGGTCTTCGCCGCCGCGCTGGACGAGGCGTGCGTGTACCTGGATGCGTTGCTGCCGCGCCCGTTGCGGGAGGTGCTGTTCGCCGAGGCGGGTACGGCCGACGCGGCGTTGCTGGATCAGACGGTCTTCACCCAGGCCGGTCTCTTCGCGGTCGAGGTGGCGCTGTTCCGCCTGGTGGAGTCGTTCGGGATCACGCCCGAGTTCGTGGGCGGCCACTCGATCGGTGAGGTCACGGCCGCGCACGTGGCCGGGGTGCTGTCCCTGGCCGACGCGTGTGCGCTCGTCGCGGCGCGGGGCCGGCTGATGCAGGCGCTGCCCACCGGCGGTGGCATGCTCGCCGTCGCGGCCGCCGAGGCCGACGTCCTCGCCACGCTCGACGGGCTCGCCGGCCGGGTGGGCGTCGCGGCCGTGAACGGGCCGACCTCGGTGGTCGTCTCCGGCGACGTGGCGGCCCTGGCGGAGGTCGAGCGGACCTGGCGGGACCGGGGCGCGCGCACGCGCCGGCTCACGGTCAGCCACGCGTTCCACAGCCCGCTGATGGAGCCGATGCTCGCCGAGTTCCGCGCCGTCCTGACCGGGCTGACGTTCGCCGCGCCGGCGCTGCCGATCGTGTCGAACGTGACCGGGGCGCTCGCCGACGCCGACGAGATCCGTACCGCCGACTACTGGGTGCGGCACGTGCGGGAGGCGGTCCGGTACGCCGACGGGGTGGCCGCGTTGCGGGCCGCCGGGGTCGACACGTTCCTGGAGGTCGGCCCGCAGAGCGTGCTGACCGCGATGGCGGCCGACATCCTGCCCGGCGACGACGCCGCGCTGAGCGTCGCCGTGCAGCGCAAGGACCGGCCCGAGGCGCAGGGGTTGCTGGCCGGGTTGGCCGAGCTGCACGTGCACGGGGTGGTGGTGGACTGGCAGCCGTGGTTCGCCGGCACCGGCGCGCGGCGGGTGGACCTGCCCACGTACGCCTTCCAGCACCAGCGCTACTGGCCCGAGGCGGGGGCGGGGTGGACCGGCGACGTCACCGCGGTCGGCCTGCGGCCCGCGCAGCACCCCCTGCTCGGGGCCGCCGTCGGCGTCGCGCACGCCGAGGGCTTCCTGTTCACCGGCCGGCTGGCCCGGCGTACCCACCCGTGGATCTCCGACCACGTCGTCTTCGACACCGTGCTCCTGCCCGGGACGGGCTTCGTCGAACTCGCCCTCCAGGCCGGCGCGCACGTCGGCGCGGACCACGTCCGCGAACTCACCCTGGAATCGCCGCTGATCCTGCCGGAGACCGGGGGCGTGGACATCCAGCTCTGGATCGGCCCGGCGGACGAGACCGGCTGCCGGTCCGTGTCGCTGCACTCCGCCCAGGACGGCGAGCCGACCGAGGGTGCCGGCGAGCGGGCCTGGACCCGCAACGCCAGCGGCGTGCTGGCCAGCGGCCCGGCCGCGCCGAGCGGCCCCGTCGGCTGGTCCGACCTGACCACCTGGCCCCCGCCCGGCGCGACCGAGGTCGGCACCGACGACCTCTACCTCAACCTCGCCGCCCAGGGCTACGACTACGGCCCGTCGTTCATCGCCCTGCGCTCCGCATGGCGGCGCGGCGACGACCTCTTCGCCGAGCTGGCGCTGCCCGAGGCCCCCGCCGCCGAGGCCGGCGGGTACGGCCTGCACCCGGCCCTGCTCGACGCCGCGCTGCACACCCTCGGCCTGACCACGCCGGCCGGCGAGCCGTCCGGCGCGGACATGCCCCCCGGGTACGGTCGGCTGCCGTTCTCCTGGAACGACGTCGCCCTGCACGGCGCCGGGGCCGCGGCGGCCCGGGTCCGGGTCTCGCACACCGGCCCCGACAGCATCTCGCTGCTGCTCACCGACGTCACCGGCGCGCCCGTCATCTCCGTCGGCTCCCTCGTCCTGCGGCCGGTCTCCGCCGACCAGCTCCGCACCGCCGGGGGCGGCGGCACCGACTCGCTGTTCCGGGTCGAGTGGGCCCCGCTCGCGCTGCCCGCCGGCCCGTCCACCGTCGACTGGGCGGTGCTCGGCGACGCGGCGGCGCTCACGGACGCGGTCGCGGCCACCGGCACGGCCGTGGCGGCGTACCCGGACCTGACCGCCCTGGCCACGGCGATGGACGAGGGGACGGAGGCACCCGGCGTGCTGGTCGTGCCGTTCCTCGACCCGCCCGCGTCGGCGGACGTGCCCCAGGCCGTCGCCGAGGTGACCCACCGGGCGCTCGCCGTGCTCCAGCAGTTCCTCGCCGACGACCGCTACACGGCCTCCCGGCTGGTGGTGCTGACCTCGGGCGCGGTCGCCACCGAGTGGGACACCGACCTGACCGACCTGGCCGGCGCCGCCGTGATCGGCCTGCTCCGCTCCGCCCAGTCGGAGAACCCCGAGCGGTTCGTGCTGGTCGACGTCGACGACATCGCCGGCTGCGCCGCCGCGCTCGTCCCGGCCGTCGCGACCGACGAGCCGCAGGTCGTCATCCGCGCGGGCGTCGCCGCCGGCGCCCGGCTCACCCGGGTCCCCGCCCCGAGCGAGCCGCCGGCCGCCCCGTTCGACGGGGACGGCACCGTCCTGATCACCGGCGCCACCGGCACCCTCGGCCAGCTGATGAGCCGGCACCTGGTGAGCACGTACGGCGTCCGGCACCTGATCCTCACCAGCCGGCGCGGTCGCGCCGCCGGGGGCGTCGCGGAACTCTGCACCGAGCTGGAGGCGCTCGGCGTGAGCGTCACCGTCGCCGCCTGCGACGTCGCCGACCGCGACGCCGTGGCCGAGCTGCTGGCCGGCATCCCGGCGGAGCACCCCCTCACCGCCGTCATCCACGCCGCCGGCGTCCGCGACGACGGGGTCATCTCCTCGCTCACCCCCGAGCGGATGGACGGCGTGCTGCGGCCGAAGGTGGACGCCGCCTGGCACCTGCACGAGCTGACCGCCGAGCTCGACCTGAAGGCGTTCGTCTCGTACTCCTCGCTCGCCGCCACCGCCGGCGGCCCGGGCCAGGGCAACTACGCCGCCGCCAACGCGTTCCTCGACGGGCTGGCCCAGCACCGCAAGGCGCGCGGCCTCGCCGCCCTCACCCTCGCCTGGGGCCTCTGGGCCGACCGCAGCGGCATGACCACCGAGCTGGACGACGTCCACCTCAACCGGATCTCCCGCTCCGGCGTCGCCGCCATGGAGGCCGAGGAGGGGCTCGCCCTCTTCGACGCGGCCTGCCGCACCACCGACGCCGCGCTCGTCCCGGCCCGGCTGGACCTCGCCGCGATGAAGGTGCAGTTCGCCGGCGGAAGCATTCCGCCGCTGTACCGGGCGCTGATCCGCACGCCCGCCCGCGCCGCCGCGGCCGCCACCGGCGCGTCGCTGGTGCAGCAGCTCGCCGGGCTCGGCGAGTCCGAACGGGCCGCCGCGCTCGTCGAGATCGTCCGGGGCCAGGCCGCCGCCGTGCTCGGCTACCCCGACCCGGC
The DNA here is from genome assembly GCF_040640115.1 of Micromonospora sp. NPDC023644. Lineage (NCBI taxonomy): Bacteria > Bacillati > Actinomycetota > Actinomycetes > Micromonosporales > Micromonosporaceae > Micromonospora > Micromonospora sp. NPDC023644. The sequence continues at coordinate 103,989 of NZ_JBFABA010000018.1, read as the reverse complement.
GGCCATCGAGCCGCGCCGCGCGTTCAGCGAGTTCGGCTTCGACTCGCTCACCGCCGTCGAGATGCGCAACCGGCTCAACAACGCGTTCGGGATGCGCCTGCCGGCCACCCTCGTCTTCGACTACCCGACCCCGCACGACCTGGCGGCCTTCCTGGGTACGGAGATCGCCGGCACCCCGGTTCCGGTGCGGCCCGCGACCCCCACCGTGTCGGTCGGCGACGACGAGCCCCTCGCGATCATCGGGATGGCCTGCCGGCTGCCCGGCGGGGTGTGGTCGCCCGACGACCTGTGGCGGCTGGTGGTCGACGGAGTCGACGCGATCAGCGACCTGCCGACCGACCGCGGCTGGGACCTCGACAGCCTCTACAGCCCCGACCCGGACGCCCCCGGCACCTTCTACGCCCGCGGCGGCGGCTTCCTCAGCGGCGTGGACAAGTTCGACCCCGGCTTCTTCGGCATCTCGCCCCGCGAGGCCCTGGCCATGGACCCGCAGCAGCGGCTGCTGCTGGAGACCACCTGGGAGTCCTTCGAGTCGGCCGGCATCGACCCCACCGACGTACGCGGCAGCAGCACCGGCGTCTTCGTCGGCACCAGCGGCCAGGACTACGGCTCGCTGCTCGCGTACTCGCCGGAGGCCGCCGAGGGTTACATGCTGACCGGGATGACCAGCAGCGTCATCTCGGGACGGGTGGCGTACACGTTCGGGCTGGAGGGGCCGGCGGTGTCGCTGGACACGGCCTGCTCGTCGTCCCTCGTCGCGCTGCACTGGGCCGGCCAGGCGCTGCGGCGCGGCGAGTGCGACATGGCCCTCGCCGGGGGCGTCATGGTGATGGCCACCCCGACCGCGTTCGTCGAGTTCTCCCGGCAGCGCGGCCTCGCCGCCGACGGGCGGTGCAAGTCCTTCGCCGCGTCCGCCGACGGCACCGGCTGGTCCGAGGGCGTCGGCATGCTGCTCGTGCAGCGACTCTCCGACGCCCGTCGGCAGGGCCGCACCGTGTACGCGGTGGTGCGCGGCTCCGCGATCAACCAGGACGGCGCCTCCAACGGCCTGACCGCCCCGAACGGGCCGTCGCAGCAGCGGGTGATCCGGCAGGCGCTGGCGTCGGCGCGGTTGTCCACCGCCGACGTGGACGTGGTGGAGGCGCACGGCACCGGCACCACGCTGGGCGACCCGATCGAGGCGCAGGCCCTGCTCGCCACGTACGGGCGGGAGCGGCCGGCCGACCGGCCGCTGCTGCTCGGCTCGATCAAGTCGAACATCGGCCACGCGCAGGCCGCCGCCGGCGTCGCCGGCGTCATCAAGATGGTGCAGGCCATCCGGCACGGGATGGTGCCGGCGACGCTGCACGTGGACGAGCCGTCCCCGCACATCGACTGGACCTCCGGCGCCGTCGAGCTGACGACGGAGTCGCGACCGTGGCCGGCCGTGGACCGCCCGCGTCGGGCGGCGGTGTCGTCGTTCGGCATCTCCGGCACGAACGCCCACGTGATCATCGAGCAGGCCGACGAGCCGTTCGAGGTCGCCGCTCCGGCCGAGCCCGGCCCGGGCCTGGTGGCGTCGGACGTCGCGGTGTGGCCGGTGTCGGCGCGCTCGAAGGGCGCGCTGTCCGGTCAGGCGGCCCGCCTGGCGGAGTTCGTGCGCGGGCGCGGCGAGGTCGATCCGGCTGCGGTTGGCTGGTCCCTGGCCACGACCCGGTCGGTGTTCGACCAGCGGGCCGCCGTGGTCGGTTCGACCGTCGAGGACCTGCTGGCGGGGCTCGACGCCCTGGCCTCCGGGGCGCCGGCCGGCAACGTGGTCGCCGGCACGGCCTTGTCGCACGGCGCGGGTCCAGTGTTCGTGTTCCCGGGGCAGGGTGCGCAGTCGGCGCGGATGGCCGCCGGCCTTGTCGGTCGTACGCCGGTGTTCGACGCGCGTCTGGCCGAGTGCCAGCGTGCCCTGGCCCCGTACCTGGACGTGGACCTCGTGTCGGTGCTGACCGGTGACGACGAGTCGTGGTTGGCGCGGGTCGAGGTCGTGCAGCCGGTGCTGTGGGCCGTGGGCATGGCGCTGGCGGCGGTGTGGCAGCACGCGGGTGTCGCTCCGGCTGCGGTGATCGGTCACTCGCAGGGCGAGATCGGTGCCGCGTGCGTCGCCGGCATCCTGTCCCTGGAGGATGCGGCGAAGGCCGTAGCGTTGCGGTCGCGGGCCCTGACGGTGCTGCGCGGTACCGGCACCATGGCGTCGGTCGACCTCTCCGCCGACGCCGTCGCCGAGCGTCTGCCGGCCTTCCCCGGCGTCGGTGTCGCGGCGGTCAACGGCCCCTCCACCGTCGTGGTGTCGGGTCCGCCGCAGCCGGTCGCCGACCTCGTCGAGGCGTGCCAGGCCGACGGCGTGCGCGCCCGGCTGATCCCGGTGGACTACGCGTCGCACTCCGCCGCGGTGCAGGAGGTCGCGGAGCGGTTGCGCGCCGACCTGGCCGACGTGACCCCGCGGCAGGGGAGCGTCCGGCTCGTCTCCACGCTGACCGGGGACTGGGTGGAGCCGTCCTCGATGACGGCGGACTACTGGTACGAGAACCTGCGGCAGACCGTGCGGTTCGACGCGGCCGTGCGGGTGGCCGTCGCGGCCGGGCACACCACGTTCGTGGAGATCTCCCCGCATCCCGTGCTGACGATGCCGGTGACGGCGATCCTCGACGACACCGGCGCCACCGGCCACACCCTCGGCAGCCTGCGGCGCGGCGACGACGACGCGACGCGGCTGCTGACCAACCTCGCCATCGCCCACACCATCGGCCTGCCCGTCGACCTGACCACGGTCCTCGCCGAGGCCGACACCGTCGCGCTGCCCACGTACGCCTTCGACCACCAGCGGTACTGGGTCGAGCCTCCGGTCCACCGGGCGCAGGACGTCAGCTCCGCCGGCCTCCAGGACGCCGGGCACCCGCTGCTCAGCGCCACGCTGACCTTCCCCGACAGTGAGCGGATGGTCTTCACCGGGCGGCTGTCGGTGCGTACCCACCCGTGGCTCGGCGAGCACCGGGTGATGGACAACATCCTGCTGCCCGGCACCGCCTTCGTGGAACTGGCCACGTACGCCGGCGAGCAGGCCGGCTGCCCGACGGTGGAGGAGCTGACCCTGCTCGCCCCGCTCGTGCTGCCCGAACTCGGCGCGCTCCAGGTGCAGCTCATGGTCGGCGACCGGGACGACGACGGGCGGCGTACCGTCCAGCTCTACTCCCGGCCCTACCGGGACGGCTCCGACGAGATCCTGGCCGACGTCGCCTGGACCTGCCACGCCACCGGTCTGCTCGGCCCGCAGCCGGCCGACGCCGCGCCCGCCTTCGACCTGGGGGTGTGGCCGCCGCCCGGCGCGACGCGCGTCGAGGCCGACGACTTCTACTCCGGCATCGAGGCGACCGTCTTCGGGTACGGCCCGGCGTTCCGTGGCCTGCGCGCCGCGTGGACCCGCGACGACGAGGTCTTCGCCGAGGTCGAACTGCCCGCCGACCACCACGCCGAGGCCGGCCGCTTCGGCGTGCACCCGGCGCTGCTGGACGGCGCGTTGCAGGCCATGTCGATCGGCGGCTTCCTCGGCCGGATGGGCGACGGCGCCGACGCCAGCGTGCCGCGCCTCCCGTTCGCCTGGACCGGGGTCTCCCTGCTCGCCGCCGGGGCCACCGCCCTGCGCGTGCGCGTCGCCGCGGCCGGTGAGGTCGGCGTCTCCTTCCAGGTGGCCGACGCCACCGGCGCCCCGGTGCTGCACGTCGACTCGCTGATCATGCGCCGGGTCTCCGGCGACTCGCTCGGCGCGGCCCGCTCCGGTCGGCACGAGTCGCTGTTCCAGGTGGACTGGCCGGTGCTGCCGGTGCCCACCGGCCCCGTGCCGGCGGCGATCCGCTGGGTGGCGCTCGGCGACGACCTGGCCCTCAGTGCCGCCTGCGAGGCGGCCGGCGCCCGGGTGCGTACCGACGTCGACCTCGACTCGCTCGGTGACCTGCTCGCCGGGGGTGGGCCGACCCCCGAGGCGGTGATCGTCCCGATCGGCGACGCCGGGGACCCGACGGACCCGGCGCTGGCCGGGCAGGCCCGGGCCACGACGCACCGTACCCTCGCCGCGTTGCGGACCTGGCTCGCCGACGACCGGTTCGCCGAGTCCCGGCTCGTGCTGGTCACCCGGAACGCGGTCGCGGCAGGGGAGCAGCAGGCGGTCGACCTGCGCCAGGCCCCGGTCTGGGGTCTGCTGCGCACCGCGCAGCTCGAACACCCGGGCCGGTGCCAGCTCGTCGACCTCGACGACACCCCGGACAGCGCCGCCGCGCTGGCCGCCGCGATCGCCTCCGGCGAGCCGCAGCTCGCCGTGCGGGCCGGGCAGGTCCGCACGCCACGGCTCGGGCGGGTCCCGGCCGGGGTGGAGCCGCTGCCCGGCGGGATCGACCCGGACGGCACCGTGCTGATCACCGGCGGGACGGGCGTGCTGGGCCGCATCCTGGCCCGCCACCTCGCCACCACCCACGGCGTGCGGCACCTGCTGCTGGCCGGGCGACGCGGCGCGGCGGCCGAGGGGATCGGCGACCTGGTCACTGAACTCGCCGGCACCGGTACGCAGGTGACGGTCGCCGCGTGCGACGCCGCCGATCCAGACGCCCTGGCGGCGCTGCTGGCCGGGGTGCCCGCCGCGCACCCGCTCACCGCCGTGGTGCACGCCGCCGGCGTCCTCGACGACGGCGTGCTGGAGTCGATGACCCCCGACCGGGTGGACGCGGTCGCCGTGCCGAAGATCGACGCGGCGTGGCACCTGCACCGCCTCACGGCCGACGCGGACCTCGCGGCCTTCGTCCTCTTCTCCTCGGCGGCGGCCACCCTGGGCAGCGCCGGCCAGTCCAACTACGCGGCGGCGAACGCCTTCCTCGACGCCCTCGCGGCGCACCGCCGGGCACGCGGACTCGCCGGCATCTCGCTCGCGTGGGGCCTCTGGGAACAGGCCAGCGGCATGACCGGCCACCTCGGCGACGACGACGTGCGACGGATGGCCGAGCAGGGCGCCGCCGGGCTCGCCACCGAGCAGGCGCTGAACCTCTTCGACGCCGCGTGGCGGCTCGACGCGGCGGCCGTCGTGCCGATGCGCCTGGACGTCGGGACGCTGCGGGGCCAGGCGGAGGCCGGCACCCTCGCGCCGATGCTCCGGGCCCTGGTCCGGGTGCCGCTGCGGCGCTCCGTCGACGCCACCGGCGCCCGCTCCGGCGGGGTGCAGCTCAGCCAGCGGCTCGCCGGCCTGGCCGGCCCGGAGCGGCTCAAGGTGGTGCTCGACGTGGTGCGGGCGAACATCGCCGCCGTCCTCGGCCACGCCGGCGCCGACGCCGTCGACCCGAACCGGCTCTTCACCGACCTGGGCTTCGACTCGCTCACCGCCGTCGACCTGCGCAACCGGCTCAACGGCCTGTCCGGGCTGCGGCTGCCGGCGACGCTGGTCTTCGACTACCCGACGCCGACCGCGCTCGCCGAGAAGCTGACCAGCGAGATCGCCGCCGACGCGGCGCCCTCCACGCAGCCCCTCTTCCAGGGCATCGACACGGTGGAGAGCCTGCTCAACGCCATCCCGCTCGACCCGGCGGCCCGGGCCCGGTTCACCGCCCGGATGCAGGACCTGCTCGCCAAGGCGTCCGACCTGGGGGCCGGGCCCACCGCCGAACCGGACCGGCCCGACCTCGACGCGGCCAGCGACGACGAGATCTTCGACTTCATCAGCAAAGAGTTTGGAATCTCCTGAGATGACCAACCTTCGGATCGAGGCAGGGGCCACCCGATGAGTGATGACAAGCTGCGGTACTTCCTCAAGCGGGTCACCGCCGACCTGCACGAGACCAAGCGCAAGCTGCAGACCGTCGAGGCGCGCGACCAGGAACCCCTGGCCATCGTCTCGATGAGCTGCCGCTTCCCCGGTGGCGTCCGGTCGCCAGAGGACCTGTGGGAGCTTGTCGCCGACGGCCGGGACGCGCTCACCGAGTTCCCCGACGACCGGGGGTGGGACCTGGAGGCGCTCTACGACCCCGACCCCAACAAGCCGGGCAAGAGCTACACGCGCATCGGCGGGTTCCTCGACGGCGCCGGTGACTTCGACCCGTCCCTGTTCGGGATCTCGCCGCGTGAGGCCCTCGCCATGGACCCGCAGCAGCGGCTGCTGCTGGAGACGTCCTGGGAGGCCATCGAGCGGGCCGGCATCGACCCGCTGTCGCTGCGCGGCAGCTCCACCGGTGTCTTCGTCGGGCTGAGCACCTCGAACTACGGCATGGGCCTGCCGCACGTGCCCGAGGGCGTCGACATGTACATCGGCACCGGCAACACCACCAGCGTCGCGTCCGGCCGGATCTCGTTCACCCTCGGCCTCAACGGCCCCGCCGTCACCGTCGACACCGCCTGCTCCTCCTCGCTGGTGGCCCTGCACCTCGCCGTGAACGCGCTGCGCCGCGGCGAGTGCGACCTCGCCATCGCCGGTGGCGTCACCGTGATGGTCACCCCCGGCGTCTTCGTCGTCTTCTCCCGGCAGCGCGGCATGTCCGTCGACGGCCGGTGCAGGGCCTTCGCGGCCGGCGCGGACGGCACCGGCTGGGGCGAGGGCGGCGGCGTGCTCGTCGTGGAGCGGCTGGCCGACGCCGAGCGCAACGGCCATCCGGTCCTCGCCGTGATCCGGGGCAGCGCCCTCAACCAGGACGGCGCGTCCAACGGGCTCACCGCCCCGAACGGCCCCTCCCAGCAGCGGGTCATCCGCCAGGCCCTCGCCAACGCCCGGCTCGGCACCGCCGACGTCGACATGGTCGAGGCGCACGGCACCGGCACCACCCTCGGCGACCCCATCGAGGCGCAGGCGCTCATCGCCACGTACGGGCAGGACCGGCCCGCCGACCGGCCGCTCTGGCTGGGCTCGGTGAAGTCGAACATCGGCCACACCCAGAGCGCCGCCGGCGTCGCCGGGCTGGTCAAGATGGTGATGGCGCTGCGCAACGGCGTCATGCCGGAGACCCTGCACGTCGACGAGCCCTCCCCGCACGTGGACTGGACCGCCGGGGCGGTCTCCCTGCTCACCGAGTCCAAGCCGTGGCCGGAGCTGGACCGTCCCCGCCGCGGCGGCGTCTCGTCGTTCGGCGTGAGCGGCACCAACGCGCACGTGATTCTGGAGGAGTACCGGCCGCGCGTCGCCGACCCGGCGGCCGTCGACGGCGAGGAGGCCGTCGAGGTCACCGCCGTCGCGCCCGCGCGACGCCCCGGCCTGGTCGCCTCGGACGTGACCGTCTGGCCGGTGTCGGCCCGGTCGAAGCCCGCCCTCGCCGGCCAGGCCGCCCGGCTCGCGCGGCACGTGCGCGAGCACGGCGACCTCGCCCCGGCGGCGGTCGGCTGGTCCCTGGCGACCACCCGGTCGACGTTCGACCACCGCGCCGCCGTGGTCGGGCTCGGCGCCGAGGAGCTGCTCGCGGGGCTGGACGCCCTCGCCGCCGGCCACCCGGCCGCCAACCTCGTCACCGGCACGGTCACCAGCTCCGGCGCGGGCCCCGTCTTCGTGTTCCCGGGTCAGGGCGCCCAGTCGGCGCGGATGGCCGCCGGTCTGGTCGGCCGGACGCCGGTGTTCGACGCGAAGCTGGCCGAGTGCCAGCGGGCCCTGGCCCCGTACCTCGATGTGGACCTCGTGTCGGTGCTGACCGGTGACGACGAGTCGTGGCTGGAGCGGGTCGAGGTCGTGCAGCCGGTCCTGTGGGCCGTCGGCATCGCCCTCGCGGCCGTGTGGCGCGCGGCGGGCGTCGTCCCCGACGCGGTCGTCGGCCACTCGCAGGGCGAGATCGGCGCGGCGTGCGTGGCGGGCATCCTGACCCTGGAGGACGCCGCGCGGACCGTGGCGCTGCGCTCCCGTGCCCTGGCGGTGCTGCGGGGCACCGGGACGATGGCGTCGGTGGACCTGTCGGCCGACGCGGTCGCCGAGCGCCTGCCGGCCTTCCCGGGCGTCGGCGTGGCGGCGGTCAACGGCCCGTCCACCGTCGTGGTGTCCGGCCCGCCGCAGCCCGTCGCCGACCTGGTGGCGGCGTGCCAGGCCGAGGGCCTGCGCGCCCGGCTCATCCCGGTGGACTACGCCTCGCACTCGGAGGCCGTGCAGCAGGTCGCCGAGCAGCTGCGCGCGGACCTGGCCGACGTCACCCCGCAGGCCGGTCACACCCGCCTGGTCTCCACCCTCACCGGGGACTGGGTCGACCCCGCCGCGATGACCGCGGACTACTGGTACGACAACCTGCGCCGCACCGTGCTCTTCGACGCCGCCGTGAGGGTGGCGATCGCCGCCGGGCACACCACGTTCGTGGAGATCAGCCCGCACCCCGTGCTGACGATGCCGGTGACGGCCATCCTCGACGACAGCGGCGTCACCGGCCACACCCTCGGCAGCCTGCGCCGCGGCGACGACGACGCGACCCGGCTGCTGACCAACCTCGCCACCGCGCACGCCATCGGCCTGCCCGTCGACCTGGCGAACGTCCTCGCCGAGACCGAGGTCGCGCCGCTGCCCACGTACGCCTTCGACCACCAGCGGTTCTGGCTGGACGGCAGCGGCGGCCCCGACCTGGAGAGCCTGCTGGCGGCCGCGGGTGCGGGCGACCCGAGCGACGCGAGCTTCTGGGCCGCCGTGGAGCGCGGGGACGTCACCGCCCTCGCCGAGACCATCGCCACCGAGGAGACCCCGGCCCACGAGGTCCTCGACGCGCTGCTGCCGGCCCTGCCGATGCTCACCTCCTGGCGCCGGCAGCGGCGCCGGCAGTCCGACATCGACAGCTGGCGCTACCAGGACACCTGGAAGCCGCTGACCGGCGTCGCCAACCGGGGCATGACCGGCACCTGGATCGTGGTCATGCCGACCGGCGACATCATCGAGCCCTGGCAGGACGCCTGCGTGGAGGCGTTCACGGCGGCCGGCGCGACCCTCGTCGAGGTTCCCGTCTCCACCCCCGACGTCGACCGCGACCAGTTCGGCAAGCTGCTCCAGGAGGCGCTCGCCGCCGCACCGGGCGGCGTCGACGCCGCCGCCGAGGTGACCGGCGTGGTCTCGCTGCTCGCCTTCGACGAGCTGGCCCACCCGTTGCACCCCTCCGTGCCCGGCGGCTTCGCCGCCACCGTCGCGCTCTTCCAGGCCCTCGGCGACGTCGGCCTGCGCGCCCCGATGTGGAGCGTCACCGCCGGTGCCGCCTCCGTCGGCATGGCCGACCTGCTGCGCTCCCCGGTGCAGTCGCTGGTCTGGGGCTTCGGCCGGGTCGCCGCGCTGGAGCACCCGCAGCGCTGGGGCGGCCTCGTCGACCTGCCCGAGGCCGTCGACGAGCGCTGCGCCGACCTGCTGGTCGCGGCCCTCACGGCCGCCGGCGAGGAGGACCAGATCGCGGTACGCCCCGGCGGCCTGCTCGCCCGCCGGCTCACCCGGGTCCCGCTCGGCGACAGCCAGCCCGCCAACCCGTGGCAGCCGTACGGCACGGCGCTGGTCACCGGCGGCACCGGCGCGCTCGGTGGGCACGCCGCCCGCTGGCTGGCCCGCAGCGGGGTGGAGAACATCGTCGTCGTCAGCCGGCGGGGCATGGCCGCGCCGGGCGCGCAGCAGCTCGTCGACGACCTCACCGAGCTGGGCGCCCAGGCCACCGTGGTCGAGTGCGACGCCTCCGACCGCGACGCGCTGGCTGCCCTGATCGACGCGATCCCCGTCGAGTACCCGCTCACCACGGTCGTGCACGCCTCCGCCGTGCTCGACGACGCGATGATCAACGACATCCGGCCGGAGCAGATCGAGCGGGTGCTCCAGGCCAAGGTCGACGTCGCGTACAACCTGCACGAGCTGACCCTCGACCTCGACCTGTCGGCGTTCATCATGTTCTCGTCCTTCGCCGGCAGCGTGGCCAGCTCCGGCGTCGGCAACTACGCCCCGAGCAACGCGTTCCTCGACGCGCTCGCCCAGCACCGCCGTGGCCTCGGCCTGACCGCCACCTCCATCGCCTGGGGCGCGTGGGCCGGCGGCGGCATGGCCGACGGGCCGCTCGGCGAGCTGCTGCACCGCCACGGCGTACCCGAGATGACCCCCGACGCGGCCATCACCGCGCTGCACCAGGCCGTGGACCACGGCGAGGCGTTCCTCACCATCGCCGACATCGCCTGGGAACGGTTCTCCGTCGCCTTCACCGCCACCCGGCCCGGCCCGCTGATCAGCGACCTGCCGGACGTGCGGCGGCTCGCCACGGCCGAGAAGGTCGCCAGCGTGGAGGCCGGCGACGGCCCGGACTCGTTGCAGGAGCGGCTCGCCGGGCTGCCTGCCGCCGACCGGCAGGCCGTGCTGCTCGGCCTGGTGCGCAGCCAGGTCGCCGCCGTGCTCAACTACCCGTCCGCCGAGTCGGTGGACGAGCACCGGGCGTTCCGGGAGCTGGGCTTCGACTCCGTCACCGCCGTGGAGCTGCGCAACCGGCTCGGCTCGGCCACCGGCGTGGCCCTGCCGGTCACCCTGGTCTTCGACTATCCGACCCCGACGACCCTGGCGGAGTACCTCTTCGCCGAGGTCGCCCACGACGACGTGGTCACCCCGACCGCCCTCCTCGACGATCTGGACCGGATCGCCGACAGCCTCGACGTGGTGGCGCGGGACGAGGCGGCCCGGGTGCGGGCCACCGTACGCCTGCAGGCGATGCTCTCCCGGCTCGCCCAGGACAGCGGTGGCGCCGACATCGGCCGGCACCTCGACGACGCCACCGACGACGAACTGTTCGCGATGGTCGACAAGGACCTCGGCATCTCCTGACCTTCCAGCTCCAGCTCTCTCCCGTCCCTTTCGAGGAAGCGGCACTCCGATGGCCAACGAAGACAAGCTCCGCGACTACCTCAAGCGGGTCATGGCTGATCTCCACGACACCCGCCGCCGGCTCAGTGAGGCACAGTCCCAGGAACTGGAGCCGGTGGCGATCGTGGCGATGAGCTGCCGGTTGCCCGGCGGGGTGCGCAACCCCGACGACCTGTGGGAGCTGTTGCGGGACGGCCGGGACGCCGTTGCCCCCTTCCCCGACGACCGGGGCTGGGACCTGGAGCGCCTCTACCACCCCGACCCCGACCACCCGGGCACCTCGTACGCCCGGGAGGGCGGGTTCGTCGACGGGGCCGGGGACTTCGACTCCGCCTTCTTCGGCATCTCGCCCCGCGAGGCGCTGACCATGGACCCCCAGCAGCGGTTGCTGCTGGAGACGTCCTGGGAGGCCGTCGAGTCGGCCGGCATCGACCCCGCCTCGCTGCGCGGCAGCCGGACCGGGGTGTTCGTCGGCACCAACGGGCAGGACTACGGCACCCTGCTGATGGTGTCGCCGGACGGCGACGAGGGGCACTCGATGACCGGGGGCGCGGCGGCCGTCGCGTCGGGCCGGGTGTCGTACGCCCTCGGGCTGGAGGGGCCCGCCGTCTCCATCGACACGGCCTGCTCGTCGTCGCTGGTGGCGCTGCACCTCGCGGTGCAGGCGCTGCGGGCGGGGGAGTGCGACCTGGCGCTGGCCGGCGGGGTGACCGTGATGGCCACCCCGGGCCTCTACATCGGATCCAGCCGGCAGCGCGCCCTCTCCCCGGACGGGCGGTGCAGGTCGTTCGCCGCCGCCGCCGACGGTGCCGGGTTCTCCGAGGGCGTCGGCTGGCTGCTGGTCGAGCGGCTGTCGGACGCCCGCCGCAACGGCCACCGCGTCCTCGCGGTGGTACGCGGCTCCGCCGTCAACCAGGACGGCGCGTCGAACGGGCTGACCGCCCCGAACGGGCCGGCGCAGCAGCGGGTGATCAGCCAGGCCCTCGCCTCCGCCCGGCTCTCCACCGCCGACGTCGACGTCGTGGAGGCGCACGGCACCGGCACCAAGCTGGGCGACCCGATCGAGGCGCAGGCGCTCATCGCCACGTACGGGCAGGACCGGGGGGAGGCCCCGCCGCTGCTGCTCGGCTCGGTGAAGTCGAACATCGGCCACGCCCAGGCCGCCGCGGGCGTGGCCGGCGTGATCAAGTTGGTGCTCGCCATCCGGCACGGCCTCGTCCCGGCGACGCTGCACGTCGACGCGCCGTCCCCGCACATCGACTGGACGGCCGGCGCGGTGGAACTGGCCACCGAGGCGCGGCCGTGGCCCGAGGCGGGCCGGGTGCGGCGGGGAGCCGTCTCCTCGTTCGGCATCTCCGGCACCAACGCCCACGTGATCATCGAGCAGCCGGACGAGCCGACCGAGGGCCGCCCGTCCGGCTCCGCCCCCGGCCTGGTCGCCGCCGACGCGTTCCTCTGGCCGGTGTCGGCCCGGTCGAAGGCCGCCCTGGCCGGGCAGGCCGCCCGGCTCGCGGCGTACCTGCGCAGGCGGGAGGGGACGGACCCGGCGGCGGTCGGCTGGTCCCTGGCGGCCACCCGGTCGACGTTCGACCACCGCGCCGCCGTGGTCGCCTCGACCGCCGAGGAGCTGCTTGCCGGGCTGGACGCGGTCGCCGCCGGCCTGCCGGCCGCGAACGTGGTCACCGGTGTGGCGTCGAGCCCCGGCGCGGGCCCCGTCTTCGTGTTCCCGGGTCAGGGCGCCCAGTCGGCGCGGATGGCCGCCGGTCTGGTCGGCCGGACGCCGGTGTTCGACGCGAAGCTGGCCGAGTGCCAGCGGGCCCTCGCCCCGTACCTGAACGTCGACGTGGTGTCGGTGCTGACCGGTGACGACGAGTCGTGGCTGGAGCGGGTCGAGGTCGTGCAGCCCGTCCTGTGGGCCGTCGGCATCGCCCTCGCGGCGGTGTGGCAGCACGCGGGGGTGACCCCGCAGGCGGTGATCGGCCACTCGCAGGGCGAGATCGGCGCCGCGTGCGTCGCGGGCATCCTCAGCCTGGAGGACGCCGCGCGGACCGTGGCGCTGCGCTCCCGCGCCCTGGCGGTGCTGCGCGGCACCGGGACGATGGCGTCGGTGGACCTCTCGGCCGACGCGGTCGCCGAGCGCCTGCCGGCCTTCCCGGGCGTCGGCGTGGCTGCCGTCAACGGCCCGACCACCGTCGTGGTGTCCGGCCCGCCGCAGCACGTCACCGACCTGGTGCAGGCGTGCCAGGCCGAGGGGGTCCGGGCGCGGCTGATCCCCGTCGACTACGCGTCGCACTCGCCGGCCGTGCAGGAGGTCGCCGAGCAGCTCCGCGCGGACCTGGCCGACGTGACGCCGCAGGTCGGCCACACCCGCCTGGTCTCCACCCTCACCGGGGACTGGGTCGACCCGATCTCGATGGGCGCGGACTACTGGTACGACAACCTGCGCCGCACCGTGCTCTTCGACGCCGCCGTCCGGGTGGCCGTCGCCGCCGGGCACACCACGTTCGTCGAGATCAGCCCGCACCCCGTGCTGACGATGCCGGTGACGGCCATCCTCGACGACAGCGGCGTCACCGGCCACACCCTCGGCAGCCTGCGCCGCGACGACGACGACGCGACCCGGCTGCTGACCAACCTCGCCACCGCGCACGCCATCGGCCTGCCCGTCGACCTGAGGAAGGTCCTGCCCACCGCGGCCGCCGTCGACCTGCCCACGTACGCCTTCGACCACCACCGGTACTGGCCCGCGCCGCCGGTCTTCCTCGCCGCCCCCGACGGCGCGCCGGACATCGACCGGTGGCGCTACCGGGTTACCTGGCGGGCCGTGCCCGACCTGCCGCTGACCTGGCTCGCCGGCAGCTGGCTCGTCCCGGTGCCCGCGGCGCTGGGCGACGACCCCCTGGTCGCCGACGTGCTGGCGGCGCTCGGCAACTTCGGCGCGGACGTCGTACCCGTGGCGCTGGACGCCACCGACGACCCGGCGGCGCTGGCCGACGCGCTGCGCGCCGCGCTCCCCGGCCCGGACGGGCCCGTCGCCGTGCTCTCGCTGCTGGGCCTGGACGAGCGGGCGCACCCGGAGCACCCGGCGACCTCGCTGGCCGTCTCCGGCACCGCCCTGCTGGTGCAGGCGCTCGGGACGCTCGGCGTCGAGGCGCCGCTGTGGTGCGCGACCCGGGGAGCCGTCGCGGCCTGCGCCGACGACCCGGCGCCGAGCCCCGTCGCCGCCTCCGTCTGGGGGCTCGGCCGCGCGGTCGCCCTCGAACACCCCGCCCGCTGGGGCGGCTTGCTCGACCTGCCGGAGACCCTCGACGCGCAGGCCGGCGCCCTGCTCTGCGCGGCGCTCGGCGCCGCCGGCGACGAGGACCAGTTCGACGACGGCGACGGCGCGGACCAGTTCGGCGACGGCGAGGACCAGCTCGCCGTGCGCGCGTCCGGCGTCTTCGTCCGCCGACTCGCCCGGATCACCGAACCCGAGCCGACCGCGTCCGACGACACCTGGCGGATGCGCGGCACCGTGCTGATCACCGGCGGCACCGGCGGGCTGGGCGGGCACCTGGCCCGCTGGGCGGCCCGCTCCGGCGCCGCGCACGTCCTGCTGGCCAGCCGCCGCGGCCCGGACGCCCCGGGCGCCGCCGAGCTGGAGGCGGAGCTGACCGACCTCGGCGTACGCGTCACCGTGGCCCGCTGCGACGTCTCCGACCGGGCGCAGGTGGCCGACCTGCTCGCCGCCGTCCCCGCCGACGCCCCGGTGACCGCCGTGCTGCACACCGCCGCCGTCCTCGACGACGGGATCGTGGACACCGCCACCCCGCGGCGCCTGCACACCGTCGCCGCGCCCAAGTGCGCCGCCGCCGCCCACCTGGACGAGCTGACCCGGGACCTCGACCTGGACGCCTTCGTGCTGTTCTCCTCGGTCGCCGGCACCACCGGCAACGCCGGGCAGGGCGCGTACGGGGCGGCGAACGCGTTCCTCGACGCCCTCGCCGAGCGGCGCCGGGCCGAGGGCCGGCCGGCCCTCTCGGTGGCCTGGGGCGCGTGGAGCGGGGCCGGCCTGCCCGCCGACAACGAACGCGCCCAGCAGCGGCTGCGCCGGGGCGGCATGGTCGGCATGGACCCGGACCTGGCCGTCGAGGCGCTCGCCCGGGCGCTGCGCCGCGGCGAGACCACCACCCTGATCGCCGACATCGACTGGGCCCGCTTCGCCCCCGCGTTCACCCTGGTCCGGCCCAGCCCGCTGCTCGGCGACCTCGCCGAGGTGCGCGAGGCGACGCGGCCGACCCCGCCGGAGACCGCCGAGGAGGAGCCGGACGTACCGTCGGCCCTGGCGCGGCGGCTCGCCGGGCTCGCCGCGGCGGAGCGCGCCGCGACGCTGCTGGAGCTGGTCCGCCAGTGCGCGGCGACCGCGCTCGGCTACGGCGCGGCCGACGACATCCCGGCCACGCTGCCCTTCCGCGACCTCGGCCTGGACTCGCTGACCGCCGTGGACATGCGCAACTTCCTGGCCACCGCCACCGACCTGCGGCTGCCCGCGACGCTCGCCTTCGACTACCCGAACCCGACGGTGCTCGCCGCGCACCTCGACGAACTGCTCACCGGGGCCGCTCCGGACGTGGCCACCCCCGCCCCGGCCGCGCCGGCCGACGACGACGAGCCGATCGCCATCGTGGCGATGAGCTGCCGCCTCCCCGGCGGGGCGGACACCCCTGAGCAGCTGTGGCAGCTCCTCGCCGCCGGCGGCGACGCGATCGGTGAGTTCCCCACCGACCGGGGCTGGGACCTCGACCGGCTCTTCGACTCCGACCCGGAGAAGGAGGGCACCAGCTACGCCCGCGAGGGCGGCTTCGTCGCCGGGGCCGCCGACTTCGACGCCGGGTTCTTCGGCATCAGCCCGCGCGAGGCCCTGGCCATGGACCCGCAGCAGCGGCTCCTGCTGGAGGCGTCCTGGGAGGCGATCGAGCGGGCCGGGATCGACCCGCACGCGCTGCGCGGCAGCCCCACCGGCGTCTTCGTCGGCACCAACTACCAGGACTACCGGAACCTGATGTTCAGCGCCGAGGGCGCCGAGGGGCACCTGATGACCGGCAACGCCGGCAGCGTGCTCTCCGGTCGGGTGTCCTACACGCTCGGGCTGGAGGGGCCCGCCGTCTCGGTGGACACCGCCTGCTCGTCGTCGCTGGTCGCGCTGCACTGGGCCTGCCAGGCGCTGCGCCGCTCGGAGTGCTCCCTCGCCCTCGTCGGCGGCGTCACCGTCATGTCCACCCCCGGGGTGTTCGTCGGCTTCAGCCGGCAGCGGGGCCTCGCCCCGGACAGCCGGGTCAAGGCGTTCGCCTCCGCCGCCGACGGCACCAGCTGGGGCGAGGGCCTCGGTCTGCTGCTCGTCGAGCGGCTCTCCGACGCCCGCCGCAACGGCCACCCCGTGCTCGCGGTGATCCGGGGCAGCGCCGTCAACCAGGACGGCGCCTCCAACGGCCTCACCGCGCCGAACGGGCCGTCGCAGCAGCGGGTGATCCGGCAGGCGCTCGCCAACGCCGGCCTCACCCCGGCCGACGTGGACGCCGTCGAGGCGCACGGCACCGGCACCAAGCTCGGCGACCCCATCGAGGCGCAGGCGCTGCTCGCCACGTACGGCCGGGAGCGGCCCGCCGACGAGCCGCTCTGGCTCGGCTCGATCAAGTCCAACATCGGGCACACCCAGGCCGCCGCCGGCGTCGCCGGGATCATCAAGATGGTGCTGGCGCTGCGGCACGGTTACCTGCCGCAGACCCTGCACGTCGACGAGCCCACCGACCAGGTGGACTGGAGCGTCGGCGCGGTCGAGCTGCTCGGCGAGGGCCGCCCGTGGCCGGTCACCGGCCACCCGCGCCGGGCCGCCGTCTCGTCGTTCGGCATCAGCGGCACCAACGCGCACACCATCCTGGAGCAGGCCCCGGAGCCGTCCGTCGCCGAGCCGCCGACGGGGGACCCGGCCCGGCTGCCGGTGGTGCCGGTGCTGCTGTCGGGACGGACCGCGGTCGCGCTGGCTGCCCAGGCGGAGCGCTGGGCCGAGCAGCTCACCGGGCTGGAGGCCCCGCGGACGGTCGACGTCGGCTGGTCGTCGGCGACCTCCCGGGCCACCCTGGAGCACCGGGCCGTCGTCCTCGCCGCCGACCGGGTCGCACTGGGCGCCGGGCTGCGCGCCCTCGGCGCCGGCGAGGACTCGCCACTGGTGGTCACCGGCGTGGCCGCGTCGCGGCCGAAGGTGGCGTACCTCTTCTCCGGGCAGGGGGCCCAGCGGGCCGGCATGGGTCGCGAGCTGGCCGAGGCGTTCCCGGTCTTCGCCGCCGCGCTGGACGAGGCCTGCGCCGCCCTCGACGCGCACCTGCCCCGCCCGCTGAAGCCGCTGCTCTTCGCCGAGCCCGACACCGCCGAGGCCGAGGCGCTGGACCGCACCGAGTTCACCCAGCCGGCGCTCTTCGCCGTGGAGGTGGCGCTGTTCCGGCTGCTCGAGGCGTGGGGCGTCCGCCCCGACGCGGTCGCCGGGCACTCCATCGGCGAGTTCGCCGCCGCTCACGCCGCCGGGGTGCTCTCCCTGGCCGACGCCGCCGAGCTGGTCGCCGCCCGGGGCCGGCTGATGCAGGCGCTGCCGGCCGGCGGGGCGATGCTCGCCATCGCCGCCACCGAGGCCGAGGTGACCGCCGGGCTCGGCGAGCGCGCCGACCGGGTCTCCGTCGCCGCCGTCAACGGTCCCGCCGCCGTCGTGGTGTCCGGGGCCGGCGACGCCGTCGAGGAGCTGGCCGCCGAGTGGTCCGCCCGGGGCGTCCGGATCCGGCGGCTGGCGGTCAGCCACGCGTTCCACAGCCCGCTGATGGACCCGGTGCTCGACGACCTCGCCGCCGTCGCCGGACGGCTGCGGTACGCGGCCCCGGCCATCCCGATGATCTCCACCGTCACCGGCACGCCCGTCGACGCGACGGAGCTCGGCACGCCGGAGTACTGGGTGCGGCACGCCCGCGACGCCGTGCGCTTCGCCGACGCCGTCGCGGCGCTGCGGGAGCGCAACGTCACCGGCTACGTCGAGATCGGCCCGGACGGGGTGCTCACCGCCCTCGCCCAGGCGGTCCTGGCCGGGGACGCCCCGGCCGGCGGCCGGGCCCCCCTGGTCGTGCCCGCCCTGCGTCGGGACCGTGCCGAGCCGACCACCCTGCTGCGGGCGGTCGCCGCGCTGCACACCCACGGCGTCTCCCCGGACTGGTCCACCCTCTACGAGGGCACCGGCGCGCAGCGGGTCGACCTGCCCACCTACGCCTTCGACCGGCAGCGTTACTGGCCGGAGCCGCCGCCCTGGGCCGCCCTGGCGGCCGAGGACGACCGCACCGAGGTCGAGCGCCGCTTCTGGGCGGCGGTCGAGGCCGAGGACCTCGAGTCGCTGACCCGCGATCTCGACGTGCACCGCGACCAGCCGTTCGGCACCGTGCTGCCCGCCCTGTCCGCGTGGCGGCGGCGTGGCCGGGAGCGGGCCCTGGTGGACGGCAGCCGGTACCGGGTCGTCTGGGAGCCCATCGCGGAGACCCCGGAGGAGCAGGATCCCGGCCGCTGGCTGGTGCTGCTGCCCGCCGACCGCGCGGACGACCCCGACCTGCACTCCTGCACCTGGGCCCTGGGCACCGAGGTGACCATCGTGCCCGTGGACACCGCCGCCGACTCCGACGAGCTGTGCGGCGGGTTCGCCGACGTCCTCACCGAGGCGCTCGGCGCGGCCGACGGGCCACTGTCGATCCTCTCCTTCCTCGGCCTGGACGACACCCCGCACGGCGAGCACCCCGCCCTGCCCCGTGGCCTCGCCGCGACCGTGCACCTGCTCCAGCAGCTCGTCGACCTCGACGCCCCGGCCCGGCTCTGGTGCGTCACCCAGGGCGCCGTCGGCGTCGGCGACGGTGACGCCCCGGCCAACCCCCGGCAGGCGATGCTGTGGGGCCTGGGCCGGGTGGCCGCGCTGGAGCAGCCCGGCCGCTGGGCCGGGCTGGTCGACCTGCCCACCGACCTCGAGCCCTGGACGGCGATGCGGCTCGGCGGCATCCTGACCGGCGGCGGCGTGGAGGACCAACTCGCCGTCCGCGAGTCGGGGGTGCTGGTACGGCGGCTCGTCCCGGCCGTCACCGCCGGGGACCCCGCGCCGTGGCAGCCCCGGGGCACGGTGCTGATCACCGGCGGCACCGGCGCGCTCGGCGGGCACGTGGCCCGCTGGGTGGCCGGCGCCGGCGCGGAACGGGTGGTGCTGACCAGCCGACGGGGCACCGACACCCCGGGCGCGGCCGACCTGCTCGCCGAGCTGACCGGCCTCGGGGTGGACTGCCGGGTCGCCCGGTGCGACGCCGCCGACCGGAACGCGGTGGCCGAGCTCCTGGCCGACCTCGGGCGGGAGGGACCGCCGCTGCGCGCGGTGGTGCACGCCGCGGGGGTCAGCGAGGTGGTGCCGCTGGCCGAGACCACCCTGGAGGACCTGGCGTACGTCATCGCCCCGAAGCTGTCCGGCGCCGAGCACCTCGACGAGCTGCTCGACGGCGTCGAACTGGACGCGTTCGTGCTCTTCTCGTCCATCGCGGCGGTGTGGGGCAGCGGCGGGCAGGGCGCGTACGCCGCCGGCAACGCCTACCTCGACGCGCTCGCCGAGCGGCGGCGCGGCCGGGGCCTGTCGGCCACGTCCGTCGCGTGGGGGCCGTGGACCGAGTCGGGCATGTTCACCGAGGGCGCGGCGGAGCAGTTGCGCCGCCGTGGCCTGCGGGTGATGCCGCCGGGCGTGGCGATGGCCGGACTGCGGCACGCCCTGGCCGCCGGCGACACCTGCGTCACCGTCGCCGACGTCGACTGGGCGACCTTCGAGCCGCTGTTCACCTCGCTGCGGCCCAGCCCGCTGCTGGCCGACCTGCCGGCCGTACGCGCGCTGGCCGTCGCCTCCGCCGACGCGCCGGCCGCGTCCGTGCCCGTCGCCCGGGACCTGCTCGCCGGGTTGCGGGCACTGCCCGGTGAGGAGCGCCGGGCCGCGCTGCTGGAGATGGTGCAGGAGGACGCGGCGAAGGTGCTCGGCCACTCCTCCGGTGACGTGATCGAGACCGACCGGGGCTTCCTGGACCTCGGCTTCGACTCGCTCACCGCCGTGGAGCTGCGCAACCTGCTCAGCGCGGCGACCGGGCACGACCTGCCCACCACGGTCGTCTTCGACTACCCGACCCCGGCCGGCCTGGCCGACCACCTCTACGAGGAGCTCTTCGGAGACGGAGACGGGGACGGGGACGCCGGTGACGGCGGCGACGAGGAGTCGGTCCGCCGGGCCCTCGCCGCGATCCCGCTGGACGAGCTGCGTCAGGCGGGCCTGCTCGACCAGCTGCTCCAGTTGGCCCGTACGAGCGCCGGCTCGCCGGCCGTGGCGCCCGCCGCCCCGGCCGCGCCGCCCGCGCCCGAGGACCAGATCCGCGAACTCGACGTCGCCGGCCTGGTCCGGATGGCACTGGAAGGCTCCGACTCGTGACCCGGCCGGCCCTGAGGAGCCCCCGATGAGTGTTTCACTGGACGAGGTCGTCGGCGCGCTGCGCGCGTCCCTGCTCGACAACCAGAAGCTCAAGCAGCAGAACCAGCAGCTCACCGCCGCGCTCAGCGAGCCGGTGGCGATCATCGGAATGAGCTGCCGGTTCCCCGGCGGCGTCGGGTCGCCGGAGCAGTTGTGGGACCTGGTGGCCGCCGGCACGGACGCGATGTCGGCGTTCCCCGACGACCGGGGCTGGGACCTGGGCGCGCTCTACGACCCCGACCCCGCCCGCGAGAGCCGGGGCACGTCGTACGTGCGGGAGGGCGGGTTCCTCTACTCCGCCGGGGACTTCGACCCCGCCTTCTTCGGCATCAGTCCCCGCGAGGCCCTCGCCATGGACCCGCAGCAGCGGCTGCTGCTGGAGACCGCCTGGGAGGCGTTCGAGCGGGCCGGCATCGACCCGACCACGCTGCGCGGCGCACCCACCGGCGTGTACGCGGCGACCAGCAGTCAGGGCGACTATGCCGCGCTGCTCACCGGGGTCAGCGGCGGCGTCGAGGGCTACCTCGGCACCGGCAGCGCCGCCGCCGTGGCCAGCGGCCGGATCTCGTACGCCCTCGGGCTGGAGGGGCCGGCGGTCACCGTCGACACGGCCTGCAGCTCGTCCCTGGTCGCGCTGCACCTCGCCTGCCAGGCGCTGCGGCTGGGGGAGTGCACCATGGCGCTGGTCGGCGGCGTGTCGGTGATGGCCACCCCGACCGTCTTCGTGGAGTTCTCCCGGCAGCGTGGCCTGTCCACCGACGGCCGGTGCAAGTCGTTCGCCGCCGCCGCCGACGGCACCGGCTGGTCCGAGGGGGCCGGCATGCTGCTGGTCGAGCGGCTCTCCGACGCCCGCCGCAACGGCCACCCGATCCTCGCCGTGGTGCGCGGCAGCGCCGTCAACCAGGACGGGGCGAGCAGCGGGCTGACCGCCCCGAACGGCCCGTCCCAGCGCCGGGTGATCCGGCAGGCCCTGACCAACGCGGGGCTGGCCGCCGACCAGGTGGACGCCGTCGAGGCGCACGGCACGGGCACCACGCTCGGCGACCCGATCGAGGCGCAGGCGCTGCTGGCCACGTACGGCAAGGAGCGCCCCGCCGACCGGCCGCTGTGGCTGGGGTCGGTCAAGTCGAACATCGGGCACACCCAGGCCGCCGCAGGTGTGGCCGGGGTGATGAAGATGGTGCTCGCGATGCGGCACGGGGTGCTGCCGCCCACCCTGCACGTGGACGAGCCCACCCCGCACGTCGACTGGTCAACCGGGGCGGTGTCCCTGCTGACCGGGGCGGAGCCCTGGCCGGAGACCGGGCAGCCGCGCCGGGCGGGGATCTCCGCGTTCGGGATCAGCGGCACCAACGCGCACGTGATCATCGAGCAGGCCGCCGAGGCGGACACCGCCGGCGCCCGGCCGGCCGGTACGCCCGCCCCGCCGGCCCCCTGGATCGTCTCCGCCCGGTCGGCGCCGGCCCTGGCCGGGCAGGCCCGGCGGCTGCTGGACCACCTGGCCGCCCACCCCGACCTGACCCCGGCCGACGTCGCGTACTCGCTGGTCACCACCCGGGCGGCGCTGCCGCACCGGGCCGCGGTGATCGGCGACGACCCCGACGGGCTGCTGGCCGGCCTGCGCGCGGTCGCCGAGGACCGCACCGCCTCCGGCGTGGTACGCGGGGTGGCCCGCCCGGCCGGCAAGGTCGCGTTCCTCTTCACCGGCCAGGGCGCCCAGCGCCTCGGCATGGGCGCCGAGCTCTGCCGCCGGTTCCCGGTCTTCGCCACCGCCTTCGACGAGGTGGCCGGGGAGCTGGACCGGCACCTGGGCCGACCGCTGCGGGAGGTGGTCTTCGCGGACCCCGACTCGCCCGAGGCGGCGCTGCTGGACCGGACCGAGTTCACCCAGCCGGCGCTGTTCGCCTACGAGGTCGCCGCCTTCCGGCTGGTCACCGCGTGGGGGCTGCGCCCGCAGCACCTGCTCGGCCACTCGGTCGGCGAGCTGGCCGCGGCGCACGTCGCCGGCGTGCTGTCGCTGGCCGACGCGGCGAGCCTGGTGGCCGCCCGGGGCCGGCTGATGCAGCAACTGCCGGCCGGCGGGGCGATGCTGGCGGTGCGGGCCTCGGAGGCGGAGGTGATGCCGCTGCTCGACGAGCGGGTGTCGCTGGCCGCCGTGAACGGTCCCCGGTCGGTGGTGCTCTCCGGCGACGAGGAGGCCGTGCTCGCGGCCGGCGCACGGCTCGCCGCCCAGGGCCGGCGGTCCCGCCGGCTGCGGGTCAGCCACGCCTTCCACTCGGCCCGGATGGACGCCATGCTGGCCGACTTCCGGGTCGTCGCGGAGAAGGTCACCTGGCACCCGCCGACCCTGCCGGTCGTCTCCGACCGCACCGGCGAGCCGCTCACCGCCGCCCAGGCCACCGATCCGGGCTACTGGGTCGACCACGTCCGGGACACCGTCCGATTCCACGACGGGATCGCCACCCTGGCCGCCGCCGGCGTGGGGACCTTCCTGGAGCTCGGCCCCGACGGCGCCCTGACCGCGCTGGCCCGCGAGTGCCTGCCCGACGTCGAGCCGGCGGCCTTCGTGCCGCTCGGCCGCCGGGACCAGCCGGAGCCGGCCACCCTGCTCGCCGCGCTCGCCGCCGTCGACCTGCGCGGAGCCGGGGTGGACTGGCCGGCTCTCTTCGCCGGCAGCGACGCCGCCCGGATCGAACTGCCCACCTACGCGTTCCACCACGAGCGGTACTGGCCGGACCCGCCCGTCGTCGACCTCGGTCAGCCCGCCGCACCCGGCGACGACGAGGAGTTCTGGGCCGCCGTGGCGGAGGACCAGCCGGCCGCGCTGGCCGCCGCGCTCGGCCTCGGCGCGGACCGGCACGAGGCGCTCGCCGAACTGCTGCCCGCCCTGGCGTCCTACCGGGACCGGCGGCGTCGCGGCTCCGAGCTGGACGGCCTGCGGTACCGCGCCGAGTGGGCGCGCGTCGCCGCGCCCACCGCCGGCACCGCGCCGACCGGCGAGTGCCTGGTGGTGGCCGGGGCGGCGACCGACGCCACCGCCGTGCTGGCCGCACTGCGCGCCGAGGGCCTGGCCCCGGTGCTCGTGACCGTGGCCGACGACCCGGACGAGATCGCCCGGGCCCTGCCCGCCGACGGCGCCCCGTCGGTCGTGCTCTCGCTGCTGGCGGCGGGGGAGCCGGCCGGGGCCACCGGGACGGCCGCGCTGGCCGCGACCGCCGCGCTCGTGCGGGCCCTCGGCGCCGCCGGCAGCACCGCGCCGGTGTGGACCGTGACCCGGGGCGCGGTGGCCGTCGGCGCGCACGACCCCGCGCCCGGCGTCGCCGGCGCGTACCTCTGGGGCCTGGGCCGGGTGCTGGCGCTCGAACAGCCGCGGCTCTGGGGCGGGCTGGTCGACCTGCCGGCGGAGCCGGACGACGCCGCGCTCGCCGTGCTCGCCCGGCTCGTCGCCGCCGGCGGCGACGAGGACCAACTGGCGGTGCGCTCCGGCGGGCTGTACGCGCGGCGGCTCTCCCGCGCCCCGGCCGGCGTCGCCGCCGACGCGGACTGGCGGCCCCGCGGCGCGGTCCTGGTGCACGGGGCCGCGGCGGTGCGCACCCCGCACCTGCTGCGGTGGCTAGCCGACCGCGGCGCGACCCACCTCGTCCTCGTCGGCCCCGCGGCGTCCGCCGGCGCGACGGGCCGGGACGTCGCCGTCACCGCCGTCGACGACCTCGACGCGCTGCCCGAGGCGCTGGACCGGCTGGCCGCCGCCGGCACCGGAGTCCGCACCGTGCTGCACGTCGCCGACTCCGACGGGGCCGGCGACCCGGTCGCGGCGCTGGACCCGCGCGACCTAGCCGACGCCGTGGCCGCCCGCACCGCCGAGGTGGAACTGCTCGACCGGATCTGCGCCGACCGGCCGGTCGACGAGTTCGTCGTCTTCACCTCCACCGCCGCCGTCTGGGGCAGCGGGGGAGCGGCGGTCGCCGCCGCCGCCGGCGCCGGGCTGGAGGCGCTGGCCGCCGGCCGGCGCGCCGCCGGCCGTCCGGCCACCGTCGTCGCGTGGGTGCCCTGGGCGGACGAGGTCACCGACCCGGCGCAGCTGCGCCGCCGGGGGGTCCGTCCGCTCCCCACCGCACTGGCCGTGTCCGCGCTGCAGCAGGCCGTGGGGCGCGGCGACGACCAGCTCGCGGTCGCCGACCTCGACTGGCCCGCGTTCGTGCCGGCCTTCACCGCCGTACGGCCCAGTCCGCTGCTGCGCGGCGTGCCCGAGGCGGCGGCCGCCGCGGACCGGGACGCCGGGCCCGGTGGCGAGGTGACCGACCCGGCCCGGGCGCTGCGGGACCGGCTGGCCGGCGTCCCGGCCGGCGATCGGCACCGGATCCTCCTGGACCTGGTCCGGGCGCGCGTGGCCACGGTGCTCGGGCACGCCTCGCCCGGGGCGGTCGAGGAGGACCGGGACTTCCTGGAACTCGGCTTCGACTCGCTGACCGCGCTGGAGCTGCGGGACGCGCTGCGCCAGGAGACCGGGGCGGAGCTGTCGGCGACCCTGCTCTTCGACCACCCCACCCCGACGGCGCTGGCCCACCACCTGCACGGTCAGCTCGTCGGCGCGGACGCCGCCGGGGACACCCCGGAGGCCGCCGGGGGACCCGCCCCGCAGAGCGCCGGTGGCGGCCTGCTCGGTGGGCTGTTCAACCAGCCGAAGGCGCGCGAGGACCCCGCCGGGTACGCCGAACTCCTGGTCAAGCTCGCCCAGTTCCGGCCCAGCTTCAGCGAACCGGCGCAGCTCACCCGCCCGGCCGGCATCCTCCGGCTGGCCGAGGGGGGCGCCCCGGCGCAGTTGGTGTGCTGCTGCACCATGTCCCTGCTCTCCGGGGCCCACGAGTACGCCCGGCTCGCCTCCGGCTTCCGGGGCGTACGCAACGTCTGGGCCCTGCCCAACCCCGGCTTCGGGGTGGGCGAGGAGCTGCCCGCCGACCTCGACGCCCTGCTGCGGGTGCACGCCGACACGGTGCTGCGCGCCGTCGGCGCCGGCCCGTTCGTGCTGGCCGGCCACTCGGGCGGCGCGATGGTGGCCAACCTGCTCGCCGGCGAGCTGGAGCGCCAGGGCCGGACGCCGGCCGCGGTGGTGCTCATGGACACCTACCCGGCGAACAGCGAGGTGCTCGGCGGGTGGGTGCCGCAGCTGCTCGACGGGATGATCGACCGGGACAGCGCGTACACGCCGATGGACGACTGGCGGACGACCGCGTGGGCCGGCTACCTGCCCCTGTTCCTGGACTGGCAGCCGACCGAGATGGCGGCGCCGACCCTGCTGGTCCGGGCCAGCGAGCCGTTGGGGGAGTGGGACGGCGAGGAGGACGGCTGGCGGTCCCGCTGGCCGTACCCGCACGAGGTGGCGGACGCGGCCGGCGACCACTTCAGCATGGTCGCCGACCGGGGGCCGGAGCTCGCCGGCACGGTGCAGCGGTGGCTGACCGCGCGGGGCCTGTGACCGTTGCCGCCCCTGGTGTGCCCCTAGCGCCCCCTATCGGCACACGTACATCTATCGGACCGACGTTTCAGGACGGAGCATGACGACGTGGACGAGGCAGTGGTGGTCACGGAGCTGGTCAAGCGGTACCAGCCCAACATGCCACCGGCGGTGGACGGACTGAGTTTCTCCGTCGGCGCCGGTGAGGTCTTCGGCCTGCTCGGGCCGAACGGCGCCGGCAAGACGACGACGATCGGGGTGCTGACCACGCGGGTGCGGGCCACCTCGGGCCGGGCCCGGGTGTGCGGCGCCGACGTGATCGGTGCGCCGGCCGTCGCCCGGCAGCTGCTGGCGGTCGTACCGCAGCGGGTGAACCTCGACCGGGCGCTGACCGTCCGGCAGAACCTGCTGTTCCACGCGGCTTACCACCGCGTGCCCCGGGCAGAGCGCATCCGGCGGGCGGACGAGCTGCTGGATCAGATGGGGCTCAAGGACTTCGCGAACCACCGTACCGACTTCCTGTCCGGCGGCCTCGCCCAGCGCACGATGATCGCCCGCGCGCTGATGCACTCGCCCCGGGTGCTCTTCCTCGACGAGCCGTCGGCGGGCCTCGACCCGCAGTCCCGGCTCTTCGTGCACGACCGCATCGCCGAGCTGAAGCGGGCCGGGGTGACCGTGGTCGTCACCACGCACGACATGGACGAGGCGGAGAAGCTCTGCGACCGCGTCGGCATCGTCGACCACGGCAAGCTGCTCACGTTGGACACCCCGTCCGCGCTGACCCGTACGCTGCCGGGCAGCAGCACCCTGACCCTCGTGGTGACCCCCGGCGCCCCCGCCGAGGAGGTGCGGGCCGCGCTCGACGCGATCCCGGACGTGGAGCAGGTGGAACACTTCAAGGTGACCGCCCCGGCGCCCGCCGCCGCGCCGGCGTTCCCGGGCATGCCCGCGATGCCGATGCCCGCGCCGGCCCCCGACGCGCCCGCCGATCCGGACGCCCCGCTCTCCTTCCGGGTCTACACCAGCGGCCAGCCGGCCAACGCCATCCCGATGGCGATGAAGATCCTCGCCGACCTGGGCTGCGAGGTCCGTGACCTGAACATCGGCCAGCCCAGCCTGGAAGATGTCTTCATCCACCTGACCGGAAGGGAACTTCGGTGAGCGTCGCCGCCCCCGCCCCCCCGTCCGCGCCGTCGCCGGCCTCGTCGCCGCCGCCGGTGCGCGCGCTGGACCAGTTCGCCACGTTCCGGGCGGTGCTCTCGCGGGACCTGTTCGTCACCGGCCGGGAGCTGGTCGGCTTCCTGCTCCAGGTCTTCATCCAGCCGCTGTTCATGCTGCTGATCTTCGGCAAGGTGCTCGGCGACCTGGGCTACGCCAGCGACGACTTCAGCAACGTGCTGCTGCCCGGCGTCATCGCGCTGAACGCCTTCCTGATCGGGCTGGAGAACACCGCCCTGCCGATGATGATGGACTTCTCCTTCACCCGGGAGATCGAGGACCGCCTCCTGGCACCCATGGCGATTCCGCTGGTGGCCCTGGAGAAGATCGTCTTCGGCGGCATCCGCGGCCTGATCGCCGGCGTGGTGCTGATCCCGGTCGGCATGCTCATGCTCGGTGTCACCTGGCCCTGGGCGGTCGTGCTCAAGGTGATCGCGGTGCTGGCGATCGGCGCGCTGGTCGGTGCGGCGGTCGGCCTCGCCTTTGGCACGCTGGTGCCGACGCAGCACATCCAGATCATGTTCACCGTGGTGATGACCCCGCTCATGTTCACCGGCGCGACCCAGTTCCCGCTGCTCGGCCTGGACTCGCTGCGCTGGTACCAGGTGATCTGCGCGCTCAACCCGCTGACCTACATCAGCGAGGCGACCCGGTCGCTCGTCGGCCCGCCGGGGGTCGAGTCGCTGCCGCTCTGGCTGTGCATGTGCGTCCTCGCCGGGGTCTTCGTGGTGTTCTCGATGATCGGCATGCGTGGCTTCATGCGCCGCGCCATGGACTGACGGAACAGCGGCCGAACCCGACCAACTGAACAGATCTCGACAGGCCGATGGCCCGAGCCGCTCCCGCGGCCCGGGCCATCGGCGTCGGTGTGCCCGGGTGACCGGCCCGGCCCGCCTGGATCCGTCGGCCCGGGCCATCGGCGTCGCCGTGCGGGTGACCGGACGCCCGATCCGTTCGCCCAGCGCTGGTTCCGCCGGCGGGTGGCGCCGACCGGGCCGGGTCCGTCCGGCGGTGGCCGTGGTGGACAGTCTCGTCAGCTGGGCGATGGACGCCGCGCAGACCCGGCAGTCGCCCTTCGCGGCCGGCATCTCGCTGCCGCCGTCCCACGTCCGCCGGGAGCAGTTGCCGTCGCTGTCCGTCGAGCGAGGCGGCGGCGAGTCGTACCGTCGGGCTGGCCGTCGGCTGATCTCCCGGCTGTCGTACGCGCCGAAGGGGCGCGGTGGTCGCACCCACCGCGCCCCTTCGGCGTTGTGTCAGGACGCGGCGCCCTGGGTCTCGTCGGCCAGCGCCTCCGCGTACGCGACGAGCCGCGACGGCAGGTCCGTGCGCCGCTTCACGTCCAGCTTGCGGTACACCCGGGTCAGGTGCTGCTCGACCGTGCTCACCGTGATGAAGAGCTTGCTGGAGATCTGCCGGTTGGTGTGCCCCTGGGCGGCCAGCGCGGCGACCCGGCGCTCGGCGTCGCTCAGCCCGTCGTCGGGCTCCTGCAACTCGGCGGCGGCCGGGTACGCCGGCAGCCCGCTGCCCGGCTCCCGGCGGATCAGCCGCTGGGCCAGCACCGACGCCCCGCAGTCCTGGGCGAGCTGGTAGGCCCGGCGGACGAGCAGTCGGGCGCGGGCGGAGTCCCCGGCACGTTGCAGCGTCTGACCGGTGTCGCCGAGGGCCCGGACGAGCTCCAGCCGGTCGCCGCTGGACTGGAGCAGGTTGACCGCCTCGGAGAGCAGCTTGCGCCGGTGGTCCTGGGCCGCGGTGGTGGCGAGCAGCCGGAGCGTACGACCCCGGGTCCGGTCGTCGACCCCGTGCGGCACCCGCAGCTGCTCCTGGAGCAGCTGCGTGGCCTGAGCCTTGTTGCCGACGCTGAGCTGGACCCGGGCCAGCTCCAGCCGCCACGGCACCAGCCCGGCCGCGTCGATGCCCCAGGCGCGCATCAGCTCGCCGCACCGCCGCAGGTCGGTGGTGGCGGCGTGTGGCCGACGCACGGCCAGGTGGTGCCGGGCCCGGGCGGCCAGGTAGTGCAGGCCCAGCGGGGTGCGGAACATGCCGGGTGGGACCGGGTGGGCGAGCCACCGGTCGGCCTCGGAGAACCGGCCCGACTCGGTCGCGCAGGCGACCAGCGTGGCCAGCGGGCCGGCGACCGCCACTCCCCAGGCCGGGGCGGGCATGTCCTCCAGCGCCGCCCGGGCGTGGTGCTCGGCACCGGGCAGGTCGCCGACGCGCAACGCCGCCTCCGCCCGGACCGCCCGGATGACGGCCCGCCACACCGGGGTGTGCTGGGCCACCGGCCGGCCGAGCAGCACGTCCCCCCAGACCGCGGCCCGGTCGGACCGGCCGGCCCAGAGCAGCGCCAGCAGGGGCGCGGTCAGCAGACCCAGCGCGCCGTCGTCCGTGTGGTGGCGCTGGAGCAGCTGCTCGGCGGTGGCCACGGTGTCGTTGTCCGCGGCCGGCGTCAGCGCGGTGCCGAGCACCGTCACCGCCTGGAGCAGCGGGCTGATCGTGGTCGGCGCGTTCGCCGCCCGGCTCCAGGTGCTCGGGGTCTCCCGCACGGTGGTCAGGTGGTCCGGGTGGGAGAGGGAGACCAGCAGCTGCATCATCCGCAGGCGACCGGCCAGGCCGGCCGAGCCCTGCTCCTCGTCCGAGGAGAAGGCGCTGACCGCCTCGGTGGCCTCGTCCACCCGGCCCTGCCAGAGCAGGTAGGGCACGGCGGACAGGCCCGCCTCGGTGGACCACCCGGCGGCCCGCGCCTTCTCCACCAGCTCGGTCAGCTGCCCGTTCACGGTCAGCGGGTTGATCTGCCAGCGGGCGTTCACCAGCATCTCGGTGGTGGTGGTCCGCTGCTGCTCGTCCACCGGCGCGCGGAAGACCAGGCGCAGACACGCGGCGGCCACGTCGGGCCGGCCCGACGCCAACGCGTGCCCGGCGGCGTCCTGGAGCACCGGCACCGTCCAGGGGGCGCTCGTGGAGCCGGCGGCCACCAGATGCTCGGCGACCACGCTCGGCTCGGCGCCGTGGTCGTGCAGCACCTCGGCGGCCCGCTGGTGCAGGCTCCGTCGTTCGTCGGCCGACATGTCGCCCAGGATGGAGCGCAGGATGCGCGGGTGGCGCAGCTGGTCGGCCTCCATCAGGCCCGAGGTGCGCAGCACCCGTACCGCCGGGGCCGTGGACTCGGGCACCACGTCGAGGAGGTGGCCGAGCAGCTCGGCCGGCGCGGGCCGGTTGAGTACCGCCAGTGCTTGCGCCACCCGGCGTACCCCCGGCTCGTGCCGGTAGAGGCAACCGAGCACGGCCTGGTCGAACGCGTCGCCGACGACCGGGCCGTAGTCGTCGCCCATCTCGCCGTCGGCCCGCTCCTCGAGCAGCGCCCGGGTGAGCAGCGGATTGCCGCCGGTCATGCGCACGCAGAGTTCGGCCGTCTTCCGGGCCTCGGCGTCGTCGGCTCCGCCGCCGACCAGCCGGGCGATGGCGTCCACGGTCAGCGGTGGCAGGCCGATGCGGGAGAAGTGCGGCTGGCTGAGCAGTTCGGCCCGGAACAGTGGGTGCGGCGGGCGCAGCGTCGACGCCTCGGCGAGCACGACCATGATCCGGGCGTGGCGCAGCCGGCGGGTCACGTAGAGGAGGCAGTGCAGCGAGGCCGGGTCCGCGTGGTGCACGTCGTCGACGGCGAGGACCAGGGGCCCGGCGTTGGTCAGGTCGAGCAGGGTGGCGAAGAGGCCGTGCAGCAGGGGTGCCCAGGCCCGGTCGCCGTCGGCCGCCTCGCCGCCGGGCTCGGGCAGCGGTACGGCGAAGGTGGCGTCCCGCATCAGCTTCTCGACCCGCGCCGTCGCCTCCGGCGTGAGTCGTGCGCTGTGGAACAGTTGCCCGATCACTCCCAGGTGGAGCCCGCGTTCGGCCCGGGAGCCGGCGGCGCTCATCACCTGCCCGCCGGCGCCCGCCGCCCACTCGCTGAACGATTCCAGCAGGCTGGTCTTGCCGCTCCCCACGGCGCCGGTGACCAGCGCGACGTGTCCGCGCTGCTGGTCCTCGCACGCGCGGAACGCGCGCCGGAGGCGGGTCGTCTGTTCCTCTTGCTGCACCAACACCAGCGTGTCAGCCCTTCTCGTACGCGGCGCGGAACCGGGAACCCCGGTGTGACCTACGCCGCCTCCCCCTTGCCGGACAGCCGCCCCTCCACCCGCGTCTACCGGGTAGGGGTGGAGCGCACCGGGCCGCCGTGCCGGGTGGACCTGGAAATCTTCCGCCGGACCGGGGTTGTGGCCGTACGGTCCGCGTGTTGAGGCGAGTCTGGCACCGGCGCGGGTGTGCGACAACGGGCGCGAGACCCCATCGTTTCGCGCACAAACCTGCGGCTCTGAACCGCATTTAGGGGTTGCGCGAATCGCGGTGAGGGGTATCCGACCCGGCCTGGCGGGGGAGGTGACGACACGATGTGTGGCTGGTGTCGGGTGTGTGGCTCGATGGTGTCACATCAGGCGTCGCGGCGCATGCCCGCCGGCACGGAAAGTGGCCGCGAGCGGACTCCCGGCGACGGGCGGTGGCGGCGACCGGCCGGGCATCGCGGGGGCCGTGCGGCGGATAGGCCGACGACGAACGGCGGACGAGGGGTAGGTCCGCAGTGGACGGACCGCGACGATCGGCGCAGGCGGAGGCGAGGTCCGCGTGGACGGCCGCGACGATCGGCGGAGGCGAGGTCCGCTTGGACGGCCGGCGACGCTCGGCGGAGGCGGAGGCGGAGGCGGAGGCGGAGGCCACGGTGAACGGCCGGCGACGGTCGGCGGGAACTGGGTTCACCGGCCGGCGAACGATCGACGGTGGCGCGGGTCGAGGGGGGACGCCGGGACGGTCGGAACGGTCGCGACTGCCGGCGCCGGCCGGAGCCCGGGTGGGCGGTAGGCCGGGTTGGCGGCCTGCGGCGGTCAGCGCAGCCGGGGCCCGGGAGGCCAGCGGCCCGGGTCGCCGGGGCCTCGCGGCGCTGGGTCCAGGACCGTCGCGCCGGGTCGGTTCAGGCGTAGCCGGGCGGCCAGTTCGCTGCGTGAGTTGACGTCGAGCTTGCGGTAGATCCGGGTCAACCGCTGCTCGATCGCACTGACGGTCAGGAAGAGCTTCTCGGCGATCTCGCGGTTGGTGTGCCCCTGGGCGGCGAGGGTCGCCACACTGCACTCCGCGTCGGTCAGCCCGTGGACCACGGCCGTCGTGTCGGGGCGGCCCTCGGCGGCACCGTTCCTGGCGGTGGGGGCGCCGGGCCGCAGCATCGGGATGCCGCACTCCTCGGCGAGCAGCCGGGCCGACCGCGACGCGACGCGGGCCTGCCGCCGGTCGCCGACCTGCTGGTAGGCGTGCCCGAGGTCGGCCAGGTTGTGCGCCAGCTCCATCCGGTCGCCGCACTGCCGCAGCAGCCGGACGGCGCTGCGCAGGTGCGGGATCCGGTCCGGCCCCTCCTCCGTGGCGGCCAGGACCCGCAGGGCGGCGGCCCGGTGCCGGACGTGGACGGGGCGCAGCCGGGCCAGCTCGTCGCGGACCAGCCTGCCGGCCTGCTGGCGGCGGCCCATCCGGAGCAACGCCCGCGCCGACTCGGTCCGCCACGGGACGAGGCCCGAGAAGTCCAGCCGCCAGCGGCTCATCAGCTGTCCGCAGAGCTGGAAGTCGGCCAGTGCGGCCTCCGGGCTGCCCGCCGCGAGGGCGTGCATCCCACGGGCCTGGAGGTAGTGCAGCCCGATCGGGGTCTCGAACATCGCCGGGGGCACCGGCATCTGGATGCAGGTCGCCGCCGCGTCGAGCTGGTCCATGAAGGTGAGGGCCCGGATCCGGACGGCGAGCGGTATCCCGATCACCACCCCCCAGCCCTTCGGCGAGAGCTGACCCAGCGCCTCGTCCGCCAGCTTCTCGGCTCGGGGCAGGTCGCCGAGCCGTCCGGCGACGGTCGCCCGGAGGGCCGTGAGCATCGCCGACGGAGTCGGGTAGCGCGGGGTCGCGGGGTCGCGGCCCAGCCGGTCGCACCAGTCGCCGGCCAGGTCCAGCCGGTCGGCGTAGATCATGGCGATGAGCGCGCAGACGGCGGTCCACATGTTCGGTTCGCCGTCCAGCCCGGTGGTCGACAGCGCCCGCTCGGCCTGCTCGACCGCGCTGGCGTCGCCGCGGTCGAGCACGGCGGACAGCAGGGTGGCTCCCGCGATCCCGCGCTTGACCTTCGCCAGCGTGAGCGGGTCCCGGGCGGCCACGGTGGGCGCGGGGCGGTCGACCATCACCCCGGGGTAGAGGGTCGACATCCAGCTCGTGGTGACGAGCAGTTCGGCAGCGGACCTCGGATCGGCGCTGTCCGCCCGTTCGCTCAGGTGGCTGACGAGCTCGACGGCCTTGTCGATCTCACCGTGCCAGAGCAGGTACTGGATGGGACCGGCGGCCTGCTGGCTGCCGAGGTGCCCGGCGCGGATGGCGGTGACGACACCGACCAGGTGGGGGATCGCGGCCTGCGGGTCGAGGCGCCACTCGGCGCGGACCAGCGCGGAACGGATCCGCGCCCGCAGGCACTCGCCGGCACAACCCCGGTGCGCGCGGCGCAGGTAGCGCAGCGCGGTCTCCACCTCGCCGTCGAGCAACGCCTGCTCCCCGGCGTCCAGCAGGGTCTGCGCCATCCAGGACTCGGCGAGCTCGTCGATCCCGACCAGATGGGGCGCGATCCGGGCCGGGGCCGCTCCGTCCTCGTGCAGCAGGCAGGCCGCCTCCAGGTGCAGCCGTGCGCGTTCCTCGGCGGTCGTTCCGTCGATCACGGCCTGGCACACCGCCGGATGGCGTAGCCCCTGCGCGGTGATCAACCCCGCGCTGGTCGAGTCGTCGATCGCGCCCAGCGCGGCCCGGGACCGTACGTCGACGAGCTGGGGCAGCAGGTTGCCGTGCAGCGGCTCGCCGGTCACGGCCAGCACCCGGGCGGCATTGAGCACCAGGTGGTCGCAGCGGTACAGGCAGCTCAGCACCGCCTCCCGGAAGGACTCCCCGGCCACCGGGCGGTCGGCGGGCCGGGGCGCGGCGGCCTGGTCCTCGGCGAGCGCCTGCACCAGCAGCGGGTTGCCACCGCTGATCCGGTGGCTCTCCTCGGCGATGGTCCGGGCGACCGGAACACCGAGTCGCTGGGCGAGCAGCTGGAACGTCCCCTCGGCGGTGAGCGGTGACAGCCGGATGCGCTGCAGCCTCGCCGGTTGTAGCAGTTCGGCGTGCACGTCGGGACGCCACGGCCGGGTGCGCGGCGCCTCCGTCAGGACGATCAGCACGGGCAGGGCGGAGATCCGTCGGGCCACGTAGTCGAGGCACCGCAGCGACGGCACGTCGGCGTGGTGGACGTCGTCGACCGCGATGACCAGCGGCCCCTGCGTGGTCATCTCCAGCAGCGCGCCACCGATCGCGGCGGTGGCCAGGGCCGTCTCCTCGCGGTCCGTGTCGTCGGCGTCGGTCCAGGTGAGGGCGCCCGCGTCCAGTAGCCGCTCGAGGCGGGCCAGGGTGTCCGGACTGCCGGCGCCACTCAACGGCGCCGCCCGGACGAGTTGCCGGACGACCTCGAGCGGGACGGTGCGTTCGGCGCGGGAGGCACTCGCGCCGAGGACACGCGCTCCGGAGCCGCAGGCCCGCCGGGCGAAGGCCTGCAACAGCGTGGTCTTGCCGGAGCCGACCGGACCGGTCAGCACGGTCACGGTCCGGTCGGTCGTGGAGGCGTCGTTTCGCCACAGGTCCGTCAGCCGGCTCTCCAGCAGGCTGAGCTGGCACGACCGTTCGATCAGCTCCATCGGCGTGGCCCCTGAGGGAGGGTGTGGTGCGCGGTCACCCGACGAGCCGTCCGCCCTGCACGGCCCTGGAGCTCGACGAAATCGGAGACCGGCAATTCTTGACCCATTCCATTATTAGCAAATATAGACGACCATCGAGCGAAGCCGGCGAAACATCGACCGACATGATCGGCTGGCGACTCCTGGTCGCCCCCTGCCAGCGTCGGCGATAATTCCCCACCCCTCCGGGTCGGTCTCCCCCTATCGACCACTGTGATGGTGGGAGTATGGCAGTCCGGCAATTGGGCGGCAAGCCGAGGTTTGTAAAGGATGGGCAAACATCGGGTCTATGTCGCCGCCGGTCCGGCCGGGCCTTCGATGCGCGTTTGACAGCGGAAAGTCGTCGCGTGATCTCGTAACGTGACAGGGCGCCTTTGTGGCCCATTGGTCCCGCCCTTTTCGGCCCGCTCGGCGATTGGCGGGCGCGATCTTGCGTGCTAGGGGTCCGGTTCGCGTCTGCGCCTCCGCCCCCCGGCGGGGCTCCGGTCCGCCGTCCGCCGGTGCCGGGACCGCCCCCTGTCGCCGGTCCTGCTGGCGTCCCGCCGGAGGTGGGGCGAAGTACGGAGGCCATTCGGGTAAGCGCTGCTCAACTCAGTGTCAGCATGGCCGGCTGCGGCCCGGTGGCCGCGCGCCGCAGCGGCTCGGCGACGGGACCCCGCGCCCAGGGTGGACGGCGCGGCCGGCCCGCCGGCCCGGGTTCCGGGGGTCGGCCCGACCCCCGGTGGGTGGGGAAGCAATTAGAAGGATTCCCGATTGTTGCTTGGTGAGACATCGCGTGGCCGAAGTGCGACCGCGGGCCGTCGGGGCCAGGCGGGGATCGGGACTCGGCACCGTCGTCCGGCCCGCGACCGATTCGGACCTTTGGGAAATTAAACGATTATGTTGTTAAAAAAGAATTATGCGCCCAGGGTCTGTCGGTGGACGTCGGCACCGCTGTATGAATGGCGGAACGCGATGCTGGAAAAGGGTGGCCCATGCCAATGTCCGGCCGGTTTATCCGGGCTGATCGATAATTCGACCGCAAAAGCCACCTCCAATGTCCGTCAGGCCCGAGGAGCCGTTGTCCATCCTGTGTGTCGGCCACGGGAAGGGCGGTCGGGCCTGCTGTCGCCGGAGGAGGGCCGAAATCCTGTCCTACCTGGCCTGTCAGCGCCGGCAGGGGACCCGGGTCGGGCAGCTAGGGGTTGTGCCGGGCCGATAGCCGGGCCTAATTTCGGGGCACCCGTTTCCAACGTCGGGATAGCCGGATATTGGGCCATGCGGGCCCATGACCTGAAGGGTTCCGTGGCCGTCGTGATGTCCCAGCTGCCGCCGCGACTCGTCGACGCCCTGCGCAGGGGATAGCACAGATGACACTGCTGCCGGCGCTGCGGGGATTTGGCGCGGACCGGGCCGATGCGGTCAGGGTGGCCGGCGGCACGCTCTCCAGCGAGGCCCTGCTCGGCTGCGTCACCGCGGTCGCCGACCGGATCAGGGGGGCGGGCGCGGTAGCGGTCGACGGCACGCCGACCCTGGAGACGGTGGTCGGAATGCTCGGCGCCGTCCACGCGGGTGTCCCGCTCGTGCCGCTGCCCCCCGACGCCGACGAGTGCGAACGCGGCCGGATCCTGCGGCAGTCCGGGGCGACGGTGCTGCTCGGCCGGAACCCCTCCGGTACCCACCGGCTGCCCACGGTCCCGGTCGACCTGCGCCAGCGCTCCTCGACGCCGCACCCCGAGCCGGCGCCCGGCGCCGACGCGGTCATCCTCTACACGGGCGGCGCGGGCGGGCCGCCGCGCGGGGTGCGCATCTCGCGTCGCGCCATCGCCGCCGACCTCGACCTGCTCGCCGACGCGTGGCGGTGGAGCGAGGAGGACGTCGTGGTCCAGGGCGCGCCGCTGTTCCGGGCGTACGGCCTGGTCGTCGGCCTGCTCGGCGCGTTGCGGGTCGGCAGCCGCTTCGTCCACCTCGACCGGAACGCCGCCGCCGGGCCGATCGGCACCATGTACCTGGCGGTGCCCGAACAGTGGTCCAGGATCGCGCTGAACGCCCGGTGGGCCCGGTCGCTGTCCGCGGCGCGGATGCTGGTCTCCGCGGACGCCCCACTGGCCCGCGCCGTGGCCGAACGGCTCCGGCTGCTCACCTCGCACGCACCGGTGCAGGCGTACGCCACCACCGAGACGCTCGTCGCGCTGACCGGGCGGGCCGACGACCGCACGGTCGCCGGTGCCGTCGGCACCCCCCTGCCCGGCGTGGAGACCCGGGTGCTGGACCGCGAGGCCCGCCCGGTGCCGGCCGACGGCGAATCGGTCGGCGAGTTGAGCATCTGCGGGCCGACGCTGTTCAGCGGCTACGTCGAGGGCGGGCGAAGCGTCGCCGCCGGTCGTTGGCACGCCACCGGCGACCTGGCCACCGTCGCCGAGGACGGCTCGTACCGGATCATCGGGCGGCGCGGACTCGACGTGCTGCACAGTCGGGGACGGCGGATGCACGCCGGGCAGATCGAGGAGGCGCTGCTGAGTCACCCCGGCGTCCGGGACGCCGCCGTCGTCGGCACGCCGCACCACGCGCTCGGCGAGCAGGTCACCGCGTACGTCGTCGCCGAGGGGTTGACCGCGCAGGTGCTCATCGACCACGTGGGCCGGTACCTCTCGGCCGGTCAACGTCCCCGGCGGGTGCACTTCGTCGACGAGCTGCCGCGCAGCGCGCTCGGCCGGATCAGGAAGTCCCTGCTGGTCGCCGCCGGCTGAACCGGCCGGGGCGGCCGGTCCACCGACTCCCGCGCCGCGCGGTCAGCCCTCCACCCAGCCGTGCCGCCGGGCCAGGTCCAGCATCCGGGCGCGAACCGCCACGATCTGCGCCCCCGTCAGGTCCGACACGGAGGTCACCAGCGCCTCGGTGGTCTCCGCGCAGAAGGCCCGCTCGGAGAGCACGTCGCAGAGGCCCTCGTCGTCCTCCGCGCCGCCCGTGGCCTGCCCGCCGTCCCGGCTGCGCCCGCCGGTGACCGTCGTGCCCGCCCGGGCCGGCGCGACGGGGCCGGACGCCCCGTTCCGTTCCGCTCCGGCGGCAGCGCCGACCACCCGCACCAGCACGGCCTTGGGGCCGCGGTCGGTCTGCACCGCGTCGTACTCCACCGGGACACCGGGCGCCAACGCCCACTTGTCACCGTCCAGCATGTTCGCGTGCACGAACACGTCGTCGCTGCCGTCGTCCGGGGCGATGAACCCGTAGCCCCGCACCTCGTCGAACCGCACCACCTTGCCAGTGAGCATCCGCTTCCCGCATCCATCCGACCCAAGATCCGCGTGCCCCGCCCGTGGGATCGGGGCCCGCCCCAGACTGGCAGCCGCCCGCGTGGCCCGGCACCCGTACCCGACCCCTATGGTGCAGGGTACCGGCGGCCCCGGGGCGGCGAGGGTCGCCGCAGCGCCTAGCATCGGCGAACGTGATCGAGCAGATCCTGCCCTCCGCCGTGGCGGTGGCCGAGTCCTTCACCGACCCCACCGGCCTGACCCTGTTCCCCGAGGAAGAGGCGCTCGTGGCCCGGTCGGTGGAGAAGCGGCGCCGGGAGTTCACCACCGTGCGGCACTGTGCCCGCCTGGCCCTCGGCGAGCTGGGCCTCGCCCCGGCGCCGATCGTCTCCGGCGTGCGGG
Source organism: Micromonospora sp. NPDC023644 (assembly GCF_040640115.1). Classification (NCBI taxonomy): domain Bacteria; kingdom Bacillati; phylum Actinomycetota; class Actinomycetes; order Micromonosporales; family Micromonosporaceae; genus Micromonospora; species Micromonospora sp. NPDC023644. Next base: position 65,507 of record NZ_JBFABA010000018.1, on the reverse strand, counting down.
GCGCCCCGGTCTGGCCCGCCGGGGTGGTCGGCAGCATGACGCACTGCGAGGGTTACCGGGCGGCGGTCCTCGGCCGTACGACGGCGTTCGCCACCCTCGGCGTGGACGCCGAGCCGCACGCGCCGCTGCCCGACGGGGTGCTCGACGCGATCGCGCTGCCGGCGGAGCGCACGCGCACCGCCACGCTGGGCGCGGCCCACCCCACCGTCTGCTGGGACCGCCTGCTGTTCAGCGCGAAGGAGTCGGTGTACAAGGCGTGGTTCCCGCTCACCGGCCGGTGGCTGGACTTCTCCGAGGCCGACATCGCGATCGATCCGGCCGGCACCTTCCAGGCCCGGCTGCTGGTGCCCGGCCCGGTCCTCGGCGGGGCGACGGTGACGGCCTTCGCCGGCAGGTTCCTGGTCGACCGGGGACTGGTGGCCACCGCGATCAGCATCCCGGCCGTCCAGCCCTAGTCCGCGGTCAGCCTGGTCTTCTGCACCTTGCCGAGGGCGTTGCGGGGCAGCGCGTCGACCAGGCGTACCTCGCGTGGCCGCTTGTGCGCCGACAGGTGCCGGGCCACGAAGTCGATCAGTTCGGCCCCGTCCACGCCGTCGCCCACCACGTACGCGGTGACCTGCTGGCCGAGGTCGGGGTGCGGGGTCCCCACCACGGCGGCCTCGCGCACCCCCGGGTGCGCCAGCAGGGCGTCCTCCACCTCGCCGGCGCCGATCCGGTAGCCGCCGCTCTTGATCAGGTCGGTGGAGGCCCGGCCGACGATGCGGTGCCAGCCGTCCGGGTCGACGGTGGCGACGTCCCCGGTGCGGAACCAGCCGTCCGGGGTGCGGCTCGCCGCGTCGGCGTCCGGACGGTTCAGGTACCCGTCGAACAGGGTGGGACCGTCGACCTGGAGCTCGCCCATCGCCGCCCCGTCGGCGGGGAGTGCCGCGCCGTTCTCGTCGACCAGCCGCGTGCGCACCCCGGGCAGTGGCAGCCCGACGGTGCCCGGCCGCCGCGGGCCGTCCGCCCGGGCGCTCACCGTGATCAGGGTCTCGGTCATCCCGTACCGCTCGACGGCCCGGTGCCCGGTGAGGGCGGCGAGGTCCGCGAAGACCGCCGCCGGCAGCGCCGCGCTGCCCGAGACGAGCAGCCGCGCCGGACGCAGCGCCCGTGCCGCGTCCGGGTCGGCGGCGATCCGGGACCACACGGTCGGCACGCCGAAGTACATCGAGCCCTTGGCGGCCGCGTACCGCTCGGGGCGCGGCCGGCCGACGTGGTGCAGCCGGCTGCCCAGCCGCAGCGGCCCGAGCACGCCGAGCACCAGCCCGTGCACGTGGAACAGCGGCAGGCCGTGCACCAGCTGGTCGTCCGGCGTCCACGCCCAGGCGTCGGCCAGCCCGTCCAGGCAGGCGGCGACCGCCCGGCGGGAGATCACGGCGCCCTTCGGGGCGCCGGTGGTGCCGCTGGTGTAGAGGATCACCGCGGTACGGGCCGGGTCGGGCTCGGGGTGGACGGTGTCCGACCGCCGCGTCAGGTCGACGGGCACGACGGTCCGGCCCGCGCCGTCGGTGGTCCGGCCCGCGCCGGCCGGGGCCAGCAGCGCCGTCGCCCCCGAGTCGCGCAGGATGTGCTCGCGCTCCATCGGCCCGGCGTCCGGCGGGACCGGCACGACCGCCGCGCCGGCGGTCAGCGCGCCGACCACTCCGACCACCGTCTCCAGGGTCGCGGTGGCCTCGATCGCCACCCGGTCGACCCCGTGCAGCTCGTCGGCCACCGCCGCGGCCAGGCGACGCAGCTCCACCCAGGACACCGCCCGGTCGTCGACCCGGATCGCGTCCGGACGCTCGTCGGCGCCCTGCGAGAGCCAGCTCAGCAGCGGCATGGTGCGACCCCTCTCCAGCGGCTCGGACCCGGGCCGACCCGGCCGGGCGCGCCGGCACCGGGCGACGGGCACCCGGGCCGCCGGTATGGTCGGTCGGGCGCCGGTGGATCCCGGCAGGTGGGCGCGGTGCGCCGCGCCGGCGGGCCCGGGACGACGGTCCTGACCGTAGTCGGGGGTCCCCGGGGCCTGCCACCCCTACCGGCGGGCGTGGGCCGGGTCGGACGGGCGGAAGGTGGCCTCTGTGGACGCGGACGCGACGGCGTGGACGGCGGCACCCGACGGTGTCTCCGCGGTGGTGCTCGACCTCGACGGGGTGCTGGTCGACAGCCTCGCCGTGGCCAGGGAGGCGTTCGCCCTCGCGTACGCCGAGGTGGTCGGCGGCGGCCCGGCCCCGGTGGAGGAGTACTGCCGCCACCCGGGCCGGTACCTGCCGGAGGTGCTGGAGCTGATGGGCCTGCCGGCGGCGCTGGCCGGGCCGTTCGTCCGGGAGAGCAACCGCCTCGCGCACCGGGTCACCCCGGTCGACGGGGCGCCGGAGCTGCTCGGCACGCTACGCCGGCGGGGGATCGGGCTGGCCGTCGCCACCGGCCGCAGTGGGGTCCGCGCCCGGGACCTGCTCGGCCGGCTCGACCTGCTGCCGCTCGTCGACCACGTGGTGGGCTCGGACGAGGTTCCCCGGCCGAAGCCCGCCCCCGACATCGTGCGGCGTGCGCTGCGCCTGCTCGGGGCCGGGCCCCGGGAGGCGCTGATGGTCGGCGACGCGCCCAGCGACCTGGCCAGCGCGCGGGCGGCCGGGGTGGTGGCGGTGGCCGCGCTGTGGGGCGAGTCCGACGAGGAGACCCTGCGCGCCGCCGGCCCGGACGTCGTCCTGCGCCGGCTCGACGAACTGCTGCCGCTCTGCCCGGCCCGGCGGTGACAGGTCCCGGCCCGGCGGTGACAGGTCCCGGCCCGGCGGTGACAGGTCCGCGGCGACGGACACCTGCGGTGACCGGTCGGCACCCCTGCCCCTGAGCCACGTTTCCGGCCGGCACCCCTGTCCCGGGTCGACTCCCGGTTCGGTACCCCCGATTCGTCAGCTGAACAGTTGATCGGCGCATCGGTTGGCCGGATGATGTCGGGCGTCGGTCGGCCTGGCTCCGGCCGGCACCGGCCCGTTCCCGTAAGCCGACGCCGCGATCAGCCGAGGGGTCCCGCCCTTCTCGACGGCAACCCGCACGTGAAGGAGGACCACCCCCCATGCCGGTCATCGAAGTCGATCATCTGCAGAAACGGTACGGCGAGAAGATCGCGGTCGACGACGTCTCCTTCACGGTGGAACAGGGCGAGATCTTCGGCGTGCTCGGCCCGAACGGGGCCGGCAAGACGACCACCGTCGAGTGCGTGCAGGGGCTGCGCCGCGCCGACGGCGGCACGATCCGGGTGCTCGGGCTCGACCCGATCCGCGACCGCACCGAGGTGCGGCAGCGCGTCGGCGCCCAGCTCCAGGAGAGCCAGCTGCCGGACAAGGTGCGGGTGTGGGAGGCGCTGGACCTGTACCGGTCCTTCTACCGCAACCGCGCCGACATCGACGAGCTGCTGACCGACCTCGGCCTGGCCGAGCAGCGCAACACCTACTTCCAGAAGCTCTCCGGCGGGCAGAAGCAGCGGTTGTCGGTGGCCCTGGCGCTGGTCGGCAGGCCGGAGGTCGCCATTCTCGACGAGCTGACCACCGGCCTGGACCCGCAGGGCCGCCGGGACACCTGGGACCTGGTCGAGCGGATCCGCGACCGGGGCGTCACCGTCGTGCTGGTCACCCACTTCATGGAGGAGGCGCAACGCCTCTGCGACCGGCTCGCGATCATCGACAAGGGGCGGGTGGTGGCCATCGACAGCCCCGCCGGCCTGCTCACCCGCGTCGGCAGCGAGCACCGGGTGCACTTCCGTCCCGCCGAGCCCGTCGAGGACGCCCTGCTGCTCGCGTCGCCCGACGTGACGGGGGTGTCGCGCTACCGCGACGAGGTGACGGTGACCGGCACGAAGGACGTGCTCCAGGCGGTCATGTCCGTGCTCAACGGGCGCGGGATCGGCTACGACGCCCTGCGGGTCGAGCAACCCACCCTCGACGACGCGTTCGTCTCCCTCACCGGCCGCTCGGGCCGGACCGCCGCGCAGTCCCCGACCCCCGGGAGGTCGTCGTGAGCGCCCTGTCCAAGCTGATCGCCGTCGAGACGAAGCTGTTCCTGCGGGAACCGGTGTCGTTGTTCTTCGTCTTCGCCCTGCCGATCGGCCTGATGCTCGTCTTCGGGCTGCCGCAGCGTGCCGGTACGGCAGCCGACACCGGGCAGCACGCCGAGCAGACCTTCCTGCCGTCGCTCGCGTTGGCCCTCACCATCGGCATGCTCGCGCTCTTCACCCTGCCGATGGCGCTCGGCATCTACCGGGAACGTCGGGTGCTGCGCCGCCTGGCGACCACCCCGGTGCAGCCCGGCCTCCTGCTGGTGGCCCAGGTGGTGGTCAACCTCGTGATGGGCGTCCTCGGCGCGGTGGTCACCGCGACCGCCGTACGGTTCCTGCTGGACCAGCCGGCGCCGGCCAACGTTCCCGGGTTCGTGCTGGCCTTCCTGCTCGGGGTGGCGTGCCTCTTCGCCGTCGGCCTGCTGATCGCGGCGCTGGCGCCGTCGGCCAGGGCGGCGCAGTCGATCGGCCCGGCGCTGTTCTTCCCGCTGCTCTTCCTGGCCGGCGCCTGGTTGCCGCGCGACCGGATGCCGGCCGCCCTGGCCGCCATCGCCGAGTACTCGCCGCTGGGTGCCACGGTGGACACGCTCGGTGCGGCGTGGGCGGGCGCCAACCCCGAGCTGCCGCAGCTGATCGCCCTGGCCGTGACGGCCGTCGTCGGCTCCGTGGCGGCCACCCGGTTCTTCCGGTGGGAGTGACCCTCCCCACGTACGTGGTCGGGGCGGGGGGCGTCGTGGCTGGCCAGGGCCGTTCCTAGGGGTGCCCTAAGGGTGTCGGCCTGATGTGATCTGAATTACGTTCGGAGCAGAACGGGCGGCCGGTCACCGACAAGGGCGTTCGACCGCGCGGCGTCCGTTCACCCGGCAACGGGTGTCGTCAGGCCTGTGTGGACGCGTCCGCCGCATCGCGGCGGCTCGTCCGAGGTGTGCGAATGCGACGGAGGTCGTGTCATGAAGGACGTTTCGCAAGCTGATCTGGTCACCCGGGACGCGGTCGGCGTCATCGACGTCGTCCTGGAGGGCGGCCCGGTCGATCTGCCGGCCGACCTGCGCAGCCGCCGGGTGGCGCAGGCGGAGGAGAAGATCAAGGTCCTGCACTACGGCGGGTACGAGCACTTCGAACGGGGCGCCACCCCGGGGGCGGTCGACCTCCCGGTGGTCTTCCGCTGGACCGGTCGGACCCGGATCGCCGAGTAGGGGAAGGGCGGCACCAGTCTCATGAGGGCACAGAACCACCGGCCGGGGCACTACCTGACGGTCAGCGACACGAACGAGGCCATCGCCTTCTACACGGACGTCTTCGACGCCGTCGCGATCGAACGGGAGTGCCTGCTCGACGGGCACGTCCTGCACGCGGAACTGGCCGTCGGCGGCCACCGCCTGACCGTGAGCGAGTGGTACGAGGCGGGCGCGTCGTCGGCGGCCGAGGGCGGGGACGACGTGTTGACCATCGAGCGGACGGACCCCGAGTCGGTGCTGCGGCGGGCGGTGGCCGCCGGTGCCCGCGTCGAGACGCCGGCGGACCCGTCGCGTCAGGTGACGCTGCGCGATCCCGCCGGCCTGTGCTGGGCCGTCGTCGGCCCGCAGCGGGCGGCGTAGGCGAGCCCCCACCGCTGCGTCGGATCACGTGGAAGGGCCCGCGCTCACCGAGCGCGGGCCCTTCGCCATGGTGCCGCCCCCAGGACCGGCCGAGGAGCCGCCGGCCCCTGCCGGTCCCCGGCGTCACCGTTCCTGACGCACCGCCGTCGCCCGGCCCGGCGCTCAACCCCCCGCCCGGGCCCGGTGGGCGTTGCGGGTGCGTACGGCGAAGAAGAGCGCCGCCGCCCGGCGGACGTCTCCCGGCCGCTGCGGATCCGTGGCGATCTGGTGCAGCAGGTCCCGGTCGGCCCGGTCCGCCGCCAGCGTCGTCAACAGCGAGAAGCACTCCCGCGCGGCGTCCCGGCCGGCGGGGCCGTCCGGGCCACCGGACCAGTGGGTGAGCAGCGCCGCCAGCACGTCCGCCCGGAACGACGGCGTGCCGGCCCCGGTCGTGCCCCGGCCGGCGAGCAGGTGACCGGCGGCGATCGCCCCGTCGGGCTCCGCCAGCCGGGCGCGCAGGAAGGCCGGCGCGACGGCGGCCCGGCTGATCGCCTGCAACGCGACGAACCGCGCCGAGCTGGTGTTCATCAGCGTCACCCACTCGTCCGGCCGCCAGTCGCGGGCGAGCGGGCCCGCCGCCAGGTACTCCACCAGGCTCGGCCAGACCGAGGCCAGCGCGTGCCGGTCGGCCCGGAAGAGGTCGGTGGCGAGCAGGATCCGCCGTACGTGGACGGGCCAGTCGGGCAGCACCGCCGCCGGGGGAGCCGGGGCGTGCGCCGCCGACCAGTCGACGACCGCCGCCACCGGGTCGCCGCCGGCGACGGCGGCGGTCGCCGCCACCTCGACGAGGTCGGTGTGCCGGGTGTCGAGCCAGGCGGCGACGGACCCGCCGTCGGGCGGGCGGCGCCGCAGCGCCTCGCAGGCGGTGTCGAGGCTGGCGCGGCCGCCGCGCAGCAGGGCGCGGACGAACTCGTCGAGCAGGGCGGCCGGGCCGGGCCCCGTGGCCGCATCCGCCTGCCCGCCCTCCCAGACCAGCGCCGCGACGGTGGCGGTGAGCGGATTGTGCACCGGCTCGGTGATGCGCTGCGCGCGGGTCCAGTCCAGGAACTGGCGGGCGGTGGCGCCGTCGGGGAACCAGCGGGCTGCCAGCAGCGCCACGTCCGCGTCGGTGAAGTGCGCCAGGTGGTACGCCGGGTAGCCGTCGCCCAGCACGGCCAGCTCGTCCTCCGCCAGGTGCCGCGTGGTCACCAGGACCCGCCAGGGCCTCGGCGTGCCGGCCGGGCCGGGGGAGCGGGCCAGCTCCGCGAGGCGGTTGAGGACGACGGCCCGCTCGTCCGGGTCGGCGACGGCGTCGAGCGCGTCGACGCAGACCAGCCACCGCCGGCCGGGGGCGGGGGCCTGCTCGACGTCGAGCGGGGCGCCCTCGCCCGGGTACGCCTCGGCGAGCGCGGCGGGCAGCGGCTGGTGCACCAGGGCGGCGGCCGGCAGGCTCACCAGCACCGGCCCGGCCGGGGAGCGCCGGCGCCGGCCGCGCCCGGCGAGCCACCGCCGTGCCGACCGGGCGCTCTCGTAGCGCACGAGCGCCGTCTTCCCGCTGCCCGGCTCCCCGATCAGCAGCACGTTGCCGGCGCCGGTGAGCAGGTCCGCCACGTCGACGCCGTCGCCGGACGGGGCGAGTCGCGGCACCGCGCGGCGCGGCACGTACACCTCGGACAGCGGCTTGACGTAGCCCCCGAAGCGGCGCGGGTGGACGATGCCGGCGTCCGCCTCCCGCTGCCAGACGGGGCGCAGCGAGGTCCACCAGCCGCGCCGGCCCCGGGTGTGGCGGCGGACGGCGACGACCGCGGTGGCGAGGGCCAGCGCGCCGCTGACGACGCCGGCGACCTGGTTGCCGATCTCCAGGTCCATCGGCGTCAGGGCCGGCCGGCGCCGGGCCGGTCCGCCGCAGCGTGGTGGGCCCCGCATCCCTCGCAGTACGCGCCGCTCTGCTCCTCGCCGCAGTGCCGCCACGGCGCGGTCGGCCCGGCCCGCTGTGCCGGCGGCTCCTGCGGACCCCACCGGGAGGTGTAGTGGGCCACGACCAGGGAGGACTGCGTGAGCCGCGCGTCGACGTCGGGCTTGAGGCGGACCCGGCCGCCGGCGGCGTCCAGGACGTCCACGACGCGGGCGAGCAGGGCGACGTCGTCGTCGCGGCCCGTGGCGTGGGCGAGCGCCACGGCGTGCCCGAGGTGCTCCTCCGCCTCGGCGACCCGCCCCGCCCGGGCGGCCGCCAGCCCCCGCTGGACCGCCGCCGCGTAGTCCTGCTGGCGGGTGTAGTACGCGACGCTCTCGTTGATCTCCGAGTACCGCAGGGCGTCCTCGGTCCACTCCACGGTGAGCGGCGCCTCGACCGGCGCGGCGTCCGCGCCGGCGTGCACGCTCAGCCAGCCGATGCGCCGCCGCGCCCCGGGCGCCATCGCGTCGACCTCCAGGGCGACGTGGTAGTCCCGCTGGTCGTGCGGGCTCCACGCGCCGACCGGGTAGTCGGTGGCCAGCTCGCCGGCCGGCTCGCCGCGCCCGCTCAGGTCGGCGAGCGCCGGGTGCACCTGCTTGACGAAGCGGACCCGGGCCAGGCCGGTGGTGCGCACCCGCAGCCGGACGTCGGGGACCCGCCGGGACATCGCGCGGGTCAGCACCGTCCGGAACTCGTCGGCGAGCCCGGTGAGGTCCTCGACCGGCACGACGGGGTTGGCGCCCAACGCCTCCGCGATGCCGAGCAGCTCCGCCGCGTCCCAGTCGTGCACGCCGTCGGAGGAGCCGATGGCGCGGCAGTCGACGGTGAACCGGCCCACGCAGTCGTCCACCGCCGCCCGCAGGTCGGCGGGGCGCTGGGACTCGTTGCGCCCGTCGGTGAGCAGGATGACGTGCCCGATCGCGTCCGGCCGCGTGGCCAGCAGGTGGCGGGCCAGCAGCAGCCAGGTGCCGATGGCCGTACCGCCGTGCGGCGTCACGTGCCGCAGGGCGTTGCGGGCGGCGGCACGGGTGGTCTCGTCGGCGACCGCCAGGCGCCGGTCGCCCGGGTAGACCATGGTGGCGTGGGCGGTGCCGGACACCACCGCGAACGCGACCCCGTCGGGCAGGGCGTCGATGGCCGCGGCGGTGGCCAGGCGGGCGGCGCGCATCTTGGCCTGGGGCGCCCCCATCGAGCCCGACGAGTCGAGCAGGATCACCTCCGCGAGGTCGTCGTGCCGGACGTCCGCGTGGGCCGGTTCCTCGCCCCGGACGGTGGCGACCACGTCGAGGACCGCCCCGTCGGCGGAGACGCACTCGGTGTGGTGCACGCGCAGCCGCAGCGGCAGATCGTTGGCGGGGGACACGGGTGACCTCTTTCCGTCGGGGTTGGCGGCCGGGATCACCACCACGTCACCGGCCGGTACGCGTTGGCCAGCTCGACGAGCGCGATCCGCTCGCGCCGGTCGGCGGTGCGCCGGGCGCGGGAGCGGCACCGGCGCTCGAACGCGCGGCGCAGGGCGTCCTCGTCGAGCCGGTGACCGAACAGCCGCCGGCCGTCGTGGCGCCCCTCGGCCAGGTCGCAGTCGAGCGCGATCCGCAGGATGTGCGCCTCCACCTCCTCGCGTTCGCCGAACGGGGGCAGCTTGTCGACGATCGCGGCGGCCTCGAGCGCCGCGTCGAGCCGGTGCCCGTCGTCCGGCGCGTCGAGCAGGATCCGCACCGCGCAGGTCACCGCCACCGTCGAGGCGCGGGAGGACTCCGGCACCCTCAGCAGGGCGTCCGCCGCGCTGCGCGCGTCGGCCGTCGCCAGCAGGCAGCGGGCCAGCCCGAACGCGGCGGCCACCACGCCCGGGTCGGCGTCCCGCACCCCCCGGTAGTGGTCGGCCGCCGTCCGCGGGTCGCCGTCGAGTTCGCAGGCCATCGCGTACGCCAGCCGCGCGGAGACCTCGCCGGGCAGCCAGCCGTAGACCTGTTCGAAGTGGCGTCGGGCGGTGGCGGCGTCCCGGGCCACCAGGGCCACCAGGGCGCGGTGCCACCACAGCGACCAGTCCCGCAGCTCCTCGGGGAAGTCGGCGAGCAGCGGGCCCGCCTCGTCCACCCGCCCGGCGGCGAGGTGGGCCCGGACGGCGCGGTAGGTCACCTGCGCGGTGTGCTGCGGAGCGGTCCGCAGCAGCTCGATGAGCTCGGCCGGGTCGGCGGGGCCGAGTGAGGCGAGGAACCCGGCGGCCGGGTCGGCGCCGTCGACCAGGGGCACGGGCAGGCCGAGCATGATCTCCACGACGTCGAGGGCGTCGCGGTCGGTGTGCAGGGCGAAGGCGCACGCGGACCGGCTGAACAGGGTGGAGCGGGTCGGCCGGGGCACGCCGTCGGTCGCCGAGCCGACCTGCCGTCGTACCCCTCGGACCTGTTCGCGCATCTCGACCGCCGAGGCGAACCGGTCCTCCGGCTCGGCGGCGGTGGCGCGGGCGAGCAGCCGCAGGAACGGGTCGAGCCGCGCGGGCACGGGCAGCCGCAGCACGTCCTGCCCCGGCGGGATCCGGGTCACCTCGGTGGACCGGGGCACCAGGGTCAGCGCGGCGAGGGTCCGGCCGACGGTGTAGAGGTCCGACCGCACGCTCGGACCGGCGGGCCCGAGCCGCTCCACCTCCGGCGCGGTGTAGCCCGCGGTGCCCCACGCCGGGCTCACCGTGTTGTCGATCCGGCGGGCCGCGCCGAAGTCGACCAGCTTGATGGGATCGTTGGTCCCCTGGCCGCCGACCCGCATCACGTTCTCCGGCTTCAGGTCGCAGTACAGCCAGCCCTGGTCGTGCAGGTACTCGAAGGCGTCGAGGATCTGCACGGCGTACCCCAGCGCCTGCGCCACGTCCACGGCGCAGGACCCGCCGCCCGGGCCGGCCGCGCTGCGGGCCTCCTCCAGGGTGCCGCCGTTGACGTACTCCATCACCAGGTAGCCGGCGTCCCGGTCGGACTCGGGCCGCAGGGCGTGGGTGATGGTGACGATCCGCGGGTGGTTCAGCGCGATCAGCGCCTGCCGTTCGGCGACGAACGCCGCGATGGCCTCCCGGTCCTCCGGGTTGCGCTGCCCCTTCAGCACCCGCCAGGCGCCGTCCATGTCCTCGTCCCGGGCGAGGAACACCCAGCCGACCCCGCCGTTGCCCAGGCAGCCCTCGATCCGGTAGCGCCCGGCGCGCAGGTCGCCGTCGGCCAGGGGCGGGGTGAAGGAGTACCGGGTGCCGCAGTCCGGGCAGAACCCGGCGACCCGGGGCAGCCGGGGGCCGCGGTGGCGGTGGCACCTCGTGTTGCCGCAGTAGCGGGAGTGTTCGGGAACGACCGGCTGCGACACCACCGCCGTCAGGGGATCGTGCGGCCGGGCGGTCGGCAGCACAGCCGGTCGCTCCCACGGCCGGGACGTCGTCCGCAGCGGCCGCGGGTCGGGGTCCGCGGCCCGGGCCGGTCCGGCAGCCGCGTCCGGCCCGGCGCCCGCGCCGACCCCGACGCACTCGTGCCCCCACAGCCGGCAGAACCCGTCCTGGTCGACGGCGCCGGGGCAGTTGCGCTCCGCACAGCCGCGGCTCGCCGTCATCGCGTACCCCCGTTCACGGCCTGTTGGTAGGCCCGCACCGCCCGGCTCGCGGCGGTCACGGCGAAGGCGTCGGGGCGCAGCGCGGCCAGCGCCTCCCGGTAGGCCCGCTCGACCTCCTGGTGCTCGGCCCGGCCCTCGTCGGCGGCCTTCTGCCGGTACGCCTCCAGCCGCCCGGTCAGCTCCGCGTGGCAGGTTCGGCGCAGCCGGCGTCGCGCGGTGTCGGTCCGCTCGACCGCCCGGTCCACGGCGGCCCCCAGGGACCCGTCGTCGCGTTCCGGCCCGACATCGCCCCGCCACCACTGCCCACGGCCCGCCGCCTTGGCGGCGGCGAGCCGGTCCAGCAGCCCGTCGACCGCGAGCGCCGCCAGCGGATCCGTCCCGTCGCCGAGCCCCTCGCCGGCGGCCTCCGCCGCGAGCCGCCGGAGCCGCTCGACCGAGGAACGCAGCCGCTGCGCCCGGACCGCCAGCCGGTCCCGGCCATACGTCTCCACGATCCGGCGGATCCGGGCCACGTGCTCGCGGGCCGCGACCAGGATCTCCTGGACGCTCATCGCCTCCACGTGCACCGGCTCGCCGGTGGCCGCGGTGAACCGGACCTGGCACGGGTCGGCCAGCAGCCGGGCCAGCGCCTCCTCGCCCGCGCCCGTCGACTCCTGGACGCCGTCGAGGTCGTCGACCAGCCGGTCGAGGGCCAGCGACAGGCAGCCGAGGCGGTGCAGCAGGTCCCGGGCCTCCCGCGCGGGCGCGGCGGCCGGGCCGTCGGGCTGCCGGAAGGCGTCCGTGACCAGCTGCTGCACGTCGAGCAGGTGCTCGCAGACCCAGGTGTGCGCGGCCAGGGTGGCGTCGAGGCGTTCCCGCACGGCCATTCACCCACCGCCCATCAGTCGGCCGGCCGGGGGGTGGCCGGCGCGGGGTCGGGGGGCGGCCACCCGGTCGTGGCCGGTCCCGGTGACGGCATGCCCCGGTCCCGGTGCCCGGCGAGCCACCGGTCGTGGGCCTGCTGCCACACCGTCGCGGTACGCGGCTGCGCCAGCACGTGGTTGACGAACGCGACCAGCTCCCGGCCGTCGGTCAGGCGGAACGCGAAGGCGTGCGGCTCGTCGGTGAACCAGGTGCAGTTCTCGTCCCGGTGGTGGTCGCAGGAGCGCCGCTCCGGCCGGGGCGCCTCGGTCACCAGCGTCGTGTCCGGGGCCATCCGGGCGAAGCCCAGCAGGATGTTGTCGTCGGTGCTGACCCCGTCGACCTGGCCCTGGCGCAGCATGACCAGGCAGTCGACCGGGTGGGGGGCGTGCACCGGGACCGGCCGCAGGCCTCCCGTGGTGCGGTAGCCGGCGATCATCGCCAGCGAGGTGGTGTTCGCGGCGGCGCAGACCCGCCGGCCGCCGAGCTGTTCCATGCCCGCGTACTCGGGCGTGCCGTCGGGGCGTCTGCGGACCAGCACCGTCTGCCCGGAGTCGAGGTAGTCGTTGGAGAACAGCACCAGCCGGGCCCGCTCGCAGGAGGCCGTGAGCGAGGTGGCGACGACGTCGATCTCACCTTTGTCCAGCATGGTGAAGGCGCCCTGGCCGGGCGGCACCGCCTTGAAGGTGAGCCGGCTGCGCGGGTCGTCGGCGGGCCAGAGGGCGCGGGCCACCGCCAGCATCAGCTCGATGTTGAAGCCCTCGAACCGCTGGGTGCGGGCGTCCCAGTGGCTCATCGTGGCGTCCGACGGGTCCACGCCCGCGACCAGTTCGCCCCGGTCGAGGATCCGGCGCGGGGGTGTCGGGTCGGACGGGAGGCTCCGGCGCACCGGGCAGACCCCGCCGGTCGCGTCGGTGGTCGGCGCCGTCGCCACCCCCGGTGGGCGCGCCGGGGGCGCGGGATCGGGTGGCGCGGGCGCGGCGCACCCGCCCAGACCCGCCAGGAGCGCGGCGAGCGCAGCGGCCCGCCGTCGGGTCCGCGTCGAGGCACGCCGGGGTGCGGTCACTGGTACTCCAGGTAACGCCGGCGCAGCCCGGCGACCACGCCGGCGGCGGCGAGCAGGGTGACCCAGGCGGCCGCGCCACCGAGGTGGCGGCGCGCCTCGGGCAGGTCGGCGACCATCCGGGAGACCTCCTCGTTGCGGGTGGTCAGTTCGGTCAGCAGGTGCCCCTCGGCGGCGACGAAGGCCCGGCCCGCCGACCCCTCGGCGAGCACTGTGTCCACCGCGCCGCGGAAGGCGTTCGGGGTCTTGCTCTGCCGGGCGGGCCAGACCGTCTCCTCCAGGGCGGTGCAGTCGATCCGGTCCCCGGGCGGCGCCGGCGCCGCGGTCGGGGCGAGGCAGAGGTCCCGGCCGTCGAAGTCCGCCTTGTGCCCGGCCGGGTCGACGCTCGCGCCGAGCCCCAGGTAGACGTCGGCCCGACCGGCGAGCAGGGCGCCGAGCCGCTGCTGGGTGGCGCTCTGCGCGTCGACCGCCCGTTCCAGCTCCGGGAGCCGCCGGTCGGCGTCCGGCCAGTGCGACCACGACGAGACCAGCATGGCCAGTACGGCCGCGGTGCCCACCGAGGCCAGCAGCAGGCCCGCGTTCAGCCGTCGCCGGGTCCGCCGGCGCAGCCACACCTGCACGACCACCAGGGCGGCGAGGGTGCCCAGCGGCACCAGGACGGACGCGGCCAGCCAGGGCCGGGCGTCGGCGCGGGCGTCGAGCAGCAGCCTGGTGTCGTAGTTCCACAGGCCCTGGGCCGCGGTGAGCAGCTCGGTGGACATGTAGTGCGACGCCTCCCGGGCGTAGGCCGAGGCGAGCACCGCACGGGCCGCCGGGCTGCCCGTCGCGGCCTGCTCCGCAGCCCTGCCCGCCGGCGGGCAGGGCTGCCGGTTGCCGGTGGCCGCCGCCGGGAGCGGACCGGCCACCCGCAGGGCGGCGCACACCACGTCGCGGTAGACCTTCAGCCGGGCGGCGATCGTCGCGAGCCGGGTGAGGCGGTCCGGGTCGCCGGCGGCGTTGCCCATCGAGTCGGTCAGCGTGCGCTCCACCTCGTGGACGGACGCGTCGTAGGCGGCCACCAGCGACGCCCGCCGGTCCTCGGCCGGCGGGAGCAGGAAGACGGCGCTGGCGGCGACGTCCGCGTCGGCGAGACCCTGGTAGATCTCCCGAGCGGTCGTGCTGGTGGCCACGGCGGTCGCCGCGGAGCGCTCGCCCAGCGTGGTGGCCGACGTGCGGGACTGAACGGCGACGGCGGCGGTGGCGGCCAGCGCGGCCACCAGCACGGCGCCGCTGAGCACGATCAGCGCCGGGGTCGTCCGGAGCGCGTCGCGGAGCCGGTTGGTGTGACCGGGGCGCGCCGGCCCGGTGGCCGGAGCCGGCCGGTCGGCCCCGGGCTCGTCCCCCGTGTGCGACGCCATGCCCGTCCTTCCGCTCGCCGGGGCCCGTCCGGCGGCCCCCTGGCGGAAGGCGTCGCGGTACCGGAGGCGGCCCCGTCGCCCCGCCGGGCGACCCGCCGGTGGCCTGCGGCGGAGGCCGGCAGCCGGGCGGATGATCGCGGGCGGGGGAGGACCAGGGTGGCACCTCCGGCGTGTGGCCCGCACCCGTATGTCCGGTATCTGACCTCGATGGGTCACCGACCGACCACGGTGGGAGACGGTCGGTCGGGTCAGGGCGGCGGGTCGTCGGCCCCGCCCCGGGGCGGGAAGGCGAGGGCGAGGGTGAGGTCGAGGACGGTCGCCGGGTCGGTCAGGCGCTCCCCGTACAGCTCGCGGAGCTTGCCCATCCGGTAGCGGACGGTCTGCGCGTGCACGAAGAGGTCGGCGGCGACGTCGTCGCGCCGGCCCTGGTGCAGCAGCCAGGAGCGCAGGGTCTCGGCGAGCCGGTCGGCGGTGCCGGGCGGCAGCGACGCGAGCGGCGCCAGGACCCGGGCGCGAAGGTCGGCGAGCCCTTCCGGATCGGTGCTCAGCACCAGCTCGGCGAGGTGCTCCTCGGTGTCGAGCGCCGGCCCGTCGTCGGCCGGGCGCAGGCCGAGCGACAGGGCCCGGACGGCGCGCTGGTAGGAGGAGGCGGCCCGGGTCCAGGGCCGGGCGGGGCCGAGCACGGCGCGGCGGCCGTGCAGCACCCGGGCGAGCTGCCGCCGCCGCTCGCCGTGCGTGTCGGGCACCAGCAGCACCGCCAGGTCCTCGCCCGCGCCGCCCGGCGGAAGGTCGTCGCCGCTCTCCAGGGTGTGCGGGTGCAGCCGCGCGAGCGCCGCGCGGAGGTTGGCCCGGGGCAGCAGGACGACGGTCAGGGTCTGCGGCGGCGGCCAGTCGGCCCGCTCGGCGCTGCGCAGCAGCGCCTCCTCGGGCTCCCCGGCGAGCAGCCGCTGGGTGAGCCGCTCCAGGTTGCGGCGCCGGGCCCGGCCGGCGCTGGCCAGCTCGTCGGCGTGGCCGGCCACGCTGGCGGCGGAGAGCTCGTCGATGTACGCGAACATCAGCTCCGCGAACTCGGCGACGGTGCCGGCGGACGACCCGCCCTGCACGGTGGTGGTGGACATCTCCCGCCAGGAGACCCGGGCGCCGACGCGGTACGCGGCGAGCAGGGCGTCCATGCTCCGGCCGGAGCGCGCCTCGCCGCTGCCGAGGGCGTACGCGGCCTCCAGCGCGCCGACGAGCGGGGTGCTCGGGTCGCTGCCCTCGGAGCGCCCGATGAGCTGGAGGAACGTGCCGAGCGCGATCTGCACCGCCGTCTCGATCTTCTCGCGCATCTGGCCGGTCAGGGTGCCGGAGTAGCTGGGCACCTCGGCGGTGATGGCGGTGATGGTCCGCTCCGCGAGCAGGGGGAGCCGCTCGTGCAGCTCGCCGGCCACCCGGGCGTCCAACTCGAGCCGGGCCGCGCGCCGCGTGGCCTCCGAGCGTTCGGACACGTTGTTCCCTCCGCACAAAAAGCCTCGTCCGGTTCACCTTCCCAGGTCAAGATTTTATGCCATTCGGCGGGCGACCATCGAATCATGACCACCACCGTCCCGAACCCCTCCGGGAAGGCGGCCCTGCGGGGCCGGATCCTCCGGCTGGCCGCGTCGGTCACCACCCCGCTGCTGCCCGACGACTACCTCGACATGGTCGCCCCGCTGCGCTCCGGCGCCGACCTGCGCGGCCGGATCCTCGCCGTACGCCCCGAGACCGCCGACGCGGCGACGCTGGTGATCCGGCCCGGCCGCGACTGGCGCGGGCACACCCCCGGGCAGTACGTCCGCCTCGGCGTCGACGTCGACGGCGTACGCCAGTGGCGGGCCTACTCGGTGACCTCCGCGCCGCAGCGCCGGGGCGGGCCGATCTCGGTCACCGTGAAGGCGATCCCCGACGGCGTCGTCAGCAACCACCTCGTGCGCCGCACCCGGCCCGGCACGCTGGTCCAGCTCGACCAGGCGCAGGGCGACTTCGTGCTGCCGGCCCGGCCGCCAGCCCGGGTGCTCTTCGTGACCGCGGGCAGCGGCGTCACCCCGGTGATGGGGATGCTGCGCGCCGACGTGCTGGGCGGCGCCGACGTCGTCGTGGTGCACTCGGCGCCGACCCCCGCCGACGTGATCTTCGGCGCCGAGCTGCGGGACCTCGCCGCGCGGGGCGTGCTCCGGCTGGTGGAGCGGCACACCGAGACCGACGGGCTGCTCACCGTGGACGACCTCGACCGCCTCGTGCCCGACCACCTCGACCGGGAGACCTGGGCCTGCGGTCCGCTCGGCCTGCTCGACGCCCTCGAGGAGCACTGGACGGCCCGGGGGCGCGGCGACCGGCTGCACACCGAGCGGTTCCGGCCGACCGTCATCTCGCCCGGCGAGGGCGGCACCGTCACCTTCGCCCGCTCGGGCGTCACGGTCGACGCCGACGGCGCCACCCCGCTGCTCGACGCCGGCGAGAACGCCGGGGTGCTGATGCCCTCGGGCTGCCGGATGGGCATCTGCTTCGGCTGCGTCCTGCCGCTGCGCCAGGGCGCGGTTCGGGACCTGCGCAACGGGGAACTGACCACGGCGGTGCCCGGCGACGGCGTCCGCATCCAGACATGCGTGTCGGCCGCGGCCGGCCCCTGCGACATCGACCACTGATCGGAGTACCTGACGTGACCGTGATCCAGAACAAGCCCGTCAACCCGATCGCCCACCTCAGCGCCGAGGACATCGAGATCATCGGCAAGGAACTCGACGCGATCCGCGAACGGGTGGTCGCCGACCGGGGCGAGCGGGACGCCGCGTACATCCGCCGGGTCATCTCCACCCAGCGCAAGCTGGAACTGGGCAGCCGGGTCGTGCTGCTGTTCTCCCTCTTCCCGCCCGCCTGGATCGTGGGCACGGCCGGCCTGACCGTGGCCAAGATCCTGGAGAACATGGAGGTCGGCCACAACGTCCTGCACGGCCAGTGGGACTGGATGCGCGACCCGAAGATCCACTCCACCACCTGGGAGTGGGACCACGTCTCGCCCGCCGACCAGTGGAAGCACTCGCACAACGAGCTGCACCACACGTACACGAACGTGCTCGGCAAGGACAACGACCTCGGCTACGGCATCATGCGGGTCGACGAGGACCAGCGGTGGCACCCGTTCCACCTCGGCCAGCCGCTGTGGAACTTCATCAACGCCTGCTTCTTCGAGTACGGCATCGCCGCGTACGACCTGGAGCTGGGGCGCAACCTGCGCAAGGGCCGGCACAAGAAGCCGGAGTTCCGGGCCCGGGCCCGGGCGGTGGGCCGCAAGATCCGTCGGCAGGTGCTCAAGGACTACGTCGTGCACCCGCTGCTGTCGGGGCCCTCGTTCCTGCACACGCTGGCCGCCACCTTCACCGCCAACCTCCTGCGCAACCTGTGGAGCCACTCGGTGATCATGTGTGGGCACTTCCCGGAGGGCGTGGAGACCTTCTCCCGGCGCTCGATCGAGGGCGAGACCCGCGGCGAGTGGTACCTGCGGCAGATGCTCGGCTCGGCCAACATCAGCGGCAGCCGACTGATGCACATCATGACCGGCAACCTGTCGTTCCAGATCGAGCACCACCTCTTCCCGGACCTGCCCAGCAACCGCTACCAGGAGATCGCCCCCGAGGTGCGGGCCCTGTTCGACCGCTACGGGCTGAAGTACACCACCGGCTCGCTGCCCCGGCAGGTCTTCTCCGCCTGGAAGAAGGTCGTCCGGCTGTCGCTGCCGAACCGGAAGGCGCCCCGCCGGGTCGACGACCGTCCCGCCCCGGCCCTCGCCGCGTCCGGGGTCTGATCCGCCGGCGCCGCCGCCCGCCGCGAAACGCGCTGGGCGGCGGTGCCGCGTCCACGTACAGTCGGGGCATGGAGATCAGGCGCTTCTTCGCCGCCGCGGCCGCGCGAGCTTCGCGCTCGTCGGTCGCCGCCGCCTGACCTCACCATCTCCCGCCGGCGACCGGAAACGGTCCGCCGGCTTCCTCGTTCCGTCGGCCCGCCGGTCTCCGGCGGCGGACCCTTTCCGGTCGTCCCATCCGGAAAGGCCACCGCCATGACGTACGACCCGATCAGCCGCACCTTCCTCGACTTCTTCCGCGAGCGCGGCCACGAACTCGTGCCCGACGGCTCCCTGATCCCGCCGCCGGGCGATCCGGTGCTCTTCACCACCTCCGGGATGCACCCCCTGACCCCCTACCTGGAGGGCCGGCCCCACCCGTCGGGCCGGCGGCTGGTGAACGTGCAGCGCTGCCTGCGTACCACCGACCTGGACGAGGTGGGCGACCCGACCCACCTGACCCTGTTCTCGATGCTGGGCTCCTGGTCGCTCGGCGACTACGACCTGCCGCGCAGCCTGCGGTGGGGCTACGAGCTGCTGCGCGACGGATTCGGCGTGGCGCACGACCGGATACACGTGACGGTCTTCGGCGGCGACGACCAGGTCGGCCCGGACGAGCCGTCGCTGCGCACCTGGGGGGAACTGGGCCTGCCCGTGGAGCTGACCGGGGAGGAGAACTGGTGGTCCAACGGGCCGACCGGGCCGTGCGGACCCGACACCGAGATCTTCCTCTGGACCGGCGAGGGCCCGCCCCACGGCACCCCCGGCACCGACGACCGCTGGATGGAGGTCTGGAACCATGTGGGGATGCGCTACCACCGGCACCCCGACGGTCGGCTGTCGCCGCTGCGGCAGCCCAACGTGGACACCGGGATGGGCCTCGAACGGCTGGAGATGGTGCTGCGCGGGCACCGCTCGGTCCACGAGGGCGAGGGCCTCGTGCCGTGGGCGCGCGGCGTGTCCGACGTGTGGGGCCTACGGGACGGGGCGCTGCGCGTGGTCGGCGACCACCTGCGCACGGGCGTGGTGGTGGTCGGCGACGGCGTACGGCCCTCGAACACCGGCCGCGGCTACGTGCTGCGCCGGTTGTTGCGCCGCACGCTCACCACGCTGTGGCGCGACGACGCGTCCAGGACCCTGTCCGACCTGCCGACCGGGCCGGTGCGGCACACCCTCGACCGGTTCCGGCAGGGCGTCACCGTCGACGAGGTGCGGGACGTGTTCACCGGCGAGGAGCGGCGGTTCCGGGAGCTGCTGCGGCGCGGGCGGCCGGTGGTTTCCCGCCGCCGGTCCCGTGGACCGTTGACCGACGCGGACTACCGGGACCTGCACGACACCCACGGGCTGCCGCGCGACCTCGTCGACGGCCTGCTCGCCGAGGCGGGCTGACCTCGTCGCACCCGCGAGCGGAAGCCACCGGGAGGTACGCGGCCGCGCCGCTCGCGCCGCCGCGGGCCGTCTCTCCCGCCGGTGCGGCCGTCTCTCGTGCCGTGCGGCCGTCTCTCGTGCCGTGCGGCCGTCTCTCGTGCTGTGCCGGCGGGTCTCGCGCCGTGCCGGCGGGTCTCGCGCCGTGTGGGCCCGTCTCCCGCTGTGCGGGCCCGCTTCCCGCCGGTGCGCGGGCGGGTCCGGGCCGGGGGCGGGGGCGTCGTGTCCGACGTCCCCCGCCCCCGCGCCCGTCCCAAGTGACCAGTGGCACGGGCACCGGGCGGGTTGTCGCCGCCGCCCGGGACCGCGCTCCGCCGTCCCGGGCGGACGGCCGTGCTATCCGGCGTAGGTCTCGAACTCGGCGACCTTCGGCGCGCCGGCCGAGCTGGTGATCCTGAAGGTGATCTTGGTCAGGGACGTCGCGGGGAAGCTGATGACGCCCGCCCCGCTGCCGGAGGCCAGGACGGCGCCGGTGGCGTGGTTGACGAGCTGCCAGGACCCGATGCTGCCCTGGGTGCCCGACGGCTCACGGATGACGACCCGGGACACCGTGGTGGCGGAGCCCCACTTGATCGAGATCTCCCCGGTCGCGCCGACCGGCGACCAGTAGGTGCTCAGGCTGCCGTCGCGCACGTTGCCGTAGCTGGTGTCGCTGGCCTTGCTGGAGCCGTCGGAGCCGGCCCCGATGCTGAGGTTCGTCCCGCCGGGCTGGGTCGGCCCCGGCGTGGGGGTGGTCGGTGCCGGCGTGGGGGTGGTGGGCCCCGGGGTCGGGCTGGTCGGCCCCGGGGTGGGGGTGGTCGGCGTCGGCGCCGGCGTCTGCGGGGTGCAGTTGCCGTCCGACTCCCGCAGGCCCGTGTTCGCGCCCGCCGTCTGGCGGACGACGTCCGGCACGCAGTTGGCCCCGTCGAGGCTGTACGGGTACGGGATGCTGACCGTGGTGTTGGACTGCGGGTCGGGTCCGGCGGGGTAGTTGTCGGTGCCGGGGCTCGACCAGGTCACGTTGTCGAAGACGTTGCCGCTGACCTGCCAGTAGCCGCGCTCGCTGGTGTAGAAGGTGCCCAGGACGTCCTTGGAGTTCCTGAAGTAGTTGTTCTCCACCTTGGCCCTGGCCCCGGCCCGGGAGTTGATCCCGGACTCGTGGAGGCTCACGTAGTGGTTGTTGTAGATGTGGGCGATGCCGCCGCGCAGCAGGGGCGTACGGGAGTCGATGTTCTCGTACAGGTTGTGGTGAAACGTGACGAAGCCGTTCGAGCGGTCGCTCTCACTGGACCCGATGAGGCCGCCCCGGCCGGAGTTGCGCAGGATGCTGTACGACAGGGTCACGTACTGGGTGTCGTCCTTCATGTCGAAGAGGCCGTCGAACCCCTCCGACTCCCCACCCGAGGCCTCCAGGGTGGCGTGGTCGACCCAGACGTTGCGGACGCCACTCTCCATGCCGATGGCGTCACCGCCGTTGGAGGTGGGTGAGCCGGACTTCTTGACGTTCCGGACGGTCACGTTCCGGATGATGATGTTGCGGGACTCGCGGATGTGGATGCCGAGCTGGTCGAAGACGGCTCCGGTGCCGACCCCGACGATCGTGACGTTGCTGATCTGCTTGAGCTCGATCACGCCGTCGGCGGTGCTGCAGCTGCCGCCCGACACCTTGGCGGTGTTGCCGTGGTTGATGGTCCCCTGGACCTCGATGATGATCGGGGTGCTGCTGCTGGCCCGGGTGCACAGGGCCGTGTGGATCCCGGTCCCCGTGCTGACCCGTACGGTCTGCCCGCCCGCGCCGCCGGTGGTCCCACCGTTCTGGGTCGCGTAGCCGGTGGCGCCGCCCGCCGCCGCCGACGCCTCGGGTGTCGGCAGTGCCGCCACCCCGAGCGCGGCCCCGACGGCCGTCGTGGCCAGTGCCACCTGGAGTCGCAGTGCGACTGGTCTTCTCATCTTTCGTCTCACCTTCGTCTTCGGATGTCGGGTGTTGCCGTTGCCCAGCTGCCGTGGTCACGTCGGTGAACCGTCGTGGCCGCCGACCTGTCGCCGGGCCGTTCGCCGGTCGACCCGGAGGTGCGTTCTTCTCGAGGTGGATCGGTTCGGCGGTTTCCGCGCCGGCCTCGGCCGCCGAGGCCGGCGGCGCCGGCCGCAAGGTCGCCGTGACCGTGCTCCCGCCGCCCGTGCCGCCTGTGGTGGTGTCGTCGCGCGTGCCCGGAAAGCGCTTTCCAGCGAGAATAGGGAGCCGTCTATCGATATGGCAAGGACCTGTCCGGATTGCGGCGCGATGCCCTGGTCGTCCGGCGCGGGCGCCGCCGCGCGGGACGCCGCCGGCCTGGCGGCGACGGATCGGGGCCCGCCGCCGCGGGTGGCGGCGGCGCCGGTGGGCCGGCCGGGCGGCCGGTGTCGGTGGACGGGCGGGGCGGCCGGTGTCGGTGGACGGGCCGGCCGCCGGTGCGGCTCCGGGGCGACGGGTCACCCCGGCCGCCCGTGGCGGGTGGTGCGCCGGCCGGCCGGATCAGTCAGGATGACCTGCGCGAGGGCATCGCCGGGCCGCGCCGCGGCCGACGGCCCGCCCGTCGACGGAAGGAGACCCGTGCCGTCCACCCTGCTCTCCCGTCGCGACCTGCGCTTCCTGCTGCACGACTGGCTGGAGGTGACCCGGCTGACCGAGCGGCAGCGCTACGCCGAGCACTCCCGGGAGACCTTCGACGCCGTGCTGGAACTCGCCGAACGGCTGGCCACCGAGCGGTTCGCCCCGCACAACCGGGCCGCCGACCTCGCCGAGCCCACCTTCGACGGCCGCCGGGTGCACACCATCCCGCAGGTCAAGCAGGCCCTCGACGTCTTCGCCGAGACCGGGCTGCTGGGTGCCGGCATGGACGCGTCGGTCGGCGGCATGCAGCTGCCGCACGTCATCGGGGCCGCCTGCTTCGCCTGGCTCCAGGCCGCCAACGTCGGCACCTCGGCGTACCCGCTGCTGACCCTCGGCAACGCCAACCTGCTGCTGGCGCACGGCAGCCCCGAGCAGATCGACACCTGGGTCCGGCCGATGGTGCAGGGGCGCTTCTTCGGCACCATGTGCCTGTCCGAGCCGCAGGCCGGCAGCTCGCTCGCCGACATCACCACCCGCGCCGAGCCGCAGGACGACGGGACGTACCGGCTGCACGGCACCAAGATGTGGATCTCCGGCGGCGACCACGAGCTGGCGGAGAACATCGTCCACCTGGTGCTCGCCCGGGTTCCCGGCGGCCCGCCCGGGGTCAAGGGGATCTCGCTGTTCATCGTCCCGAAGGTGCTGCTGGCCGACGACGGCGCGCTCGGCGCCCGCAACGACGTCGTGCTGGTCGGCCTCAACCACAAGATGGGCTACCGGGGCACCACCAACACGCTGCTCAACTTCGGCGAGGGCGTGCACCGGCCCGGCGGGCGCCCCGGCGCGGTCGGCCACCTGGTCGGCGAGCCGCACCAGGGCCTGGCGCAGATGTTCCACATGATGAACGAGGCGCGCGTCGGGGTGGGCGCCGGCGCCACCGCCCTCGGCTACACCGGCTACCTGAAGTCCCTGGCGTACGCCCGGCAGCGGCCACAGGGCCGCCCGCTGGCCGACAAGGACCCGGCCGCGCCGCAGGTGCCCATCGTCGCCCACCCGGACGTGCGCCGGATGCTGCTGGCGCAGAAGAGCTACGTGGAGGGCGCCCTGGCGCTGGTCCTCTACTGCGGTCGGCTGCTCGACGAGGAGAAGACCGCGCCGGAGGCGGCGGACCGGGAGCGGGCGCGCCTGCTGCTCGACGTGCTCACCCCGATCGCGAAGAGTTGGCCGTCGCAGTGGTGCCTGGCCGCCAACGACCTGGCCATCCAGGTGCACGGCGGCTCCGGCTACACCCGGGACTACGACGTCGAGCAGCACTGGCGCGACAACCGGCTCAACCCGATCCACGAGGGCACCCACGGCATCCAGGCGCTGGACCTGCTGGGGCGCAAGGTCACCATGCGCGGTGGGGCGGGGCTGGCGCTGCTGGTGGAGACGGTCCGGGCCACGACCACCCGCGCGTGGAAGGCCGGCGGCGAGGCCGCCGAGCTGGCCGCCTCGCTCGGCGCCGCCCTCGACCGGGTCGCCCTGGTCACCCGGCGGCTGTGGAGCACCGGCGATCCCGAGGTGGCGCTGGCCAACGCGAGCGTCTACCTGGAGGCGGTCGGCCACGTGGTGGTCGCCTGGATGTGGCTGGAGCAGCTTCTCGTCGTCGAGGCGGCCGGCGGCCCCGGCGACGGCCCGGACGCCGACCTGTACGCCGGCAAGCGGCAGGCCGCCCGGTACTTCTTCCGGCACGAGCTGCCCCGCACCGGCCCCCAGTTCGACCTGCTGGACAGCCTCGACCGGACCACGCTGGAGATGCGCGACGACTGGTTCTGACCCCCGCCCGCCGGGACCCGCTCGGCGTCGGACCCGCTCGGCGTCGGGGTCGCCTGCGTCGGGGTTGCCCGGGGTCTGGGGCGCCCGGCGTCGGGGTCGCCGTCGCGCCGGCCGCGCCGGTGCGCGGCCTGCCTATCCTTGCCAGGCATGAACCCCGGTGACGTGACCGCCCCACCGCCCGCCGACGGCGCGCAGGACCGGCTGGAGATCCTGCGGCGCTGGTGGCGGCTGCCGGCGCCCGTGCGGCGCGAGGTCCGGCTGCTCAGCCGCTCCGGACGGCACCACCCGGACCGGGAGGTCGCCTGGGTGGCCTGGCGGTGGGCGCAGGTCGTGCTGCCGCCGGGAGCGCCGGAGCCGGGCCGTGCCCGCAACATGCTCAGCGCGGCCGGCTTCTGGGTGCTGATCCTGCTGGAACTGGGTCTCGGCGGCGATCCGACGGACCCGCCCGAGCCGCGGTGGCTCGACCGCCGCCGGGCCCGGCGCGTCCTGCGGGCCGGGCCACCCGTCGGGTGACGGGCCGGCCGGGCGACCCGGCCCGGGCCCCCAGCCGGCCCCCGCCGGCCTCGGCCGACCGGGTCGACGCCCGGTGGCCTCAGCCGTCGGCGAGCAGCCGGTCGCGGACCTCGCGGCGCAGGACCTTGCCGATCTGGGAGCGGGGCAGGTCCTCGACGACGACCACGCGGCGGGGCACCTTGTATCCGGTCAGGTGCCGCCGGCACGCCGCCCGGATGCCCGCCTCGTCCGCAGCGACTCCCTCGTCCAGGACGACCGCCCCCACCACCTCCTCGCCGCCGTGCGCGCCGGGCAGGCCGACCACCGCGGCGTCGCGGACACCGGGAACGCGGCGCAGCGCGTCCTCCACCTCCGACGGGTAGACGTTGAACCCGCCGGTGATGATCAGCTCCTTGATCCGGTCGACCACGCGGACGAAGCCGTCGGCGTCGGACACCACGACGTCCCCGGTGCGCAGCCAGCCGTCGGGCAGCAGCGTCGCCGCCGTCTCCGCCGGGCGGTTCCAGTAGCCGGCGAACACCTGCGGCCCCCGGATCAGCAGCTCGCCCGCCTCGCCCGGGGCGCGGTCGCGCGACGGGTCGTCGGGGTCGACGATGCGGATGTCGGTGGACGGGAACGGCACGCCGACCGTGCCCGGTCGCCGGGCGGGGGAGACCGGGTTGCCGAGCGCGACGGGCGAGGTCTCGGTCATGCCGTAGCCCTCGACGAGCAGCCCGCCGGTGACCGACTCCCACAGCTCCACGGTCGCCGGGGGCAGCGCCATGGCGCCCGAGATGGCGTACCGGGCCGAGGAGAGGTCGACCCCGCGTTCCCGGGCGGCCGTGGCGAGCTTCTCGTAGATCGGCGGGACGGCGGGCAGGAAGGTCGGCGGGCGGCGGCGCACCGCCTCCAGCGTCTGGTCCAGGTCGAAGCGGGGGAACAGCACCAGCGTGGCGCCGATGCCCACCGCGAAGGTGAGGCAGAGCGTCAGCCCGTACGCGTGGAACAGCGGCAGCACCGCGTACACGGTCTCCTCGCCGTCGCGCAGGCCCGGCACCCAGGCTCGGCCCTGCGCCGCGTTGGTCCGCAGGTTGCGGTGGCTCAGGATCGCGCCCTTCGGCGTGCCGGTGGTGCCGCCCGTGTACTGCAACAGCGCCGTGTCGTCCGGGCCGGGGGCGGGGTGCGCGGCGTCGAGGGGGCTGGCCGCGGCCACCAGCCGTTCCCAGGACAGCGCCCCGGGCGCGGGGCCGGTCATCGCCGCGCGGGTGGCCCGCGCCCGGCCCAGCGGCAGCCGCAGCGCCCAGCGCTTGCGCCGGGGCAGCGCCCGGGTGAGGTCCACCGCGACGACCGTCTCGACGGCCGTCGCGCCGGCGGTGTCGCGGACGAGGGGGGCCACCTTGTCCCAGACCACCGCGATCCGGGCGCCGTGGTCGGCGAGCTGCCGGGTGAGCTCCTGCGCGGTGTAGAGCGGGTTGTGCTCCACCACCACCGCGCCGAGTCGCAGCACGGCGTAGAAGGCGACCACGTGCTGCGGGCAGTTCGGCAGCACCAGCGCCACCCGGTCGCCCCGGCCGACGCCGAGCCGCCGCAGCGCCTCGGCCGCCCGGCCCACCTGGTCGTCCAGGTCGGCGTACGTGGTGCTGGCGCCGAAGAAGTCCAGGGCGACCCGGGGGCCGAACCGGCGGGCGGCGTCGCGCAGCAGGTCGACCAGCGAGTCGTCGGACGGCGCGACGGTCGCCGGCACGCCCGGGGCGTAGCTGCGCAGCCAGGGCCGCTCCGCGCTCAGGTCCATGTCTCTCCTCCGCCCGTCCGTGCCGTCCTACCTCACGGTAACCTACGGTCGCGTAGGTTACGCGTCGAGGTCCCCGGGCGGCCGGCACCGGTCGTGTTCCGGTGGTACGGGATCGTGCTGGCCGGCGCGGCCGTCGCGAGGGCGTGGCGCGTCCGGCCCTTCGACGTCAGCGGTGTCCGGCGGAACGGCGCATCGCCTGTCGCCCCTTGAGCACGGCCAGGACGACGACCACGGCCAGCGCCACCGCGCCGATGATCACCAGCCAGCGGACCGCCTCCAGCAGCAGCCCGAGCAGGACGAGCGCGCCGGCGATGACGGCGACGACCCAGAGCATGGTGCGCATGTCCACCTCCCGTGACCCCGGCCGCGTCGCGCGGCCGCGGCACGCCTTCCCGGTCCGCCCCGCACCATGCCGCCGGAGCCCCCGGTCGCGGCGTGCCGGGCGGCCCCGTCAGCGCTGGGCGACGTAGACGGTGTTGGCCGACTGCCCGCCGGTCAGCGGGTTGGCGAACGCGACGACCTGCGCCCGCGCGGTACGGAACACCGCGGTGAGGGCCGCCTCGAAGTCGGCATCGGGCGGGTCGTCCGACCAGAGGGCGAACACCCCGTCCGGGTGCAGGTGGGCGGCGAGCCGGCGCAGGCCGTCGGGGGTGTAGAAGGCGGCGTGGCGGGGGTGCAGCACGTTGCGCGGCGAGTGGTCCACGTCGAGCAGCACGGCGTGGAACCGCCGCCCCGGCTCCCGCGGGTCGAAGCCGGTGCCGTCGGCGACCGCGGCGAAGAAGTCGGCCCGCACGAACCGGGTACGCGGGTCGGCGGCCAGCCCGGCGGCGAAGGGCAGCAGCTCCCGCCGGTGCCAGTCGATGACGTCCTCGATCGCCTCCACCACCAGCAGCGAGCCGACGCGGTCGTCGGAGAGCGCGGTGCGGGCGGTGTAGCCGAGGCCCAGGCCGCCGACGACCACGTCGAGCCCCTGCCCGGTCAGCGGAGCCAGGCCCAGCCGGGCCAGCTCGATCTCCGCGACGGGGAAGAGGCTGGACATCAGGAACTCGTCGTCGAGCTTGACCTCGTACACCTCGACGTCGAGCGACGGGTCGCGGCGCCGGCGCAGGCTGATGAGGCCGATCGGGGTCTCCCGCCAGGCCAGTTCCTCGAATCGCACGCCCACGGGCCCGGATGCTACCCGCCGGTGTCCCGGGCGCCGGCGGCCGGCACGCGCATTCCTCCCACCCGGCCGGGTATGCGTGCCCGTCGAGGGCCGCCGACGGGGCGGCCGGGCAGGGGGCGCGCAGTGGCGGACATGCTGGCCGGACGGCTGCACCTGGCGGAGCGGGCGCTGCGGATGGAGTCGGTGCCGGTGCCCGAGCCGCAGGCCGGGCAGGTGCGGATCCGGGTCGAGGCGGCGGGGGTCTGCCTCTCCGACGTGCACCTGATCGACGGCACCCTCACGCCGCTGTACCTGCCCGGCGACGTGGTGACGCTGGGGCACGAGATCGCCGGGGTGGTCGACGCGTCCGGCGACGACGTCGAGGACTGGCAGCCCGGCCAGCGGGTGCTGCTCCAGGCGGGGGAGCGGGACCGGCGCGGCACCGTGCTGACCCGGGGCGTGGACTACGACGGCGGTTGGGCCGAGTACGCCGTGGCCAGCGCGGACACGGTGGTGCCGATCCCGGACGACCTGCCCTTCGAGCAGGCCTGCATCATTCCCGACGCGGTCTCCACCCCCTGGGCGGCGGTGACCGACACCGCGCGGACCCGCCCCGGCGAGGCGGTCGGCGTGTGGGGCGTGGGCGGCCTCGGCGCGCACGCCGTCCAACTGCTGCGCCTGGTCGGTGCGGCCCCGGTGGTCGCGGTGGAGCCGCTGGCGGCGGCGCGGGACCGGGCGGCGGCCCTGGGGGCCGACGCGGTGCTCGACCCGGCCGACACCGCGTTCCGCGACGCCGTGCTGGAGTTGACGGGCGGGCGGGGGCTGGACGTGGCGTTCGACTTCGCCGGGGTGACCGCCGTCCGCGAGCAGGCGTTGACCGTGCTCGGCCGCCGGGGCCGGCTGGTGCTCGCGGGCATCGCCAACCAGCCGGTGACGATCGCGTCGGACAGCCCGTTCAACTACTTCCAGCAGGCGGTGCTCGGCCACTACGGCTCGGAGGCCGAGCACGTCGAGCAGTTGGTGTCCCTGGCCCGGCAGGGCCGGCTCGACCTGTCGGCGTCGATCAGCGACGTGCTGCCGCTGGCCGACGCGGAGGAGGCGGTGCGGCGGGTGCACACCAAGCAGGGCAACCCGATCCGGCTGATCCTGCGCCCCTGAGCGGTCCGGTCCGTCGGCGCGCCGGTCCTCGTCCGGCGCGGGCGGGGGAGCGTTCACGGCCGGGCGGTCGTCGGGCCCGGCCGGTCGGGACGCCGGCGGCGACGCCGTACCCCGGCGACCGCGACCGCGGTCGCCGCCGTCGCCGCGCCGAGGGCCCACAGCAGGGGGTCGGTCCGCAGGTGCGCGGGCAGTTGCCCGGCCAGGACGAACACGCCCATCGCCGCCACGAACCAGCCGAACGCGCGGCGCAGCACGTCCTCCCGGACGCGCCCGGCCAGCCGGCCGCCGGCCAGGCTGCCGACCACGGCGGCGGCGGTCACGGCGGTGGCCAGCCCCGGGTCGATGTCGACGGTGGACAGGTAGCCGGCCAGCCCCGCGAACGACTTCATCGCGATGACCACCAGCGAGGTGCCGACCGCGACCGGCATCGGCAGGCCGCCGAGCAGCGCGAGCGCGGGCACCACCAGGAACCCGCCGCCGGCGCCGACGAGCCCGGTGACGAGGCCGACCACGACGCCGTCGAGGAGCACCCGCGGCATCGGCAGCTGGTGCGGTCTGCGGCGCCCGTCGTCGCGCCGGCCGCGCAGCATGGCCGTCGCGGTGGCGAGCATCATGAGGGCGAAGCCGGCGAGCAGGACCGCGGCCGGGACGAACGCGGCGAGACGACCTCCGGCGTACGCGCCGGCCATGCCCGCGACCCCGAAGAGCAGGCCGGTGCGCCACCGGACCCGGCCCGCCCGGGCGTGCGGTAGCGCGCCGACGGCGCTGGTCACCCCGACGACGAGCAGCGAGGTGGCGATCGCCTCCCGGGCCGGCAGGTCGGCGACGTAGACCAGCAGCGGCACGGCGAGGATGGACCCGCCGCCGCCGAGCAGGCCGAGGCTCACCCCGATGAGGACGGCCAGCGCGACGGTCAGCGCGAGGCCGCCGGTCACGGCAGGGGCCGGGGCGCCGGGTGGTCTCCGAGCCGACCGACGACGGTCTCCACGTCGCAGCTCGCGCCGCGGTTGTAGGGGAGCCTGCCGAGCAGCATGCCCATCGCGCAGGTGTCGGTGACGGCGGCGAAGGTGAGGCCGGCGCCGATGAGGCCGGCGACCCACTTCAGGCCGGGTACGAACACCGAGCCGAGGATGCTGAGCAGGACGATCGAGCCGGCGACGAGGCGGACCTGCCGCTCCAGCTCCCAGCGGGGCGTGCCCCGTCGGACCGGTCCCTGGGCGGCCTGCCAGGCGGTCATCCCGCCGTCGAGGATCCTGAGGTTGGGCAGCCCGACGCCGGCGAGGGCCTGCCCGGCCCGGGCGGCGCGGGCACCGGAGCGGCAGATCAGCACCACGGTCTCGTCGAGGTGCTGGCGCAGCTCCTCGCGGTGCTCCCTGAGCACGTCGAGCGGCACGTTGTAGGCGCCGGGCACGTGGGCCGTCTCGAACTCCGCGGGGGTGCGTACGTCCAGCATGCGGGGAGCGCGGCCGGAGTCGACCAGCTCGCGCAGCGTGGCGGCGTCGAGGGTGGCGGGCAGGGCGTTCGGTGAAGTGGTCATTTCTCCTCGTCCAGGGATCGCTCGCCGGTGGGCGGGCAGGGTGAGCCGGGCCGCCGTCGATCGGTGTCGTTCGGCGGCGGCGGGCGCGTGTCGCCGTGCGGACGACCGGTGGCGGCCCAGCGCGTACGGAAGGGGACCGGCGGTGCGGGGTCGGTCAGGCGTCGTCGCGGCTCATGGCGACCCCGGCGGCCTCGGCGCGGCCGAACCTGTCGTCGATGACGACGACCTCGCGGCCCGCGTTGGCCAGCAGCGACGCGGCGGCGGTCGCCCGGTACCCGGAGCCGCAGTGCACCCAGACGGCGCCGGCGGGCACCTCGGCGAGGCGTCCGGGCAGGTCGGGCAGGGGGATGTGCACGGCGCCCTCGACGTGGCCGTCGGTCCACTCGTTGGTCATCCGGACGTCGAGCACGACGTCCGGGGCGGGCAGCCCCGCCGGGGTGTCGCCGGCCCGGGCGGCGGCCAGCGCGGGGAAGTCGGCCATCCGCAGCTCGCGGAGCTGTCCCGGCTCGGCGGCCCACTGCCCGGGGTCGCCGGTGGCCCGGGCGGCCGGGCGGTCGATGCCGATGCGGACCAGTTCGCGCTGGGCGTCGGCGACCTGTTCCTCGGTCTCCGCCAGCAGGGTGAGCGGCGCGCCCCAGTCGATGAGCCAGCCGAGCCAGGTCGACATCGGGCCGTCGAGCCCGAGGGCGACCGTGCCCGCCAGGTGCGACGTGGCGTACGCCTTGCGGTGGCGCAGGTCGACGACCCACTGGCCGTCGGCGATCCGCTCGCGCAGCCCGGCGGCGTCGGCGCGGGCGACCGGGGTGAGGTCCACCGGCGCCGGACCGGCGAGGTTCGCCACGCCCATGTGGGCGTAGTACGCCGGGTAGGCGTCCAGCCCGGCGAGGGTCTCGGTGACGAACTCGTCGGCGGCCAGCCGCAGCACGGGGTTCGCCCGCTTCTCCCGGCCGATGGTCGACTCGGGCGCGTCCGACTGGCCGGCCGAGCAGAAGCTGCCGAAGCCGTGGGTGGGCCACACCTCGGCGCCGTCGGGCAGCAGGTCGGCCAGGCGCCTGGCCGAGGCGTGCTGGTGGTGGGCGAGCTCGTGGGCGTGCTGCTCGCCGAGCAGGTCGGTGCGGCCGGTGGTGCCGAAGAGCAGCGAGCCGCCGGTGAACACGCCGACCGGGCGCCAGCCGGCGTCGTCGGCCTCGTCGAGCACGTACGACAGGTGGTGGAAGGTGTGCCCCGGCGTGGCGAGCACCCGCAGCCGCAGCGCGTCGGAGACGGGCACCGTGTCGCCGTCGGCGACGGGCGTGCGGTCGAACCCGACCTCGTCGTCGGCGCCGACGAGGTAGCGGGCACCGGTCAGCCGGGCCAGTTCCAGGCCACCGGAGACGTAGTCGTTGTGGATGTGGGTCTCCACCACATGCGTGACGCGTACGCCCTTCTCACCCGCGAGGTACAGGATCCGGTCGATGTCGCGCTGCGGGTCGACCACGATCGCCACCGTGCCGTCGGAGGCCAGGTAGCTGCGGTCGCCGAGCGAGGACGTCGCGATGACGGACACCTCAACTGCCATTGCCGTGCTCCTTGTGGGATCAAATACCCCGGGGGGTATATGGCGGGCACACGTCGGGGGTGCTGACGTGTGCAATCTGTCTACCCGCACACGTCGCTGTCACGCAACGTGCGCGGGTGCGCTTCTTTCGGTGGCGGTCAGGCGAGGGCGAGGAAGAGCTTCTCCAGCTCCTCCTCGGTCATCTCCGGGGAGTCCCCCCGCTCGCGGGCGGCGGTGCAGTGCCGCATGCCGGAGGCAATGATCTTGAAGCCGGCCCGGTCGATCGCCTTCGACACCGCCGCGAGCTGGGTCAGCGCCTCGCGGCAGTCCTGGCCGGTCTCCATCATCTCGATGACCGCGTTGAGCTGGCCCCGGGCCCGCTTCAGGCGGGTCAGCGCCTCGCTGGTCATCTCCGGTCGAAGCTTCACCGCGCACCTCCTCGTCCTCTTCGGCATACCCCGGGGGGTACCCGTACGTGCCCATGCTATCTCCCCGGGCGGGAGGCGTCCGCGTCCGCACGGTGATCCTCGCCGCACCGCCGCGGAAGTCCGCCGGGAATCCCGGCGCCGCGGGCGGTCGCCGCGACGCAGGGTCCTCGGGGCATCGACGCAACGCTTATCCTGTGCCCCGACCGCCCACCGGAAGGGATGCGATGCCGTCGCGGCAGGACCAGCTGCACTCGTACCAGTTCACCGTCCAGCGGGCGGTCGCCGCCCTGGTGATGCGGGAGACCGACCCGGCGCAGTCGCCGTTCCGGCGGCTGGCCGGCGCCGCCCTGGCCAGCGTGCTGGTCGCGGCCATCGGCCTGGGCGGATTCGCCCTCTACGGCCTCTTCACCGGCGGCGGCAGCACGTGGCGCGACCCGGGCGCCGTGATCGTGGAGAAGGAGTCCGGCGCCCGGTTCGTCTACCGGGAGGAGAAGCTGCACCCGGTGCTCAACTACGCGTCGGCCCTGCTGATCATCGGCGCGGAATGGCCGAAGACGGTGCTCGTCTCCCGTCGCGCCATCGATGGGGTGCCGCGCGGGCTGCCGCTGGGCATCGCCGACGCCCCCGACTCGCTGCCCGCCAGGGGCCGCCTCTCCACCGCGCCGTGGACGGTCTGCTCCGTCGCCGCCGAGGCCGACCGGTCGGTGCCCCGCTCGGCCCTGCTGATCGGCGTGACCACGGGCGGGGGCCGGGCCCTGGGCGAGGACGCGCTGCTGCTGCGCCACCCCGACGGCGGGCTGCACCTGGTCTGGCACCAGCGCCGCTACTTGCTGCGCGACCCCAACCGGGTGCTGGCCGCCCTGGCGGCCACCCGGGCCCGCGCGGTCCCGGTGGCCCCGGCCCTGCTCAACAGCCTGCCCGTCGGCGCCGACCTCGCCCCGCTGACGCTGCCGGCCCAGGGGGAGCGCTCCGCGCGGGTGTCCGGGGCGCGCATCGGTGACGTCTACCTGGTGCGCAACTCCGGCGGCGGCCGGCAGTACGCCGTCGCGCTGCGGGACGGCCTGGCCGGCATCACCGAGTTGCAGGCCGGCCTGCTGCTCGCCCGCACGGGCCAGGGCGAACCGGAGCCGATCACGCTCGGGCGGTTCGCGGCGCTGCCCAAGCTGCCCGACCTGGCCCTGGCGGGCCCCACCGCCCCGCCGACCGCGCCGCCCCGGCTGGCCGCCCCCGACGGGGCGGGGCTCTGCGCCCGGGTGGGCGACGACGGCGGCGTCACGGAGGTCCGCCTCGGCGTCCGGCTGCCCGACCTCGCCGCCGCGCCCCGCACCGCCCCGGCGGCCGGGGGCGGGGTGCGCGCCGACCACGTCGTGGTGGAGCCGGGCCGCGGCGCGGTGGTCGAGGCGGTCGCGGCGCCCGGCGCGACCGGCGGCGCGGTCTCCGTGGTCACCGACCTGGGCCGGCGCTACGTCCTCGCCGGCGGCGAGGTGCTCGGCACGCTCGGCTACCGCGACGTGCGACCGGTGCGGCTGCCGGCCAGCCTGGTCGCCCTGGTGCCCGCCGGCGCCACGCTCGACCCGGCCGCCGCGCGGGTCGTCGCCGCCCCCGCCTGAGCGGGCCGGCCCCGGCGCGGGTTCAGTCGGCGGGGCGGCGCAGCACGGTGACGGCGAAGTCGGCGTCGTCGCGCCACGGCCGCAGGTCCCACGTGGCGAAGCGGTGCTCCAGCCGCAGGCCGGCGGCCACCGCGTCGGCGTCGAACCCGGCCAGCGGGTAACCCCGGTCGGTGCCGAACCCGACCGCCAGCACGCCGTCGGGGCGCAGGTGGGCCGCGACCCGGCGCAGCACCTCCCGCTCGGTGCCGGGGGCGACGAAGGCCAGCACGTTGCCGGCCAGGACCGCCGCGTCGAAGGGCTCCGGCTCGCCGGCCGCCGCCAGGTCCAGCTCGGCCAGGTCGGCGACCAGCCAGCGCGGGCCGGGGTGGTCGGTGCCGGCGGCCTCGACCAGCGCCGGGTCGGCGTCCACCCCGACCACGGTGTGGCCCCGGGCGGCCAGCGCCGCGCCCACCCGGCCGGTGCCGCAGCCGGCGTCGAGGATCCGGGACCCGGGCGCGACCATCGCGTCCAGCAGCCGGGCCTCGCCGGCCAGGTCGGCGCCCTCGGCGGCCAGCCGGCGGAACCGGTCGATGTACCACTGCGAGTGCTCCGGACCGGTCTCGGTCTCCCAGCGGGTCGGGTTTCCCATGCCGCCACCGTATCCGGGTCCCCGGTGCCCGCGCGGCGGCGGGGCCGTCCGTGTCCGGCGCGCGGCAACCCCGCCCGCCGCCTCAGCCCTTCTCCGCGCCGCTGGTGAGCCCCTCGGTGAGCAGGCGCTCGCTGGCGAAGAAGAGGATCACGATGGGCAGGGTGAGGATCACGGAGCCGGCCATCAGCACCGTCTTCGGCACCTCGACCCCGTCCGAGAGCTGCGCCAGCCCCAGCGACACGGTCCACCGGTGCGGCTTGTCGACCAGGAACAGCAGGGCGAACAGGAACTCGTTCCAGGCGATCATGAAGTCGTACAGGGCGACGGCCATGATGGACGGCGCCGCGAGGGGGAGGCTGATCCGGCGGATGATGCCGAGCCGCCCGGCCCCGTCGATCGCGGCCGACTCCTCCAGGCTGACCGGGATGGTCTCGAAGTAGTTGCGCAGCATGTAGACCGAGACCGGCAGGGTCTGCGAGATGTAGACCAGCACCAGGCCGAGCAGCGAGCCGCGCAGCCCGGCCCGGGTGAAGACCACGAAGAGCGGGATGGCGATGACGATCGACGGGAACAGGTAGACCGCCAGGAAGAGGAAGTCGACCTGCCGGCGGCCGAAGAACCGCAGCCGGGCGACCGCGTACGCCCCGGGGATCGCCACGGCCAGCGTCAGCAGCGTCGCCGCGACGGCGACCAGGCCGCTGTTGCGCATGAAGGTGAGAAAACCCTGGCCGCCGTCGTCGACGGCCTTCACCACCTCGGCGTACGTGTCGAAGGTCAGCTCGCCGAGGCCCACCACCAGCGAGCCGGGGTCGAGCAGCAGCCGCTCGATGGGGCGCACCGAGAGCACCAGCATGTAGTAGAAGGGGAAGACGGTGACCAGCAGGAACGCGGCGATCACCAGCCGGCGCAGCCAGCGCAGGCCCACCGTCTCGATCCGGTCCCGGTCCATCAGCCGTCCCTCCGTCCGCCGAAGAAGCGCAGGTACACCACCACGAACACGATGAGCACCACGGCGAGCACGACCGCCTGCGCCGCCGCCGCGCCGATGTCCGTACGCGCGGTCAGGAACTCGTAGACCCGGACGCTGACCACCTCGGTGCCGGCGGCCCCGCCGGTGAGCAGGTAGACGTCGTCGAACTTGTTGAACGTCATGATGAAACGCAGCACGCCCAGCAGGCCGATCACTGGCAGCAGCTGCGGCAGCAGGATGTGCCGGAACCGCTGGCTGGGCGTGGCCCCGTCGACCCGGGCCGCCTCCTCCAGCTCACCGGGCACCGCCTGGAGCCGGGCGAGCAGGAACAGGAAGGCGAAGGGGAAGTAGCGCCACGCCTCGAAGGCGACGACCGTGGCCAGGGCGGTCGAATCCTGGGACAGGAACGGCACCGGGGTGTCCCAGCCGAGGAACCGCCGGCCCCAGTCGTTGACGATGCCGAGCTGCGGGTCGAGCATCACCTGCCAGACGAAGGTGACCGCGACCACCGGCGCCACGTACGGCAGCAGCATCGACGCGCGCACCAGGGTGCGGCCCCGGAACGGCCGGCGCACGACCAGCGCCGCCACCAGGCCGAGCGCGATCGAGCCGGCGGTGCTGGCCACGGCGTAGACCAGCGTGGTCCACAGGGTGTCGGCGAAGCCCGGGGTGTTGAGCACCCGCTCGACGTTGTCCATCGTGAACTCGCCGAACAGCCCGGTGCGCCGCAGCGTGGCCAGGCGTACCCGCTGGAAGGCCAGCACGACGGTCCAGACGATGGGGATGCCGATCACGGCGACCACGACGAGCAGCGTCGGGGCCACCAGCGCGAGCCCGGCGCGGGACTCGCGGCGGCGCAGGGTCAGTGGCCTGCGGCGGCGGGCCGGGGCCGGCCGCTCCCGGGCGGGGGAGCGGCCGGTGTCCGGTGGGGCGGTGGTCAATTGACGCCCGCCTTGATCGCCTCCACGTCCTTCTTCGCCCGTCCGGCGGCCGCGGCGGCGTCGGTCTTGCCGGCGACCACGTCGTTCAGGGCCTTGGGCACCGGCAGCTCGCCGAGGATCGCGCCGACGAGCTTGCCCTGGCCCTGCGTGAGGCCCCAGCGCTGGAAGGTGTCGGGGCTGCGGCGCAGGGCCGCCAGCACCTCGTCGCCGTAGACCTCGGCGAGCGGCTTCTTGGCGTCGACGCCGGCCTGACTGGTGTTCCAGGCGGTGAGGAACTTCTCCGGCTCCTGGGCGGTGCCCTTGCGGACGGGGAAGCGCCCCTCGGGGGACATGCCGAACCAGCGCGGGTAGCCGTCGCCGAGCATGTGCTCCACGAAGGACCGCGCCGGGTCGGCGGCGGCGCCGTCGAGCACGGCCCAGGAGCTGATCTCGCCGTACTGGGCGGGTTCGGCGCCGTTCGGGCCCTTGATCGCGGTGACGAAGCCGCTGTTCTTCGCGAGGAACGTCGGGTCGGCCTGGCACTGCGGGCAGGTCGGCTTGGCGTCGTTGCGCAGGCCGGCCAGCTCGTCGAGGATGAACGGCGACCAGACCAGCATGGCCGCCTTGCCGGCGAAGTAGGTGGCCCGGGTGGTGTCGACGTCCTGTGCGCCCCTGACCGAGCTGGTGCGCATCAGCTCGCCGTAGAACCGGAACGCCTCGACGCACTCCGGGGAGTCCAGCTTGACGGCCCCGGAGTCGTCGGTGAGCTGGCAGTTGTTGGCCAGGGCCAGGTGCTCGAAGGTCTGCTGGGTGAACACGTCGCCGGGGGCGGTGGCGGCGGTGATGCCCGCGACGCCGCCGGTGTTGAGCTTCGTCGCGGCGGCGGCGATCCTCTCGTACGTGTCGGGGGCGGGCAGCCCGGCGGCGGCGAAGAGGTCCTTGCGGTAGACGAGCAGCTGGCCCCAGCCGTCGCTGGGCACGGCGAGCTGCCTGCCGTCGTCGGCGGTCAGCTCCAGGGCCCGCGGGGAGAAGGTCTGCCGACCGAGCTTCTCGACGACCTCCGCGTTCGCCGAGGAGTGCAGCAGCTCGTTGCCGGCGAGGGTGCGCACGCCGGCGAGCGACACCGAGCCGACCACGTCGGGCAGTTCGCCGGCGGCGGCGCTGGAGGCGATCAGGGCGGGGAACTGGTCCTCGTTGACGGTGACCAGGTCGACGGCGATGCCGGTGCTGGCGGTGAAGTCCGCGATGATCGCCTTGGTGGCGGTGACCCGGTCGGCCACGTCCTCCAGGCTCCACACGGTGATCTTTTTGCTGTTGCTGTCGGATCCCTCGTCGCCGCAGGCCAGCAGGCTGGCCCCGGTGACTGCCATGATCAGTGTCGCGGCGAGTATCCGCATCGGAGGTGCTGACATCGATGGCACTCCTCTCGAAGGGTATAGAAGGGATTCAACGCGTTGGATTGATCAATTACAAGACATATACCGATTTTTTGCCTACACTGGAGCCCAGTGCTACCGGGATGTGACTCATGGTCAACTGGGTTGTCTCACTCGCCGGGCCCCGACGCATCAGCCTCGAGCCCTGCCCCCCGGACCCGCTCGGCCCCGGCCAGGTCCGGATCCGCACCTGCTACTCCGGCATCTCGGCCGGCACGGAGCTCACCCTCTACCGGGGCAGCAATCCCCGGCTGAGCAAGGACTGGGACGACGTCAGCCGGATGTTCGTGCCCCGGCAGAGCGCCGTGCCGTACCCGCTGGTGGGCTTCGGCTACGAGGAGGTCGGCGAGATCGTCGAGGTCGCGCCCGACGTGGCCGACCGGCGGGCCGGGCAGGTCGTCTGGGGCATCTGGGGGCACCGCGCCGAGGCCGTCGTGCCCGCCGACGGGGTGCATCCGCTGCCCGCCGGGCTGGATCCCCTCGCGGCGGTCTTCGCCCGCCCCGGGGCGATCGCCCTCACCGCGGTGCTCGCCGGCGACCTGCACCTGGGCGACTGGGTCGCGGTCTTCGGGCAGGGCGTCATCGGGCTGCTCGCCACCCGGCTCGCCGCCCTCTCCGGCGCGCGGGTGGTCGCCGTCGACCGGGTGCCCGCCCGGCTGGCGCACGCCGGCCGACTCGGCGCCCGGCTCGTCGTCGACGCGGGCGTCGAGTCGGCCGCGGCCGTGCTGCGCCGGGCCACCGCCGGCCGGGGCGCGGACGTCTGCCTGGAACTGTCCGGGGCCTACCCGGCGCTGCACGAGGCGATCCGCGCCACCGCCCACGCCGGCCGCGTCGTGGCCGCCGGCTTCTACCAGGGACAGGCCGACGGGCTCGGCCTGGGTGAGGAGTTCCACCACAACCGGATCCAGCTGGTGGCGGCCCAGGTCTCCGGGCCGACCCCGGCGCCCGGCATGGCCGGCCGGTGGACCGGGGCCCGCGTCGCACACACCTTCATGGACCTGGTGGCCGAGGGCAGCGTTGACCCGCTGCCGCTGGTGAGCCACGTCGTCGACGCGAGCGCGGTGGCCGACGCGCTGGCGCTGCTCGACCGCGGTGACGCAGACGTCCTCCAAGTGGTGCTGAGGTTCTGATGACGATTCCCCTGGCCTGTCAGGAGCAGCTCCTGCCGGGCACCGACCTGATCCAGAAGTACGCGCTCGCCACCGCGCTCGGCTACGACGCGATCGAGCTGCGCGGCTCCGGCGACCTCGGCCTCGCCCGCCGGCTGCCCGAGCTGCGCCGGGCCCGCGCGGCCGGGGTGGTCATGCCCACCGTCTGCGTGGAGATGGACCACTTCATCGGCGACTTCGACCCCGAGCGGTCCCGCGACGCGGTGCGCAACCTGCGCTCCCAGCTCTCGGTGATCGCCGAAGTGGGCGGCGTCGGGGCGATGACCCCGGCGGCCTGGGGGATGTTCTCCCGGCGGCTGCCGCCGTTCGAGCCGCCCCGCTCGTCGGCCGGCGACCGGCAGGTGCTCGTCGACGCCCTGGGCGAGCTGGGGGAGCACGCCCGAGCCGAGGGGGTCGCCCTCTTCCTGGAACCGCTCAACCGGTACGAGGACCACATGGTCAACCGGCTCGACGACGCGGTCGCCCTCTGCGCGGCCGTCGGGCTGCCCTCGGTGCGGGTGGTGGCGGACACCTTCCACATGAACATCGAGGAGGACGACGTGCACCGGGCGCTGCGCGCCGCCGCGCCGTACCTCGGGCACGTGCAGGTCAGCGACTCCAACCGCTACCAGCCGGGCGCCGGCCACCTCGACTGGCCGGCGCTGGTCCGCACCCTGCTGGAGATCGACTACCGGGGCTGGCTGGCGCTGGAGTGCCGGCTGCGCGGCGACCCCGTCCGCGCCCTGCACCAGGCCGCCGCCGTGCTGCGCCACGCCCAGCCCCGGCAGGCGGCGGCATGAGCACCGGGACCGCCGGCGGCCCGCACACCGGCACCGCCGACCCCGGGGCCCGCGACGCCGGGGCCCTGCGCCGCCTCGCCGTCGCCACCCTCGACGCCAACTGGGAGCACGACCACACGGTGCCCTCGCGCACCCTCTATCCGCACCAGTGGAGCTGGGACTCGGCGTTCATCGCGATCGGCTGGTCCCACGTCCGCCCCGACCGCGCCTGGCGCGAGCTGGCCAGCCTGTTCCGAGCCCAGTGGGTCGACGGCCGGGTGCCGCACATCGTGTTCAACCCGGCGCTGCGCGTCGGCTCGTACTTCCCCGGGCCGGAGTTCTGGAACTCGACGCTCGCCGAGGGCGCCCCGGCCGCCGCCACCTCGGGGCTGATCCAGCCGCCCGTGCACGCGCCCGCCGCCTGGCTGGCGTACCGGCGGTTCCCCTCCGAGGCCGGGCGGGCCGCGCTGCGCCGGCTCTATCCCCGACTGGTGGCCCAGCAGCGCTACCTCGCCACCCGCCGGGACGTCGGCGGGGGCGGGCTGGCCAGCATCGTGCACCCCTGGGAGTCCGGGCTGGACAACAGCCCCGCCTGGGACGCGCCGATGGCGGCGGTGCCCGCCGACGCGGCCGTCATGCGCGCGTACCGCCGGCACGACACCGCGCACGCCGACGCCGCGCACCGCCCCACCGACCTCGACTACGCGCGCTACGTCGCGATCGTGGCGGCCTACCGCGAGCGCCGCTACCGCGACGACGACCTCGCCGCCCGGCACCCGTTCCTGGTGGAGTGCCCCCTGGTCAACGCCGCGATGGGCGCCGCGGAGCACGCCCTCGCCCGGATCGCGCCGCTCGTCGGCGCCGACCCCGGCCCGCACCGCGAGCGTTCCGCGCGGATCACCGAGGCCCTGGTGCGCCGGCTGTACGACCCGACGACCGGCACCTTCCACCCCCGGGACCTACGCGCCGACCGCCTCGTGCCGGCCCGCACGGTGCTCGGTCTGGCCCCGCTGGTCCTGCCCGACCTGCCCGCCCGGCAGGTGTCGGCGCTGGTCGCCGAGGCGTGTTCGCCGCGCTTCGGGCTGGCCGCCCGGATGGACCGGCCGCTGCCCAGCCACGACCGCACCGCACCGGACTTCGAGCCGCTGCGCTACTGGCGCGGGCCGAGCTGGATGAACATGAACTGGCTGGTGCGCTGGGGGCTGCTGCGCCACGGCCGCCCCGACCTGGCGGCCGGACTGCGCGACTCGATGATCGACCTGGTGGCCCGCTCCGGCTGCCACGAGTACTTCCACCCGGACACCGGGGCCGGGCTGGGCTCGCCGGCGTTCGGCTGGACCGCCGCGCTGCTGCTCGACGTCCTGGCCGACGACCCGGCCGGCTGAACCGGCCAGTCCCCGTCGGCTGAGCCGGCCCGCCCCGGTCAGCCGGCCGGGACCAGCTCCCGCAGCAGACGCACGACCCGGGCCCGGATCGTGGGCGGTGCCGAGCGAGTCGGGACGCAGCCCGTGGCGGCGGGCCACCGCCACGGGGCGGGGAGGTGGTCGGCCTGCCCACCGCCCTGAACACCGGCGCGGCGTGCGTCCGGGGGCGCTCCTGCGTGCGTCCCCCGCCTCCCGGTACGGCGGCGACGTCCGCTCCGGAAGGCCGTT
Source organism: Micromonospora sp. NPDC023644 (assembly GCF_040640115.1). Classification (NCBI taxonomy): domain Bacteria; kingdom Bacillati; phylum Actinomycetota; class Actinomycetes; order Micromonosporales; family Micromonosporaceae; genus Micromonospora; species Micromonospora sp. NPDC023644. The sequence goes on along the minus strand of NZ_JBFABA010000018.1, from coordinate 24,021 downwards.
TGCGGGCGTCGGGGGCGGGTAAGCGCGGGCCCGGTGACGACAGGAGCCTGCCGTGCGGTTTCCCCTATTCGTCGATGCGGTGTCCCGCCGCGCCGGACTGCCCACTGCCCGGGCCGCCACGATCGCCCGCGCCGTGCTGCAGACCATGGTGGAACGGATGAGCGGCGGCCCGGCCGGTCGTCTCCCCGACGAACTGGACGGCTACCTCACGGGGTCCGGTCCCGGCGACGGTCCGGCGGCCGCGCCCGGGCCGGCGGACTTCGTGCGTCGGGTGGGGGAGCGGGCCGGGGTGGACGAGGCCACCGCCCGGGCGGGAACCGGCGCCGTCTTCGCCACCCTGCGGGAGGCGGTCACCGTCGACGAGTTCCGCGACATGGTGGCCCGGCTGCCCCGGGACTTCGACGGCATGACCGAACCGATCCCCCGGCCGGACGACGCCTGACCGGCCGTCCCCGCACCGCCCGCGCCCGCGTCGCGGCGGGACGTCACGCGGATCTTCGGGAGCGGACATCGAGCCTTATGCTGCTTCCATCGTGAATCTATAGGCAGTTCATGAGGCCGTTCGTGCACCGTCACGGACGGCCCGATCGCGGCCGGCCCGCCGTGCACCGGAGGACGCCGCACCCCACGGCGCCCCCGGCGTACCGGGCCGGCCACCCGTTCCCGCGCCGGCGGCACCGGAACGGCCCCTTCGACGAAAGGCACGCGGTGACCTGGTTCCTCTCCGCCGGCGGCTGGCACCCTGCGCCGGTCCAACTGTTCTGCCTGCCCTACGCGGGCGGGGGCGCGAGCGTCTTCCGGCTCTGGCAGGACGGGCTCGGCCCCGACGTCGAGGTGCTGCCGGTGCAGCTGCCCGGCCGCGAGAACCGGATCAGCGAGAACCCGGTCTTCCGGGCCGCCGACGTCGCGTACGCCATCGCCGGACGGATCCGCGGCCCGTACGCGATCTACGGCCACTCGATGGGCGGCCGGGTCGGCTTCGAGGTCGTCCGCGAGCTGCGCCGCGCCGGACGTCCACTGCCGCTGCGGCTCTACGTCGGCGGCGCCCGCGCCCCGCACGTCCACGCGCCCAGCCACTTCGACGGGCTGTCCCGGCTCGACGACGACGATCTGCTGCGCCGCCTGGAGGCCGGCGGCGGGCTGCCGGCCGGGCTGCGGGACTACCCCGAGCTGGTCGAGCTGCTGCTGCCCCTGCTGCGCGCCGACTTCGGTCAGGTGGACGGCTACCGCTACACCCCCGAGGAACCGCTGCCGATGCCGATCGTGGCGTTCAGCGGTCGCAGCGACCACACCGTCAGCCGGGAGCACAGCGACGGTTGGCGGGAGCACAGCGCCGCCGGCTTCACCTTGCACGAGATCGACGGTGGGCACTTCTTCCTCAACGAGCGGCTGCCCGACCTGCTCGCCGTGATCCGGGCGGACCTCACCGCCGCCCGCACCGACGCCGCCGCCCGGCACCACGGGTGAGCCGACCGCCACGGCCGCCGGGACGGCCGCCATCCCGCCGTTCCGCGGCCGCCCGCGGCGACGGCGGACGACGACAGGAGTGAGAGCATGAGTGACCGGACCGCCACGCTGCCGGTGGTCGTCGAGCACGACGGCCGCGAGTTGACCGAGCTGATCGCCGCCCGCCGCGCGGAGCTGCGGGCGAGCCTGGTGGAGCATGGCGGGCTGCTGTTCCGCGGGTTCGACGTGGGCGGCGTCGAGGGCTTCGACCGGGCGGTGCGGGCGTTGTCCGGGGAGCCGCTGGTCTACACCGAGCGTTCGTCGCCCCGGCACGCCATCGCGGGCCGGGTCTACACCTCGACCGACTACCCGCCGGACGAGGAGATCTTCCTGCACAACGAGAACTCGTACCAGGCCCGCTGGCCGCTGACGTTGTTCTTCTACTGCCTCACCCCGCCGCAGACGCAGGGCGCCACCCCGCTGGCCGACGTCCGCCGGGTGTACGCCGAGATCGATCCGGCGGTGCGGGAGGAGTTCGTCCGCCGCCGCTGGATGCTGGTGCGCAACTTCCACGGCGACTTCGGCACCCCGTGGCAGCACGTGTTCGGCACCGACGACCGTGCAGAGGTCGAGGCGTACGCGGCGGCGAACCGGATCGAGCTGGAGTGGCGGGGCGCCGACGGGCTGCGTACCCGCGCGGTGCGCGACGCCGTGCACCACCGCCCCGGCTCGGACATCCCGCGCTGGTTCAACCACGCCACGTTCTTCCACGTGAGCACCCTGGCCAAGGACCTCCAGGAGGGACTGCTGGCCATGTTCGGCACCGAGGGGCTGCCGGCCAACACCTACTACGGCGACGGCGGCGAGATCCCCGCCGACGTCGTGGACCACCTGCGGGCCGCGTACCGGGCGGCCAGCGTCCGCTTCGACTACCGGCGCGACGACGTGCTCGTGGTGGACAACATGACCGCCGCGCACGGGCGGGAGCCGTTCACCGGCCCCCGCAAGATCGCCGTCGCGATGGCCGAGCCGCACACCCCCTGAGGCCGGTCGCCCCCCGGCCCGGGCTAGACGTCTTCGTGACGGTCGGCGACGGATCCGGGCCAGGCGTCCTCGTAGCGGTCGGCGGCGTCGGCCTCCGGCAGCTCCTCCGGGTCGGCGACCCAGGCGGAGAAGACCGGCATCCCGTGCCACGGACCGGGCCCCCCGCCGTCGGCCCGGTCGTCGGTGGCGACCGCCACCACGGCGTACGGGTGGCCGAAGCGCAGCTCCGCGACCCGGGCCACCCCCTCCGGCGGGAGGCTGAGCGTCGCGGCGAAGCCGGTGACGGCCGCCGCCTCGAAGCCGTACCGACCGTAGCGGGCCATCGCCGCCTGGGCCGCCTCGAACCCCAGCCCCGGCGCGTCCAGCAGCTCCCCGAACGCCCGCGCGACGGCGGGGAAGCCCAGCCCGGGCGCGGTCAGCTCGTGCCGGCTGCGGGCCGACCAGCAGGGCAGCACGGCGGTGGCCCGCTCCTCCCGGCCGTCCGGCGCGTGCGTGCGGGTCGGCTCCTCGCGCAGCGTCCACAGCGGGCTCTCGCCCAGCGGCACGTCGAAGAGGGACCGCCGCCGTGCCGGCAGGTGGCCCTGCGGCGTGTCCGCCGCGGCCGTCGCCAGCTCGTGCGCCGCCGCGAGGACGTCACCGGCCGGCACGTCGGGTGCCGCGGCGACCGAGACCACCAGCAGCCCGGCCGCGCCGTCGGCGGTCCGCGCGGGCTGGGCGGGGGCGGCGTGCACGGCGACGGTGCCGGCCCGCGCGGTGTCGGCGATCCAGCAGAGATGGCCGTGCGCCGGGCTGCGCAGCGCCCGGCGCAGCCCGCCGGCCCAGGCGCTGCCGGAGCCGAGCGCGTCGGCCGGCGCCACCTCGAACGGGTCCGCCCACGAGACCCGGGTGGCCAGGGCGCTGGCCAGGACCAGCAGCACCTGCGGCGTGACCGTCAGCGGGAACGCCTCGATGAGACCGAGCGTGTGCTCGCGGGCCCACGCGTCGAGCCCGGCCTGGTCGGGCAGCGCTCCGGTCGCGGTCGACCCGGGCAGGCCCGCCCGCCACCCGTCGAGCCCGGCCGTCTCGACGCCGGGCCGGTGCCACGTCGCGGTCGCCGAGGGCACCAGCGGATGCGGCGCCGCCAGCAGGGCGCCCGCGGCCGTGGCGGCGGTCTCCACGTCCACGCCGAGCACCTCCTCCAGCGTCGCGCGGGTCGGGCCGGTGGCGGCCGGCGCGGCGAGCGCCAGCAGCAGCCACGCGCCGAGCGGGGAGGCGACGTGGTGCCCGTCGCCGATCACGGCGTGCAGGCGGTCGGCGTAGCGGGCCAGGGGAGTGCGGATGTCGGTGGTCACCGCTTCACTGTGCCGGCTCGGCGCGCCGCCGTCATCTGCTGGCCGGGCCGGCCGACGACCGATCTCGTCGCCGAGCAGGCGCGGGAGCACCCGTTCCCGTCCGGCCGGCGGGTGCCCGGAGAGTTCCCGGCGATGGTGACGGAGGGGCCCGCGCCGCGGCCGGCTGGTGCTCCGCGCACGGTCGGATGCCGCACCTGTCGCGGCACGATGAGGACGGTAACTCGTGATCCGCCGGCGCGCCGGCTTTGTCACGGGACTGTCATGAGACCGCAGGATCACCTCCAACATCGACGCGCAAAGTGATCGCCGGTCGTCGCCGACGTCGGTGGCAGCCGAGCCCCGGCGGACCGCGTACGTCCGCCGGAACGACGTCGGCACCCTCGGCGACCACTTTCCGAGTCCCGGGCACCCGGACGGGGGCGCGGGACAACCCCGAGATGCGGGCCGACCGGCGCGCGCGGAGCCGGAACGCGGCCGGCGCGCCCGGCAGCCCACGGAGGTCCACAGACCATGACCGTGTCCGCCACAGGTCCGGCAACCGACGACGACACCCCGCCGGGCGACGCACCACCCCCGCCGGGCCGCCCGCCACAGGGCATCGACGGGACGGTGCTGGGCGTCGCCGCCGTGGTGTCCGTCCTCTTCGTCGCGTGGGGCATCGTGGCCACCGACAACCTCGCCTCGGTCACCGGCACCGCCCTCGACTGGGTGGTCCGGTCGTTCGGCTGGGTCTTCGTGCTGGCCAGCACCGGCTTCGTGGTGCTGTCGGTCTGGCTGGCGCTCAGCCGGTACGGCCGGATCAAGCTCGGCCGCGACGACGACGAGCCGGAGTTCTCCACCGTCTCCTGGGTGGCGATGATGTTCAGCGCTGGCATGGGCATCGGTCTGATGTTCTGGGGCGCCGCCGAGCCGCTGTCCCACCTGGCGACCCCGCCGCGCGGCCTCAACGAAGCGAACTCCCCGCAGGCCGCCCGGGTGGCCATGGAGTACTCCTTCTTCCACTGGGCGCTGCACCCCTGGGCGATCTATGCCGTGGTGGGTCTGACGCTGGCCTACTTCACCTTCCGCAAGGGCCGGCGCGGGCTGATCAGCAGCGCCTTCTTCCCGCTCATCGGGGAGCGCGCCGACCGGGGACCCGGCCGGGCCATCGACATCTTCGCGATCCTCGCGACGCTGTTCGGATCGGCTGTCTCCCTCGGCCTGGGCGCCCTCCAGATCAACAGCGGCCTGACGAACCTCTGGGACGTGCCGAAGTCCACCCCGCTGGCGATCGGCATCATCGCGGTGCTCACGGTGGCGTTCGTGGTCTCCGCCGTCACGGGCGTCAAGCGGGGCATCCAGTTCCTCTCGAACACCAACATGGTGCTCGCGGTGGCGCTGATGTTCTTCCTGCTCGTGGTGGGCCCGACGGTCTTCGTCCTCAACACGCTCACCGCCTCGACCGGCGGGTACCTCTACGACCTCATCCCGATGAGCTTCCGCACCGGCGCCTTCGGCGGCGAGCAGTGGATGGCGGGCTGGACCATCTTCTACTGGGCCTGGTGGATCTCCTGGACGCCGTTCGTCGGCGCCTTCATCGCGCGCATCTCCAAGGGCCGCACCATCCGCCAGTTCGTCCTCGGCGTGGTGGCCGTCCCGAGCCTCGTCAGCGTCGTCTGGTTCTCGGTGTTCGGCGGTACCGCCATCGACCTGCAACTCGGCGGCACCGACCTCTCGGCCGCGGTGAAGGAGAGCCCGGAGGCGGCGCTCTTCGCGGTCCTGCGGGAGTTCCCGTTCTTCACCGTCACCGCGGTCCTGGTCGTGGTGCTGGTGGCGCTCTTCTTCGTCAGCGGCGCCGACGCCGCCTCGGTGGTGATGGGCACGCTCTCCTCCCGTGGCGACCTGGAGCCCAAGGCCTGGCTGGTCTCGACGTGGGGCGTCCTGACCGGCCTGGTGGCCGCGGTGCTGCTGCTCGCCGGCGGGCTGTCCGCCCTGCAGTCGCTGACCATCCTCGCCGCGCTGCCGTTCCTGTTCGTGATGGTCGGCATGGTCGCCGGACTGCTGCGCGAGCTGCGTCACGAGCCGGACAGCGCGACGATGGCGCCGCAACTGCGGGCCCTCGTGACCGCCGGCGCGCCACCGGCCGCCACGAAGCCCGGGTCCTCCTGACCCACCACGCGCGGCGCGGGCCGTCCCTGCGAACCCCGGGACGGCCCGCGCCGCACGGGCACCCGCGCCCGGCGGGCGGACGTACCATCGTGGGCGTCGGTACGGGCGCCGCCGGGCCGACCGGGGAGGCGGGTCATGACGGAGGCCCAGCCGGCTGCCGGGCCGGTGCCGCGCCTGATCGTGCTCAACGGTCCGCCCGGCTGCGGCAAGTCGACGCTGGCCCGCAGGTACGTCGAGGACCATCCGCTCGCGCTCGACCTCGACATCGACCGGATCCGCGAACTCGTCGGGGGGTGGCGGGAGCACCCCGGTCCCGCCGGGCTGCTCGCCCGCGCGGTCGCCCTGGCGGCGGCCCGGGCGCACCTGGCCGGCCGCCACGACGTGATCGTCCCGCAGTTCCTCGGCCGCCCCGAGTTCATCGCGCAGGCCGAGCGCGTGGCGCGCGACGCCGGCGCCGAGTTCCACGAGATCGTCCTGCTCGACGACAAGGAGAACGCGCTGCGGCGGTTCGCCGAACGCAGCCGTACCTCCACGGACCCGGCGCATCTCGACGCCCAGCGCCTGCTCGACCGGCAGGGCGGGGCCGCGGAGCTGGCGGCGATGTACGACCGGCTGCTCGCGGTCGTCGCCACCCGGCCCGGGACCAGGGTGGTGCACACCGCGCACGGCAGGGTGGACGAGGCATACCGGGACCTCCTCGCCTGCCTCACCTAGGGCGCGGATCCGGTCGCGCCCCGGCCAGCCGCCCCCGACCGCGGGGACGGTCAGGGGTGGACCCGCCCGAGGAAGTCCCGGAGGAGCCGCGCCACACGACATCGGCAGCCGCCCGGAGGACGAGCGCGTGCGGGTGACGGTGCCGACGACGCCCGGCTCCTGCCGGTCACGAGGCTGACGCGGCCGAGCCGCGGGCAGGGCGCCGGCTGCGCGTCCGCTGCGTCGGGGCCGTCTCCCGCCCCGACGGTTCCGGGCGCTCGACGCGGGTGGGGTCGCCGCGGACGAGTTCGTCGTGGATCCGCCACCGGGCGGTGACGACGGCGCGCTCCGCGGTCTCGTCGCCGTGCGCGAGGCGCTGCCGCAGCAACTGCAGGGCGAGGCGGCGGTTGAGGCTGAACTGCCGTTCGGTGTCGACCACGACGACGATGCCGGAGGGACGGTGGGTGGCCCGCACCGCCGTGCTGGCCTTGTTCCGGTGCTGGCCGCCGGGCCCGCCGGTACGGCAGGCCACGATGTCCACGTCCGCCTCCGCGAACACGGTGGTCGGGCTGTCGAGCTGGCACGGTCGGGCGACGACGTACCAGTTCTTCCGGCCGGTGCTCGCCCGGTAGGGGCTGGGCGCCTGCCAGCACAGGGTGCCGGTCCACGAGGCGGCGAACGCCTCCGCGTCGCCGCCGGAGATCCGGACCAGGACCGATCGGTAGGTGTCAGCCCGGTCACCGGGCACGCTGTGGACCCGGTGGGTGGTCACGCCCCGCCGGGCGGCCTCGGCTTCCAGGCGCCGCAGCAGCCGGGCCAGCGCCCAGGCGCACTCCTGCGGGCCGCGCCCGGCGGACATGAGCAGATGGAGGCTCACGGCTTGCCCCGCCTGCGGCGGTCGTCGCGGCGGTCCGGTCGGGCGGTGGGCCCGACGTCGGGCGTCTTGTAGGTGACCAGGGGGACTGTGGTGGCCACGGGCGTGGCCAGGTCGTGGTCGACGAGGTCGGCGATCACCCGTTCGATGCGCTTGTAGGCCGTGGGCGCCTCCTCGAAGAGCAGCTGCCGGTCGCCGCACACCACCAGCGACCCCACCGGGGTACGCCGCAGTTCCTCGACGGTGTGCTTGGCCCGGCTCCGACGCAGGGCGTCGGCGCGGGACATCTTGCGGCCCGCGCCGTGCGCCACCGAGTGGTTGGCGTCCGGGCCGGCGTGGGCGGCCACCAGGTAGGAGGGGGTGCCCCGGGTGCCGGCGACGAGCACGTCGCGGCCGTCGCCCGGCGCCGCGCCCTTGCGGTGCAGGTAGACCCCGTCGCGGACCTCCACCAGGTTGTGGCACTGGTCGACGACGGGCTCGGTGGGCTCGGCCCCCAGGGCGTGGGCGACCCGGGCGGCCAGCAGCCGCCGGTTGAGCGAGCCCCACCGTACGGCGTCGTCGTGCGCCGCCAGGTAGGCCGCCGGATCAGGGGCGGGGCCCGCGCCGTGGGCCTCGGTGTGCGTCCGCAGGATGCGCTCGCCCAGCCCCCGGGAACCGGAGTGGACGACGAGCACGAGGTCGCCGGCGTCGAGCCCGAGCCGGCTCGCGTGGCCCGGCTCGAAGACCGTTCCGACGCGCGCCAGCTCGACGAAGTGGTTTCCCCGGCCGACCGTCCCGAGCCCTTCGGTGTGGCCGGCGGGGATGTCGCCCGCCACGACGGCCCAGGCGGGGTCGTCGGCGTCGGCCTGCGGGTCGAGCGGGCGGTCGAGGTCGGGGAACCGGGCGGCGAGCCGCTCCGGCACGGCCCGCTTGAGCCGGATGGGGAACACGGCGATGCCGCAGCCGATGTCGGAGCCCACCAGGAACGGGTACAGCACGGTCGACGCCATGGCGGCGCCGATGGGGGCGCCCTTGCCCGGGTGCAGGTCCGGCATGGCGGCGACATGGATCATGCCGTCGAGGGCGGCCACCTGCTGGCACTGGGCGAGGGCGTCGGATTCGATCCAGCTGGTGGGGGAGGCGAACACGGCGACGGTGGCCGGGGCGGACCGCCGCGGGGGCTGGTGCTGAGACAAGGACGCTCGCTTCTCGCGGAAACGGGAACGGGAACGGAGGGCTGCACGACACCGCTCGGTGCCGCGCGCCTCGGTGCTGGGGGTGCTGCCCGTCAGAACGTCATGGACGCACGATGGCGGAGTCGCCCGGGGTGCGGCAAGCGATTATCCGCCGCGTCAGGCGGTGGGCAGGGCGCCGAGGCGGTGCAGCAGCTGCCGGCCCAGCGGCAGGCGCTTGTCGGCGTCGCCGTCCGCGCGGATGTCCACGTTCAGCGCGAAGCAGTACAGCCGGTCGCCGCGTTCGACCCAGCCGACCCACCATCCGGTGCCCGGGTCGGTGGCGTCCGTCTGGCCGGTCTTGCCGTGGAGGGCGTACCCGGCGGCGCGCTCCAGGCGCAGGATGTCCCGGACGGTGGCCTGGTGCCCCCGGTCGGCCGGCAGCTCGCCCCGGGCCAGCCGGGCCAGCCACCGCGCCTGCTCGTCGGCCGAGATCTCCAGCGGCCCGCGCAACCAGAACTGGTCCACCACCGGCCCGACCTGGCCGTTGCCGTAGCCGAGCCGGCGCAGCCACTCCCGTTCCCGGTCCGGCCCGATGCGGCGGGCCAGCTCCTGGAACACCGGCACGTTGGAGACCCGGACCGCGTCGCGCAGCCCCATGTCCCGCTCCCAGGCGGCGACGCGTTGCGGCCGGCCGCCGTACGGGACCTTCTCCCGCTCGTCGCGCACCACGCCGGTCTCCAGCGCGATCAGACTGTGCGGGATCTTGAACGTCGAGGCGGGGACGAGCCGGCGTTCGGCCCGCTCCCGGTCGACCATGACGACGCGATTGGCCGTCACGTCGTACAGCACGAAGGTGCCCCGCAGGCCGGCCTGCCGGAACAGGCCCGCCAGGTCGTCGCGGGTCTCGACCGCCGGCGCGCCCGGCGTGGGGGACGGACCCGTGCCGGCGGTGGCGGACGCGGCGCCGGCCGGCGGGGGCTGCGGAGGCCCGCTCCCGGTGCAACCGGTCGCGCCCGCCAGCAGGAGCAGGGCGAGCGCCGCCGCGCCAGCGACCCGCCGCCGGGAGCGGGCGGGCGGCCGGCTCGGACCGACCGCCGTCGGCCCCGCGGCCGGGCCCCGCGTCCGCAGCTCGAAGACCACCTGGCACCACCCCCGCCCGTGCCGGCACCGACGCCTCAGTCAAGCACGTGCCGGGCGGGTACGGCGCCGCCCGGCACCGCCGGTCGGCTCACGGTCGCGCCCTGGGCACCCGGTCCCGACACCCGCAGATGCCGGTCCAGGCTCGCGACCAGCGCGTCCGCGCCGGCGGGAACGACGTCCTCGGCCCAGCTCCGCAGCGCCCGCAGGAACCCGGCCAGGTCCGCCTGGACGCCGTCGACGAGTCTCGTCAGCTCGTCGACGGGGACGTTTACCCAGGAACCGCCCCGCTCGTCCGCCCAGACCCGGACCGTGCCCCCCGGCCGGAGCTCCACCCAGGGGTCGGGATCGTGGCCCAGGTCCGGCGAGGCGCCCGCCGGAATCCCGTACCACTCGCGCCAGTCGTTCAGGTCACTGCAGCAGCCCGGGTCGACCCGCGCCTGCGTGGCCGGGTCGCTGAGGCGCAGGCCGCCGGGCACCACCAGGGCGCCAGGCTCCGGGCCGGCCGCCGCCACCGGCAGCACGGCGGTCAGCGGATCGTCGTCCCCCGGCCACACCGTGCGGTCGTCGAGGTGGTTGTACGCCGCGATCCGGGCCACGGCGGCGCCCACCTCGGCGGCGCTCAGGGCACCGGAGAGCGCCAGCCACGGCCCGACGTCGGCCACCGGCCAGGGCGGAAGGGGGTCGAGGGGACCCACCTCGAGGACCGGCTGGAGCAGCGGCAGGTGGCGTGCGGAGCCGGGCCGGAGCGGCCCGGCGCCCGGCTCCGTCACGGCGCCGTCGCGCCGACCACGGCGGCCACGTCGGCCGGCAGCGGGTACGGGCGTTCCGGGGGCAGCAGCGCCTCGGCGGCGGCGTCGTCGCCGGCGTCGAGCGCCGCGCGTACCGCGTGGGCGGTCGGGGTCACGTCGGTGAGGCCGACCAGCCACTCGTCGACGTAGCGCCGCACCGCCTCGCCGGAGAGCCCGACCTGGAGGGACCGGTGCGGCAGCGGGGCCAGGCGCAGCGACCGCTCCGGGTCCCACTGCACCCGCACCGGGCTGGCCCGCAGCCGCCGCGACCAGGCCTCCCGGTCCGGGTGGCGGTCGCGGTCGAAGCTGCTCAGGCACGAGTTGGCCAGCGCCCACTCGAAGCCGGCGCGGGTGATCTCGACGGCCAGCACCCGCTCCTGCCCGGGCTTCGTGGCCCAGCCGCAGCGGTACATCATCCAGCGGAACGACGGCTTGATCCAGGTCATCCGTTCTCGTTTGAACGGCGGCACGAAGCGGCCGGCGGCCAGCGCCGGACGGGCGATCTCCGGCGGGTACGCCTGGTACACGGTCACGGTGTCGGCGGTGTGACGGGCACGGACCTGGTGGGCGGGAACCGGCATGGCGCCGATCCTGACCGATCACCCGGGCCCGGTCCACCGGATTGTCCCGCCCGGGCCGGCACCCGCGGCGGGGGATAGGCTGCCGGTCGTGGCAGGACTTCTCAGGAGTGTGGCGGCCCGCATCGGCGGCGTCATCCCGTCGCCGCGCCGGCCCCGGCCCGGCCCGGCGCAGGTCGCCCGCCCCCGCCAGGTCGCCGCGTTGCAGCGCCGGCAACTGGCGTACGCCCCGGAGCTCGACGGGCACGCCGACCCGGGGGAGATCGTCTGGACCTGGGTGCCGTACGAGGACGACCCCCGCCAGGGCAAGGACCGCCCGGTGCTGGTGGTGGGCCGGCACAGCCGGACGCTGTTCGGGCTGATGCTGTCCAGTCAGAGCGAGCGCGACGGCCAGCGGCACTGGCTCGCGCTCGGCCCGGGCGAGTGGGACCGGGACAACCGGCCGAGCTGGGTGCGGCTGGACCGCGTGCTGACCATGCGCGAGGACAGCATCCGCCGCGAGGGCGCGGTGTTGGACCGGGCCCGTTTCGACCGGGTCGGGCAGGCCCTGCGCGCCGGCTACGGCTGGCGCTGACCGTCAGGCCGGCTCGCGGCTCGGGCCGACCCCGGCGGCGCGGGCGTCCGGCGGCGGGTACGGCTGCTCGGCCAGGAGCCGGGCCAGGTGCGCGCTGTTGAGCGCCAGCGCCTTCGTGGTGCGGCCCGTGGTGTCGGGCTTGGGCCGGGCGTCGATGTAGTCCACCTTGTGCAGCGCCTCGCCGACCCAGTAGGTGGCGCCCGCCGCGGGGCAGGTGAAACCGACCTCGTTGAGGGCCTGCTGCACCTCGCCGATGGTGTGGTGCGCGCCGTCCTCGTTGCCGACGACCGCCACCCCGGCCACCTTGCCGTAGGTGAGCAGCCGGCCCTCGGCGTCGGTCTCGGAGAGCTCGGCGTCGAGCCGTTCGAGGACCATCTTGCACACGGCGGAGGGCTGGCCGAGCCAGATCGGCGTGGCGAGGACGAGGATCTGCGCGGCCATCAACCTGGACCGGATGGCGGGCCAGCCGTCGCCGTCGCCCTCGTCGGTGGAGACGCCGAATCGCACGTCGTGGTCGACGACGCGGACCAGGTCGCCCGCCACGCCCTGATCGGCGAGGGCGTCGAGCACCTCGCGCCCGAGCACCTCGGCGCTCGACGGGGCGGGGGACCGCTTGAGGGTGCAGTTCAGGACCAGGGCCCGGATGCTCGCCACGGTGTTTCCCCTCTCGGCCGGCGCGGCGCTGACGCGGCCGGCATACCCGGCAACCGGCGCGAGACACGTCCAGACGCGTCGTGGCGGGGCCGGTGGTGGAGGGGCCGGGCGGCGCCGCCGATGGCGGGCGCCGGGAGGACCGGGCGCGCCCGGCCCGACGCCCCCAGGCCCGCGAGGAGGACGGGCTCTGCCGCTCAGCACTCCGCCAGGTGGGCGGTGTCGACGAGCTGCCGGGGTGGGCGGGCCACCCCGAGGCTCTTGGCCCGGTACATGGCGGCGTCGGCCCGGTCCAGGGCCTCGGTGAGCTGCGCCGGCCCGGTGACGGGGGCGAGCCCGACGGAGGCGGTCACCCGGACGCTGAGCCCGCCCAGCGGGATCGGCGCGGCGAGGCTGTCGCAGAGCCGCCGGGTGGCGTGCTCGATCCACCGCCGGTCGATCGTCGGGCTGGCCAGCAGCCCGGCGAACTCGTCGCCGCCGAGCCGGGCGACCAGGTTGTCCCCGGCGAAGGTGGCGAGCCGTTGGCCGACGCTGACCAGCACCTGGTCGCCGGCGGCGTGCCCGTAGCGGTCGTTGATCTGCTTGAAGTCGTCGAGGTCGAGCACCACGGCGATCAGCGGCTGCCCGGCCGCGTCGGTGAGCAGCGTGGCGGCCAGGCGGTAGAACGCGCGGCGGTTGGGCAGGCCGGTGAGGGGGTCGTGGCTGGCGGCGTGCCGCTCGGCGGCGAGCTCGGCCTGGAGGTGCCCGATCTCGGCCTCGGCCGCGATGGCGCGCCGCCGCAGCTGCCAGGAGGTGACGAGCGCCCCGGCCGCACAGATGCCGGACGCGATGGTCATCGGATCCGGCACGAGACCTCCCATCACCACGTGTCTGCGCCCGGCGCGCGGCGGTCCGCACCCGCGCCCGGGTCCCGTCCTTCCTGGTGGCAGCCCAGGTGGGGTAACTCTGCGTGAACAGATGGGCACCGTTCACGTGCGTTATCATGCTCGCTGTCCGATGCAGATGCAATAGCAGATGCACGTGCAGGAAGCCCTTCGTCGATGCCGTGCGCCCCTGACCAGGCACCACTGCCCGGCGTCGCCGGGGCTCGCGAGAGAAAGACGTCCATGCAGCAGCCTCCGAACGGCGTTCCCACCACCCAGCTGCCCCCGCTCGACTGGCAGAAGAGTCGCCGGAGCAACCCCAGCGGCAACTGCGTCGAGCTGGCCGAGCTGCCCGGCGGCGCCGGCATCGCCCTGCGCAACTCCCGGCACCCCGAGGGGCCGGCGTTGATCTACACGGTGGACGAGATCGCCGCCTTCGTGCTCGGCGCCCGCGACGGCGACTTCGACAATCTGATCGCCTGACCGCGTCCGGCCGACGGACGAACTGTCCGCACCGAGGAAGTTCACCTCACTCACGGTTCATGGCATGCTTACACGTCGGCCGCGCGGGGGCACCTGGCCGGCACGAACCGCATGTGGAGGTCGGCTGTGACGGTGGGTCCCGCCGAGGGCGGTCCGGGGACCGGCCCGACCGTGCTGCGCATGTTGCTCGGCGCCCAGCTGCGCCGGCTGCGCGAGTCCAGCGGGGTGACCCGGGAGGGCGCCGGCTGGGAGATCCGCGCCTCGGAGTCGAAGATCAGCCGGATGGAGCTGGGCCGGGTCGGCTTCAAGGAGCGCGACGTCGCGGACCTGCTCACCCTCTACGGCGTCACCGCGCCCGCGGAGCGGGAGGCGCTGCTCAAGCTCGCCCGCGACGCCAACAGCCCGGGCTGGTGGCACCGCTACGGTGACGTGCTGCCGAACTGGTTCCAGTCGTACCTGGGCCTGGAGGCGGCCGCCGCGCTCATCCGCAGCTACGAGGTCCAGTTCGTCCCCGGCCTGCTCCAGACCCGGGAGTACGCCCGGGCGGTGGTGCTGCTCGGGCACGGGCGCGCCGCGCCGGCGGAGATCGAGCGCCGGGTCGCGCTGCGCATGCAGCGGCAGCGGTTGCTGCACCGCGAGAACCCGCCGCAGCTCTGGGCGGTGGTCGACGAGGCCGCGCTGCGCCGGCCGATCGGCGGCCCGCGGGTGATGCGCGAGCAGGTGGCGGCGTTGATCGAGGCGACCAAGTCGCCGAACATCCGGCTCCAGGTCATTCCGTTCGCCGCCGGTGGGCACGCCGCCGCGGGCGGGGCCTTCACCATCCTGCGCTTCGGCGACCGGGAGCTGCCCGACATCGTCTACATCGAACAGCTCACCAGCGCGCTCTACCTCGACAAGCGCGACGACCTCGACTACTACGCCGTGGCGATGGAGCGGCTCTGCGTGGAGGCCGAGCCGCCGGAGCGTACGCCGGAGATCCTCGGCGGGATCCTGGACGACCTCTACCCGGGGTGACCGCGGCGGGGCCTCGCCCCGGGGGCGGTGCGGCTACCATGGTCGCCGACCGGCGACAGTGGACGGACGCCCCCCGTCGCGGGCGGCGCAGAGTCGTGGAGGCTGCCTTGACCACCGATGCCCCGGGTACGACGACCGGCCCCGCCCACCCGAGCGACCGCATCGACACGTCGGTGGCCCACCCCGCCCGCCGGTACAACTACTGGCTCGGCGGCAAGGACAACTTCCAGGCCGACCGGGACTCCGGCGACGCGGTGGCGGCGTCCTTCCCGACCATCCGCACCGCCGCCCTGGAGAACCGCCGTTTCCTCCAGCGGGCGGTGCGTCATCTCGCCCGGGAGGCGGGCATCCGCCAGTTCCTCGACATCGGCACCGGCATCCCGACCGCCGACAACACCCACGAGGTCGCCCAGGCGGTCGCCCCCGAGTCCCGGGTGGTCTACGTCGACAACGACCCGATCGTGCTCGCGCACGCCCGGGCGCTGCTGACCAGCTCGCCCGAGGGCGCCACCGCCTACATCGACGCCGACCTGCGCGACCCGGAGCGGATCCTGCACCATCCCGACCTGCTGCGCACCATCGACCTGTCCCGGCCGGTCGCGCTGATGCTGGTCGCGATCCTGCACTTCGTCGGCGACGACGACGACCCGTACGCCGTGGTCGGCCGGCTGCTCGACGCGCTGCCGCCCGGCAGCTACCTGGCGGCCTCGCACGCCACCCACGACTACCTCCCCCCGGAGGTGGCGCAGGAGGCGAAGGCGGCGGCCCGGGGCGGCAGCCCGCACGGCCTGATCAACCTGCGCACCCGGGCCGAGTTCGCCCGGTTCTTCGACGGGCTGGAGCTGGTGGAGCCGGGCCTCACCTCGGTCGCCGAGTGGCGGGCCGAGGACGCCCCGCAGCCGCGCCCTTCGGCGGCCGAGATCAGCATGTACGGGGCAGTGGCCCGCAAGCCCTGACCACCCACCTCCGACCACCCCGTCCGGCCTGACCGGGCGGGGTGTTTTCGTCGCGCCCGCCGTGCGGCGTTGACGAGGGCGGCCCCCTCCGCCTAGTCTCTGTATCGATCCAGTCTGAATCGATACAGAGGAGGCGCGGTGAAGCCGACCCTGCAGGCCGTCGCGGACGCCGTCGGCGTGTCCCGCAGCACCGTCTCCAACGCCTACAGCCGGCCCGACCAGCTCTCCGCCGCGCTGCGCCAGCGGATCCTCGACGCCGCGCGGCAGCTCGGCTACCCCGGCCCCAACCCCACCGCCCGGTCGCTGCGGCGCGGCTACGTCGGCGCCATCGGGGTGCTCTTCGAGCCGCGGCTGTCGTACGCCTTCACCGACCCCTTCGCGGTCCGCTTCCTGGCCGGCGTCGCGGAGGCGGCCGAGCGGCACGGCACCAGCCTGCTGCTCGTGCCGCTGCCGGCCGACGAGGCCGCCGCGCGGCGGGCGGTGGAGAACGCCGCCGTCGACGGCTTCTGCGTCTACTGCGTCGGCGACGAGGGCTGGGTCGTCGACGTGCTCCGCGAGCGCAACCTGCCCGTCGTCACCACCGCTCCCCGCGACGACGCCGGCCCCGACGACCGTTACGTCGGCATCGACGAGCGGGCCGCCGCCCGGGCCGTCGCCACGCACGTGGCGCAACTCGGGCACCGGCGGGTCGCCCTGCTCGGCGACGCCGTCCGGCCCGGCGCGGCCCCGGGCGAACTGCGCCTCGCCGGCGTGGCCGACGTCGCCCACCCGACCACCCGGGCGCGGCTGGCCGGGTTCGCCGACGCCTTCGCCGAGGTCGGCGTCGCCTGGTCCGAGCTGACCGTGCTCGCCGCCACCGACAACAGCCGGTCGGCCGGGGCCACGGCCGTCGCCGCCGCCCTCGCCGCCCCCGAACCGCCCACGGCGGTGCTGGCCTGCGCGGACGTGCTCGCCCTCGGCGTCCTCGACGCCCTTGCCGGGGCCGGCCGGCCGTCCGTCTCGGTCACCGGCTTCGACGACATCGCCGAGGCCGCCACCGCCGGCCTCACCACCGTGCGGCAACCCGCCGAGGAGAAGGGGCGCATCGCCGCCCGACTCCTGCTCGACCCGCCCGCCGATCCGGCGGCCGGCCACGTCCTGCTGCCCACCGCACTCGTCGTCCGGTCCACCACCGGACCCGTCCCAGGGAGCTGACCATGGAACAGCCCACCGGCTTCGTCCTCGCCATCGACGCGGTGACCCGCCACGTCAACTCCGCCCGGCCGGACGCCCCCGTCCGCCCGGAGCGGCCACGCGTCGCGCGGCTCGCCCCCACCCGGCTGGTCGCCGCCGACGTCCTGCGCCGGCTCGCCGACCGGATCCAGCCGGCGCCGGTCGCTGGCGCGCCGCGCTGCTCCTGACCGTCGCCGCGTGCCGGCCGTCGCCGCCCGACCCGCGACGACCGGCACGCGGCTGGTGGGCGCGCCCGCAGGCAGGGCAGACTGAACGGCTATGTCGCCGTTCTCGCCCACCCTGCGGTTGCACGACCGGTACGTCCTGCGCGAGCGCATCGGCCTCGGCGGGATGTCCGAGGTGTGGCGCGCCGACGACGAGGTGCTGCACCGCCCCGTCGCGGTCAAGGCCCTCACCCGGGAGTTCGCCACCGACCCGCAGCTGCGGGCGACCATCCAGCGCGAGGCCCGCGCCGCCGCGCGGCTCACCCACCCGCACGTCACCCAGGTGTACGACTACGGCGAGGCGAGCCTGGACGGCGGCGTGGTCGTGCCGTACCTGGTGATGGAGCTGGTCCAAGGGCGCAACCTCGCCGACCGGCTCGCCGCCGGCCCGCTGCCGTGGCCGGAGGCGGTGCGGGTGGCCGGTCAGGTCGCCGCCGCGCTCGCCGCCGCCCACCGCATCGGCGTGGTGCACCGCGACGTCAAGCCCGGCAACGTCATGCTCACCGAGACCGGCGCCAAGGTGCTCGACTTCGGCATCGCCGCGCTCGCCGGACCGCACCACCCGCGCGCCGGGCAGACCGGCGAGCTGCTGATGGGCACGCCCGCCTACTTCGCCCCGGAGCGGATGCGGCCCGGCCCGCCGAACCCGGCCAGCGACGTCTACGCGCTCGGGGCGCTGCTCTACCGCACCCTCACGGGCCGGGCCCCACTGCCCGTGCAGACCTGGGAGGACGCGCTGGAGGTGCACGCCGGGCACCCGCCGGTGCCGCCCCCGCGGGTCCCCGGGCTGCCGGCCGACATCGCCGAGCTGACCCTGGCCTGCCTCGCCACCGACCCGGCGCGCCGGCCGAGCGCGGCGCAGCTCTCCGCCCGCTTCGGCGCGGGGGCCCCGGCCGACCCGGCCACGGCCATCCTGCCGACCCTGTCCGCCGGCGCGGCGCACCCGCCGACCCTGATCGACCGCTCGCCGCCGCCGTCGGACCCGGGGCGCGCCGGCCGCGCCGGGGTGCCGTACCCCGCCCCCGTGGGCGGGCGGCACCCCGTGGCCGGCCGCGCCGCCCGTCCCGCCCCGACCGGTGGGCCGGGGGCGCCCCGGGACCGGTCCCTCACCGTGCTGGTCGCCGTCGGCGTCGCGCTGCTCGTCGGGCTCGTCGGGGCGCTCGTCCTCGGCGACGGTGCAGGCCGGCCACCGGTGGCGGCCCCCGCCACCGGCACGCCGGCCGGGGACCCGACCTCGGCCGAGCCGACGCCGCCGCCGGCCACCACCTCGGCCCCGCCGCCGGTGACCAGGCGGCCCGACCCGGTCGGCCTGCGGCAGATCGCCGCCGAGTTCGCCGCGGTGCTCGCCTGGGCGCAGGCCCGCGGCGAGATCGACCGCAAGACGGTCGAGGGGCTGCGGGACAAGTTCGCCGAGCTGAGCCGGGGCAAGCCGAAGGACCGGGCCAAGCGGGTCGAACAGCTGCGGGAACGCCTCGCCGAGGCGGCCGAGGAGGGGCAGCTCCCGCCCGACACGGCGGCCCGCCTCGACGCCCTGCTCGACCGGGTCGACACGTCGTCGCGCGACGACGACGAGGACGAGGACTGAGGCGGCTCAGCCGACCTCGACCACGGACCCCTGCTCCACCCGACCGCCTCGCACCACCTGCGCGTACGCGCCCACGCACGGCTGCGGGCCCAGCTGTGGCAGCGGCGCGACCCGGTTGAGGCGGGCCGGGACGCGCAGCGCCTCTGCCTGCCGGGGGAGCGGCCCGTGCGCCAGGGTCGGCACGGCGCAGCGCGGGGTCGGGGCGAGCACCCGCAGCACCAGCTCGGAACCGACCCGCAGCTCACGGCCGACCCAGTCGTTCTCGGCGAAGCCGTCCACGTCGACGTCGAGCACGAGGTTGGGCCGGTAGCGGACCGCCTCGACGGTGCCGCCCGGAAGCGCGGCGGCCACCCGGGCCAGGGTGGCCGTGGTGACCAGGTGCACCGGGGCGAAGTCGAAGAAGGTGCCCGGCGCCGCCGCCCCGAGCGGGTTGGCGTCGACCGGGACCTCGGCGGCGACACCGGCGGCCAGCACCGCGTCCGGGTCGGCCCGGTCCAGGACCGCCCCGGCGGGCGGCCGGTCGATCAGCGTCACCGGGACGTCGAGCACCCGGGAGAGCACCTCGTCGACGTCGGGGTCCGCGCTGGACAGGGCGCGCCCGTCGGGCAGCGTGATCCGTACCGCGTCGGGTGCGGCGCCGGCCGCGCGGAGCGTGAGCAGGCCGCGCCAGAGCCGGGGGTGCTTCGCGCTGGCCACCCGCCCGGTGTCCCGGTGCCGCAGGGCCAGCCGCCGGTCGCCCGTCACCCCCGCCGGGCCGACGTCGGCGGCGGGCAGCCGCTCGCCCAGCATCGACTTCACCGGGTAGCGCCACAGCTGCGTCAGCCGGCCGGTCACCACGCCGCCGTCCCTCGGCGGGAGGCCGCGACCCGGCTCGGGGCCGCGCCGGCGTACGTGGTGCGCGTCGTCACGTACGCCAGAGTAGTGAGGTTGCCGGAACCCGGCCGCCCCGGCGGATGCGGCGGGCCCGACGACCGGGTCGGACCGGGACCCGGGCGGGGGACCGGCCGGCGACCGCCCGCCGCGGCGCTACCTGGCCAGGAGGGCGCGCAGGGCCCCGACGACCTCGGTCGGCGCCTCCTCGGCCATGAAATGACCGCAGGTGACGGTCCGGTGCTCCAGCTCCGGCGCCCAGGCCCGCCACAGCCCGGCCGCGTCGTAGCCGAGGGCGGCGCCCCAGTCCTGTTGCAGCATGCTCACCGGCATCCGCAGCGTGGCGCCGGCGGCCCGGTCGGCGCGGTCGTGCTCGACGTCGATCCCGGCGGAGGCCCGGTAGTCGGCGACGATGGAGGCGACCGCCTCCCGCGACGCCCGCAGGTACGCCGCCCGCACCTCGGCGGGGATGGCGTCCGGGTTGCGGGTCCAGGCGTCGAGGAAGTGGCCGAAGAAGGCGTCCGGGCTCGCCCCGATCAGCCGCTCGGGCAGGCCCGGGGGCTGGGCCATCAGGTAGAGGTGGAAGCCGACGGCGGCGGTGGTGCCGCGCATGACGTCCCACATGTCGAGGGTGGGCAGCACGTCCAGCGCGGCGAGATGGGTGATCGCCCGGGGATGGTCCAGGCCGGCGCGGACGGCGACCAGGGCGCCGCGGTCGTGTCCGGCGAGCGCGAACCGCTCGTGGCCCAGCGCCCGGGCGAGCGCGACGACGTCGGCGGCCATGGTTCGCTTCGAGTACGCGGTCCCGTCCGGGTCGGCCGGCTTGTCGCTGTCGCCGTAGCCCCGCAGGTCGGGGCAGATCACGGTGTGGTCGGCGGCGAGGTCGGCGGCGACGTGCCGCCACATGAGGTGGGTCTGCGGGAAGCCGTGCAGCAGCACGATCGGGCTGCCTGCGCCGGCGACGGCCGCGCTGAGCGTCACGCCGTCGGCGACGGTGACGCGCCGGCGGTCGAATCCGCTGATCGTCGGGTTCATGGTGGGCCTTCCTGTGGTGCCGCCCTCGCGGCGGGTGTGGTGGTCCGGGGACCACGTCGTCCGGCCCCGAGCGTGCCCGGAGGCGATCAGCGCCCGGTCAGCAACGGATGAGCGGCGCGGTGACCCGGCCGTGGGCGCCTGCCCGCCGGGACCTGCCTAGATTGGTGCCATGACCAGGCAGCCGGCGGGGGACGCGGTGGCCTTCGGCGTGCTGGGGCCGGTGCGCGCGGTGCGCGACGCCGGTCCCGTCGCGCTGAAGGGCCCCCGCCACCGGGCCGTGCTGGCCCGCCTGCTCGTCGCCCGGGGCCGGGTCGTGCCGGTCGAGCGGCTCGTCGGGGACCTGTGGGAGACGCCCTCGGACGGCGCGGTGGGGGCGATCCGGACGTTCGTCGCCGACCTGCGTCGCATCCTGGAACCGGGCCGGGCACCCCGGCAACCGGCCCGCCTGCTGGTGACCGCCCCGCCCGGCTACTCGCTGCGCGCGGCCCCGGACGCGGTGGACGCCTGGCGGTTCGAGGCGGCCGTCGGCGAGGCCGGCGAGCTGCTCGCGGCGGGCGGCGCCGCGTCCGCGCTGGGCCGCCTGGACGATGCCCTCGGCCTGTGGCGCGGTCCGGCGTACGCGGAGTTCGCGGGGGAGCCCTGGGCCCGCGCGGAGATCGACCGGCTCGACGAGCTGCGGATGCTGGCCGTCGAGCGGCGGGCGGAGGCGCTGCTGGCGCTCGACCGGGCCGCCGAGGCCGCCGGCGGACTGCGGGCCCACACCACCGACCACCCGCTGCGGGAGGACGCCTGGCGGCTGCTGGCCACCGCCCTCTACCGGTCGGGTCGCCAGGGTGAGGCGCTGGCCGCGCTGCGGCAGGCCCGCGCCACCCTGGTCGCGGAGCTGGGCGTGGACCCGGGCCCCCGGCTGCGTCGACTGGAGGCGGACATCCTCGCCCAGGCGCCGCAGCTGTTCCCGCCCGGCCCGGTCGCCGAGGTGACCACCCCCGCGCGGACCGTCGCGGTGGCGCCGCCCGACGAGCGCCCGTTCGTGGGCCGGGACGAGGAGCTGACCGCCCTGCGGCAGGCCGCCGCCCACGTCGCCCGGCAGGGCACGCCCGGGTTCGCCCTCGTCTCCGGCGAGCCGGGCGCGGGCAAGACGGCGCTCGCCGACGCCCTCGCCCGGGACCTGGCCGCCGCCGGCTGGACGAGCGCGTGGGGCCGCAGCCCCGAGTACGAGGGCGCCCCGGTCGCCTGGCCGTGGGCCCAGATCGCCGCCGCGCTCACCGCGTCCGCCCCCGGCGCCGCGCAGCCGGAGCCCGACGGGGCGGGCCCGGCGGCGGACCCGGCGGTGGCCCGCTTCCGGCTGCGCCGCGCCGTCGCCTCGCTGGTCTCGACGGTGGCCGACCGGGGGCCCGTGCTGCTCGTCGTCGACGACCTGCACCGCGCCGACGCCGACACCCTGGACCTGCTGACCGCCCTGGTCGGCGAGCCGGAGCCGGTGACCGGACCGGTGCTGATCGTCGGCACGTACCGCACCGCCGAGATCACCCCGGAGCTGACGGCCGCGCTGGCCCGGATCGCCCGCCTCGAACCCGTCCGGGTGCACCTGGGCGGTCTGGCCGAGCCCGCGACCGGCGACCTGGCCCGCAGCGCCGCCCGGCGGGACCTGGACCCGTCAGTGGTACGCCTGATCCACCAACGCAGCGGCGGCAACCCGTTCTTCGTCCGGGAACTGGCGCGGTTGCTCGCCACCGGCGACAGCGCGGCCCTGCACGAGGTTCCGGCGGGCGTACGCGACGTCATCCGCCATCGGCTGACCGGGCTGCCGGACGGGGCACGGACCCTGCTGCGGCAGGCGGCCGTGCTCGGCCGGGACGTCGACCCGGACGTGCTGGTCGCCCTGGCCGGCGACGCCACCGGGGTCCTCGACGGCCTGGACCTGGCCCTGGCGGCCGGCTTCCTCACCGAGCATGGCGTCGGCGGGCGACTGCGGTTCACCCACATCCTGGTGCGCGACACCCTCTACGGCGACCTGTCCGCGCCGCGCCGGGCCCGCTGGCACGCCGCCGCCGGCGAGGCGATCGAGCGGCTGCACCCGCAGGACGTCGCCGCCCTCGCCCACCACTTCGCCCTCGCGGCGAGCCGCGCCACCGCCCCCCGCGCCGCGCGCTACGCCAGGGCGGCGGCAGAGCGGGCCGAACGGCGCTTCCACCCGCACGAGGCGGCCCGCCTGTGGCGGCAGGCGCTCGCCGCCCACGACCGGGCGGGCGACGGCGACGTACGCGGGCGGCTGAACGCGGTCATGGGGCTGGGCCGCGCGCTCGCCGTCACCGGCCACCTCGACGAGGCGCGGCGGCTGCGGTCCACGGCGCTCACCACCGCCGCCGGGCTCGACGACGCCACCCTGACCGAGGGCGTCCTCACCGCCTTCGACGTCCCGGCCGTCTGGACCCGCAACGACGACGAACACCTCGCCCGCCAGGTCGCCCGGGCCGCCGAGCGGGCGCTGGCCGCGCTCGGCGAGGACGAGCCGCGACGGCGCAGCCGGCTGCTGAGCACCCTCGCCCTCGAACTGCGCGGCACCACCACCGACCGTGGTCACCGGGCGGCGTGCGAGGCGGAGGCGATCGCCCGGCGGCTGTCGCACCCGGCGCTGCTCGCCCACGCGCTCAACGCCCGCTTCCTGCACACCTTCGGCCGGGCCGGCCTCGCCGCCGAACGCGCCCGCATCGGCGCCGAGCTGGTCGAGCTGGCCGACCGGCACGGGTTGGTGAGTGTCGAGGTCCTCGGCCATCTCGTCCTCCTCCAGGCGCGCTGCGCGCTGGCCGACCTCAGGGCCGCGGACGCGCACGCGGGCGCCGCCGAACGCCTCGCCGAGCGGTACGACCTGCCGCTGGTGGGCGTCTTCACCGCCTGGTACGCCGCCCTGCGACTGGCGATCGGCGGGCACCCCGACGAGGCGGAGGCCGCCTACCGGGCGGCACAGGCCCGGCTCACCGGCAGCGGGATGCCCGGCATGGAGCGGGGCCTGCTCGCGCTGGCGCTGCTGTGCCTGCGGCCGTCCGCGCCGCAGGAGGAGGGCGTCGCCGGGGCAGGGACGGACTTCGGGCCGTACGAACCCTGGGCGCGTCCCCTGGTCCTGCTCGCCGCCGGCCGTCGCGGCGAGGCCGCCGCCGCGCTGCGTGCCCTGCCGGACTCGCCGCACGACCTGCTGCGCGAGGCCCGGATCTGCCTTGCCGCCCGCGCCGCCCTCGCCCTCGACGACCACGCCACGATGCGGCGGGCGTACGCCGCGCTCGCCCCCGCCGCCGGGGAGTTGGCCGGCGCGGGCAGCGGCGTGGTGACCCTCGGCCCGGTGGCGGGGCACCTCGCCGAC